>CAYNST010000126.1:0-9785 GCA_964399955.1 uncultured Cellvibrionaceae bacterium | reverse complement strand
TAGAGGGCCGCGTGAGCGTTTGATTCCCGGCCGGTCAAGGCGCCGGCCGCGTTCACGCGCTGTAGAAACCCGGGCCCGCCGGTCAAACCGCGCGTGAAGTGTTGCTGCTGCGCTCACGCCAACGGCTATGTCAGCAAGGCTCCGCCCCCCGGAATCAGCAACATGGGAAGATTATGATGAAGATCCCCACGCTTTTGCTGAGCAGCCTTTTCTTTTATCTATTTGCCTGCCTGGCGGCCGCCGACAATCTGCCCGCCAGGACCGACATCCGTCTGTTGGTGGATGTGTCCGGCAGCATGAAGGCCAATGACCCTGCCAATTTGCGTCGGCCCGCCGTCGACCTCCTGGTGCGCCTGCTTCCCGCCGACAGCCGTGCGGGGATCTGGCTGTTCGCCGAAGGTGTCCAGCCGCTGGTGGGCCACGCGCAGGTGGACGAGCAATGGCGCCAAGCTGCACTCGCCCGAGCCCAGTCGGTGCACTCGCGGGGCCTGTTTACCAACATTGGCGCTGCGCTGGAGCAGGCGGCATTTGACGCAGCGACTGCAAGCACGGGCTACCAGCGCCATATCATTCTGCTTACCGACGGCATGGTTGATATCGACAAGGACCCGCAGGTCAACGCTTCAGAGCGGCGGCGGGTTATTGAGCAGGTGCTGCCGCGCCTGCAGTTGGCCGGCCTCAAAGTGCACACCATTGCGCTGTCAAATGAAGCCGACGCCCAGCTGATGCAGACCCTGGCGCTGGAGACCGATGCGACCTCCGCCGTGGTGCACAATGCGGATGAACTCATGCGCGCATTTCTCAATACCTTTGATGCGGTTGCTCCTGCCCAACAATTGCCCCTGGACGACCAGGGCTTTACGGTGGACGCCCGTGTGGAGGAGTTCACTGCCCTGATCTTTCGCAGCAATCCGCAAGGCCAAACCCGCCTGCTGGCGCCCACCGGTAACAGTTTCGGGGCGGATTCGACCTCGGCCCAACTGCGTTGGCACCGAGCGGCGGACTATGACCTGATCACTGTGTCCCAGCCGGCACCCGGGCTTTGGCAACTGCAGGGTAAACCGGCCCCCGGCAGTCGAGTGACCGTGGTCAGTGATCTCAACCTGCGGGTCAAACCACTGCCCAATAACCTGTTGCACGGCGACACGGTGGAGCTGTCCTTTCGGTTTGAGGACGGCGAGTCACCTTTGAATAATGCAGACTTTCTGAAACTGCTGGATATTCGCCTGAGCCTTGAGGCCATTGACGGCCCGCAACCCGACAGCGAGGTGTACAGCCACCGCTTTGCATTTGCAGAGGCTTCGCCGGAGGGGCACTATCGCCACGCGCTGACCCAGTTTGCCCGTTTGGGAGCCTACGTGGTGCGGTTATCGGTGGACGGTAAAACCTTTCAGCGCAGCTTCAGCCATCGCCTGACCGTGCGCCAGCCCTTTTTAGCCGCCATAGAGGAGCACTGGAGCGCCGACGGCACGCGGGTACTCACTCTAAGGGTCAGCTCCAAGGCGGCTGACATCCCGCCCCAGTCCACCCGCATTGTTGCAACGGTCATTGGGCCGGACCGGCGCCGCATCGTGCGCCCCCTGCACTACGATGTGGCGGATCAGGCCTGGCTGGCGTCCTTGCCGCCGACCGCCGGAGGCGATCATCAGGTGCTGGTGCGGGTGAGCGGAGAAGATCGGCAGGGGGACAGTTTTGATTTTACACTGGAGCCGCTTGTGCTGCCCGCCGAGCCACTGGCGCCTTTCCAGCCGGCTCCCGCAGATGAAGAACCTTTGCAGAGTCTGCAGGGCGCAGAGGTGGATGCGCCAGCAGAGACCACGGCCGAGTCCGACGTGTCCCCGTGGCGGTGGGCGATCTATACGGTTTTGGGGCTGCTCAACGTCGTGTTGCTGGCCGGTGCGGTCTGGTTCATTCGCCGGCAGTTGCGTGCCCGCGCCGGTGTGGCCGCTGAGGTCGACGAAGTGGAACCCAGCGCCATTCCCGACGACGAACAAGAGCCACCCATGGAGGATCTGGACGATCCGGCAGATCCGCCTGACGAAGCCGAGCTGCAAGCTGCCAGCCCCTGGGCCAGCTCTGCGGCCACACCGGTAGTTGAGGACGACTTTGGGCTTGATGATCTGGAGGACGAATTGCAGGCACAGCTTGCCGGGGAGGACGCGGCAGATGCCGGTGCGGCCAATCCGGCGCCAGAGCAGGAGGCAGGGGAGGCGGTAGATCCTGAGGACGCGCAGGGGAATCCGTCAGGGTTCAGTATGGCCGACGACATGGACGAGGCTGATTTTGATTTTGACTTGAACCCGGACGCGGCCGATGCGTCACCTGATGACGATCCGCAAAACCGGGGGCTCTGAACGCGCCTGTCAAGGCCAGGCTTGCAGCAATAGCAGCAATGCGCCTATCAGCAGAAAATACCCCAGCAGTGCCGCCGGGGCCGCCAAACCTACCCGGTGTTCCCTGGTGATATAAATTGTCCAGGCGGGAAGCGCAGCCGCAGTCTTGGAGCGGGCGTCGAGGTGTTGCTGCAGCCGGGCCACCAGCGCGGCAATGACCACTGCGGCGATGAAACCAAACAGATTCCACCAAAGCCAGGACACCTGCGGCAAGAACAGCCAGAACGCGGCGTTGAACAGCAGCCCCCCCACCAGACCCGCAATGACGCCGGGACCGGACGCCCAGCGAGTAGCCATCCCCAGTGCAAATACGGCCAGGATTGGGCCGTTGGCCAGGGAGCCAATCTTGTTGATGGCTTCCAGCACCGTGGGGGCAATGTCACCGACGAAGAAGGCAAATATCAGGGTCAGAACCCCCCAGATACAGGTGATCAGGCGGGAGAGCCACAGCTCTGCACGGGGGCTGCGCTCCCGGGGGCTGAGTCTGCGGACAAAGTCCTCCATAGTGGTGGCGCTAAGGGAATTGATGACCGAATCCAGCGACGACATGGCAGCGGCAAACAAGGCCACCAACGCCAGCCCCACCAGCCCGGCGGGCAGCGCGGTTATCATGTACAGAGGCACTGCCAGGTTGTAGTCCGGGGCGTTTTCGCGCAGGGGCAGGGCCTGGATAAATGCGGGGTTCTGCACGGCGTAAACAGCCAGCGCCGCACCGATCAGGCAGTAAAGCGCCACCAGTGGAAAGCGCAACAGGCCGTTGATCAGTAACACCTGGTTGGTGGTGGCAAGGTTTTTGGTGGACAGCTCGCGCTGCACCTGGCTCTGGTCAAAGCCGTAATAGGCCAGATACAAAAACAAGCCGCCGAACAACATGGGCCAAAAGGCAAAGGTTTCGCCGTCGCCCAGGCCGTGGCTGGCAAAATCCAGGGCCTGCCGGCGTGAGTCGCTCAGATCCCCAAGCATGCCGGTCAGCCCGCCGGTGTCGTTGAGCAGCAACACCAGCAGCAGTATCAGCACACTCACCAGTATGCCCATCTGCAGCACATCGCTGTAAACCACCCCTCGCATGCCGCCCAAAACGTCGTACACCACGGTGAACAGTCCCAGCAGCACCACCGACCAGAAAAAGCCTATGCCGGTGATCAGGTCAATGACCAGGGCCACGCTGTAGACGGTAACCGCCGTGGCAAAAGCCCGCACAAACAGAAATAAACCGCTCAAGGCAAGCCGGGTGCGCAGGTCGAATCGGGTTTCCAGGTAGGCGTAAACGGACAGCAGGCGCATTTGCCGGAATACCGGCATCACAAACAGCATCAATACAATCATGGCCAGCGGCAGGGCCAGCTCGTACTGCAGCCATTTAAGACCGCCGCCCTCGGCAAAACCGACAAATGCCGGCGCCCCCAGAATGCTGTTGGTGGAGCATTGCGTGGCCAGCACGGAGATGGCCACCGGCCAGGCGCCCAGGGTGCGGTTGCCCAGGTAATAGTCTTCCCGGCTGTGCTGACTGCGTGACAGCCACAGCGCCATGGCCACCAGAAACATCAGGTAGCCGCCAATGACGGCCCAGTCGAGCGTGGATAGGGTCAGATTCAAACCGTTGCTCCCGCGGGATCCGCCTTACAGGTTAAAACAAAAGGCGGCAAGTGCACGGCTGCAGGTGCAGCCGTGGCTGCGCATTCAGGAGGCGTTTGCCGCCAGAAACTCGCGCACATGGGCGTCGGCTTCGCTGGCGATGCGGGGAATGGTCTGTGATATATCAACCGTGAGTATGTCGGGTTCTCCCTGCGGCACTTCCAGCGCCTCAAATTGGCTGTCCAGCAGCTCGGGGCGCATGTAGTGACCGCTGCGGGTCTCCATACGGGTGCGAATCAGGTCCTTGGGGCCGGTCAGGTGCAAAAACAGGGTGCGCTGGCCAATGTCGCGAAAGCGCTGGCGGTGCAGACGGCGCAGACCGGAGTTGGCCATGACGCAGCTCTGCCCCAGGGCAAACTGCCTGCGAATGTGCTCGCAGAGGGCATCTATCCACGGCTCGCGCATGGCGTCGGTCAGGGGCTTGCCGCTGGACATGTGCGCCTTGTTCTCGGGCGGGTGAAAGTCGTCCGCCTCAACGAAACAGAAGTCAAACTGTTTGGCCAGGTGCTGGGCGAGCGTGGTTTTGCCACTGCCACTGACGCCGAAGCAAATGATCAATACCGGTTTGTGGGTAGGGGGGTTGGGGTTCATGCATGGGTTCCGTACTGGTGGCCACCGGCATACCGCCGGTGGCCGGGCCTAGGTTACGCCTGTGGCAGAGTGACCGCAACGTTGTAGGTGCGGCCGGCTTCGAGGGCGGCAATGTGCGCAGAATTCTGCAGCTGACCGTCAACCTGCACTTGCATTGTTTTGACCTCACTGCTGCGCTGGTAACTGACCTTGAAGGTGGCGCCGCGAAATTCGCGGGTCACCGACGCCTGCTGCCAATCCGAAGGCAACTGCGGCTCAATGCGCAGACCCTCCGCATCCCCTTTCAAACCGAACAGCCCGTCGACGATGGAGCGGTAGACCCAGGATACGGTGCCGGTATTGAACAACTGGCTGGAGCGGCCGGCGGTACGCGGGAACTGATAGTAGGCGCCGCGATAGTAGTTGGGAATGTACACCGGCATCTGGCCGCGCTGCAGGTAATCGGCGGTATCCGGGCCGGCGACCATCTGCCGCATCAGCCGGTAGGCGCGGTCTGCATCGCCAATGGTGTAGAGACTGTAAACGTAGAAGACCGCCGCGTGGTTGTAGATGGAGCCATTCTCCGCAGAGCCCGGGTGTTTTTGCGTGACCCGGCCCACATCGTCGCGCATGGCGGTGAAGCCCGGCGCCAGCATCATCACGCCGTAGGGGGTTTCCAGCTGCTGCTCAACAGCCTCTATCATCAGCCGGCGCTTTTCTTCGTCGGCGGTCTGCGCCAGCATGGCCCAGCTCTGGGGGTTAAGGAAGATGCGGCCTTCCTGGTCTTTGCTGATACCAAACACCACGCCGTCGTCGGTGATGCCACGCCCGTACCAGTTGCCGTCCCACAGTTGGTTGTTGACCGCCTGATTGATCTCGGCGGCCCCGGCACGAAACTCCGCAGCCAGTTCAGCGCGGTTCATCTGCTCGCACATCTCCGCCCAAAGGTTCAGCGCGTAGGCGCTGGCGACGGACAGCCAGCCGGATACGCCCTTGCCCTTGTAACCCACCATATTCATGGGGTCGCACCAGTCACCCTGAGCAATGTAGCTCAAGCCCCGCTCATCGCGGGCCTGCAGCAACCAGCGCATGGCCTTGCTGATGCGGTCAAATACGGAGGCGGTATGCTCGCCCTTGAAGTCTTTGACCTGGACATCAAAGATGGCGTAGTCGTTGGTTTCATCCAGATAGGCGCGCAGGCACACCGGCAGCCAGACGCAGTGGTCTGTGTGTGGAATCTGGTTGATGAATTTCAGCTCGGCGTCTTCCAGCAGCAAAATGCCGTCGGGCATGGCGCCGGTCTCTTCTTGCTGGCCCAGCGCGTGAATGAACGCATTGCGGGCCACATCGGGCTTGATGTAGCTCATGCCCATATTGTCCTGCAGGTAGTTGCGCGTCTGCGGGTCGGTGGTCAAGCGGTTGACGTCACCGTGGTAATAGACCTGGCGCGGCAACCAGTGGTTGACGAACTGGTCGAAGTGGGGGTCCGGCGTGTTGATTTCTATGACGCCCTTGCCCTTGGCAACGTAGGCACTGTACTCGGCCCGCGCCTGGGCGAAATCAGCATCGTCAAAGTAGCTGCGTTTGTCGGCAACTTCCGCGTCGTCAAAGGCCGGACCCAGCAGGAAGCGGTAAGTCTCGGACTGCTCCGCTGCCAGCGCCAGGCGGTAGTGCAGTGCAGCGACGGGCGTTTCGTAAATGGCGTCGCCGTTGCTCAATGTCTCTGCCTGCACGCCGCTGGGGTAATGCAGCCCGCCTTCGCCTTCAAACACTTCGCGGTTGGTCTCAAAACTGACCGGCTCGCGGTCGTGCAGGAGAAAGGTTTTATCTTTGAAATGCTTGTTTTTGAAGTGGTCCGCCACTTTCTGATAGGGCGTGACACAACTGGCCACTACACCGCCCAACTCTGGACGGTAGCGCGCCGATTGGTTCATCCAGCTCATGTAACCGATGGGGAAGTAGGGGTAAACGCTGATGTTGCGTGGTCGGCCCGACAGGTTGCGGATATTCAACCGCCACAGCTCCACTACGTCGTCCGGCGCCAGGGTCAGGCTCCACTCAACTTGCAGGCCCAGATGCTCGACTTTCCAGCAAATGTCACTTTTGCCTACCGAAAAACAAAAACTGTCCTGTTTGCTGCGCACAGGTTCATAAGGCACGGAAAAGAGCTCGCCGCTGTCTTCGTCCTTCAGGTAGACAAAGCGGCCGGGGTGGTGGCTGTAGTAGGGTTGCTCCGGCTGCATGAAGGTTTTGGCTTCAAGGTTGGGCGCGTACATGTACTTGGCCGGCTCCGGCTGCATGAACTGCGCCACGGCGTAACCGCGGCAGTTCACCTGAATCATCATATGCCGGTTCCAGAGGAAGCCCGCCGAGCGGGGCATGGCGGTCGGGTCCAAAAGCTCGAAGCGTTCGCCGTTATTTGAGGCCTGCAGCATGAAAGTTACTCCACAATCAGTAAAAAAGGCGCTATTGAAGCTACTCAATAGCGCCTTGGCAATGGGTTGATGAGCGTCAGTTGGTAGTGTTCTGCTCTTCGCGGGCTTGCAGGTCAATCTGAATCTGCTCCAACGTGCTGCCGGTGAGGTCATAGAATTTGGTCACAATAACCGCAAGCAGGGCAAACAGGCCCGGCACCAGGGTTTGCACCACCACAATACCGGTTTGGGAGGCGCCGGATTGCGCCTCATTGGCGGCATAACCGATGGCGGCCAGCACCCACAGCATGATCGCAGAGCCCAGCGCTCCGCCCAGTTTTTGTGAAAAGGTGGCGGCAGAGAAGGTCATGGCGGTGGCGCGGCGGTGGTTTTTCCACTCGTTGTAGTCCGCGGCATCCGCGTACATGGACCAGGTCAGCGGCGACTTTGGACCCAGCGCCAGGCTGATCAGTACGTTCAGGACGAACATGACAAAAATTTCCCAGGGCAGGCTGCTGCTGTCAATCACATTGCCCTGGCCGTCCGTCACCAACACGCTGATCGCCTGCCCGCGAGCATTTTCCAGTGTTACGGTCTGCTCGTTGCTGCCGGGTATGTCCACCTGCTTGGTAAAGAACCAGAAGGACTTTTCCTGCCGCTGCCACTGGTAGCTGGCCTGCTCATGCACATCGCCGCCCACCAGTTCGCGTGCGTCCAGGGTGACGGTCGACTCTTGGCCGACGGTGATAACGCCGTTGTTGTCCGGTTTGGGCACAAAGGTGAAGCCAATGGACAGCACCGCGACTATACCCATCAACAGCATCAGCAGTTTGGCCTTATCCAGATAGCGGGTCATCAAGGGCGCGCAGGCGGCCCCTACCGCATAGGCCACCATTTGCAGGCCCAGGTACATGCCCAACAGCTCTGGCCGCTCGACGAAATAGGTAAAGTAGTAGTAGGCCGAGCCCCCGCGCATGGTGATGGTCATCATGATGATCATGGCCAGCGCAAAAAGTATGACCCACGGTCTGTTTGCCAGCAGATCCTTGATGTCCTGAATGGCGTCGGTTTTTTGTGCCGCCGGTGGCTGGATGCGCTCGCGGGTGCTGATGAAGGTGATGAAAAATACCACCGCTGCGATCAGGCCGTACATGCCCATGGTCAGCTGCCAGCCTTTCTCCGCGTCGCCTTGGCCGAAGTACTGCACCAGATCCAGGGTAAAGTAGTTGACGAACACCCCGCAGGAAAAGGCAAAGATAAAGCGGATACTGATCAGCGAGGTGCGCTCCTGACTGCGTGCCGTCATCACGCCGGACAAGGCGGAATAGGGCGTGCTGAGCACCGTGTACATCAGCATCATGAAGGTGTAGGTGCAGTAGGCCCAGATGATTTTGCCGGTGCTGTCCAGGTCAGGGGTGGTGAAGGTCATCACCGCAGCGCCCGCCATTGGCAGGCTGGCCCACAGCAGATAAGGGCGGAATTTGCCGAACCGGGTTTTGGTGCGGTCGGCCAGAGCGCCCATCATTGGATCGGTGAAGGCATCAATGATTTTGGTGGTAAACAGCATGGTGCCTGCTGCAGCGGCGGACATCCCAAAGACGTCAGTGTAAAAAGCGGCCAGGAACGAGGCGATGGTCGTCCAGTACAGGTTGAACCCGAGATCTCCGACCCCGTACCCCAGTTTTTCTCTTAAGCGAAGCTTGGCCGTGCGGTCGAGATTATTTGATTGCGACACTGCAGTGGATCTCCGTTAGCTGTTTATTATGCATTTTTTGGCTAGTTTGCGAGGCGGTAGGATAAACAGCCTCCGGGGGGAAATCCAGTTTGACAGCCATCTGGCGCGCGAAAATTCGTCAGGCTTTGAACGACGTTGCATTCGCCGGCAGTATGAAGCCGCTGTTGCCGAGGTGCAGTCAGCTTGTGCTGCGGTCGCGCTTTTTACATCCGCAAGTGCCCTGCAGGGGCGCTTGTGGAGGGGCGGGAGTTTCCATCCTTTGCTGATTGGTGGTATGTTTACCGGCTATTTTTGTGGGTGATGCAGACGCCCCGCCGAGCTGACCAGCCGAACTTCTCGCTGCTTAAAGGCCTAGGCCCGGCGCAGCAGTGGGCTTGGTTGTCCATTTACGACCATCAGGAATAAGTATCCATCACTATGAAACCACAATCCGACATCGGTCTTATCGGCCTTGCCGTCATGGGCGAAAATCTGATTCTGAACATGGCCAGCAAAGGCTTCACCGTTACGGCGTACAACCGCACCCAGTCCCGGGTGGAGCTGTTTCTGAAAGGTCGGGCGCAGGGCAAATCCATTCGTGGCGCAAGCACCATTGAAGAATTCGTAGAGTCTCTCGCCAAGCCGCGCAAGGTCATGATCATGGTTCAGGCCGGTCGCGCGGTGGACCAGGTGATCGAGCAACTGCTGCCGCACCTGGACGCCGGTGACATCATCATTGACGGTGGCAACAGCCATTATCCGGATTCCAATCGGCGCTCGGCTTACCTGCAGGAAAAAGGCCTGCTGTTTGTGGGGGCGGGAGTATCCGGCGGGGAAGAAGGCGCATTGACCGGGCCCTCCATCATGCCCGGCGGCAGCAAAGAGGCCTGGCCTGTACTGAAGCCCATTTTTCAAAGCATTGCCGCCAAGGTAGAAGACGGCACGCCCTGCTGCGACTGGGTTGGCGAAAACGGCTCGGGTCACTTTGTCAAAATGGTGCACAACGGCATTGAATACGGCGACATGCAGCTGATCTGCGAAGCCTACCAGATCATGAAA
>CAYNST010000125.1:0-9953 GCA_964399955.1 uncultured Cellvibrionaceae bacterium | reverse complement strand
CGGCAATTCCCAAAAAGGCCCCCAGGGCGGAAATGAGCTTTTCGGTATAGCTGGTCGTGTTGGGCTCTATGCCCAACAGCTGAGCCAGCTCCCGCAGCCAATTGTTAAGATAAGCCATGTAACCGTCCGTATTGCACCACAAGAGTGCGTCATGCTATCCCTCCCCCCCGTATTCTGCAATGGCAGCGGCTGCAGTCCGTTATGTGGACCAGACGGCAAACTCATTGCCACTGGGACAGGTGAAGTGAAAGCGCCGGCCGCCCGGAAAACTGAAGATTGGCATGCTCACAGGTCCCCCGGCCTCCTGCACTGCGGCCAGTGTGGCTTCCAGGTCTTCACTGAACATTACCACCAGAGCACTGCCGCTGGCCGTGTTGATCTGCTGCTCTGCGCGAAAAAAGCCGCCGTCCACTCCGGTTTGGGTAAAACTGCAATAGTCCGGCCCGTAATGCACAAACTGCCAGCCAAACACTTTTTGGAAAAAGGCTTTGGTTGCTTCAAGGCTTACGGCGGGCATTTCGATGTAGTTGATAGTGTGATGCGTGAGCATATTCCCATTACTTAACACAATAAGGTTGAGACAGGCGACAGGCTGCGCGCCAAGCTTGGCTGCGGCTGCGGCTTTGCCAAAAAAGGGTGGTCCGGAAGCCATCATAGGTAAGTATCAATAGGCAGTAAACACCGCTTCCGACCCTATTACAAGAAGAGATTGAGAGGCCCTTATGGCTGAAATCACCGCATCTTTCGGCAAAGCAGATACCATCTCCAGCCTTAATGAACTGATTCGCCTGAACGTGGATATCATATCCAGCCTGGAGCTGGCACTGGAGTCTGCCTCCAGCCCGGATTTTATAGAAGGCCTACGGGACATAGTGGAGATGCACGAGCGCCATATTGAGCTACTGGGCGAGGCAGTGTGGCAATTGGGCGGGATGCCGGTAAAGGAGCAGGACTGGCGCCATTGGATTACCGAAGGCCGGGTGTTTTTGGGCAAGCTTCGAGGGGACAGAGGCCTGCTGGAGGCCGTACACGCAGAAGAAGAAGAGCTCCGCGAAGTTTATGCACATCGGATTGGCCAGCTTAAAACCATTCACGAAGCAGCCGACGCCATCCGCCAGGCGCTGGATGAGGGCCTGCCGGTGTTCCAGGCACTGGAGACAGTCGTGGAGCGGGAACGCCCATGAGCAGAACCCAGTAGGCGTTGGGGCAAGCGGTTCACCCCCCCTGCCCCGTCTGCACCTTCCACTGCTGGGCGTAGTAGCCGTCTTTGGCCAGCAGTTGCGCATGCGTGCCCTGCTCCACTATGGCACCTTGGTCCAGCACAACTATCTGTTCGGCGTGAACCACCGTTGACAGGCGGTGCGCAATGATGATGACTGTTCGCCCCTGCGCAATCTTCCTGAGGCTGCGCTGGATGGCGGCCTCGGTTTCGTTGTCCACGGCACTGGTGGCCTCATCCAGGATCAATATCGGCGGGTCTTTCAGCAGTGCGCGGGCCAGCGACAGTCTTTGCCGCTGGCCGCCGGATAACCGAATGCCGCGCTCCCCCACCAAAGTCTGCAAGCCGTCCGGCAGCCGCTCTATGAATTCCCAGGCCTCTGCGGTACGCGCGGCATCAACGATCTGCCGCAAGCTGGCTTCCGGCCGGCCGTAGGCAATGTTCTCTCCAATGCTGCCTTCAAACAGAAATACATCCTGGCTTACCAGGCCGATAATGCCACGGAGCTGGTTGAGGCTGAGCGCATCTATGGCCACGCCGTCAACGCAGATGCTTCCCCGGTCCGGGCTGTAAAACCGCAGCAGCAACTTGATCAGCGTTGACTTGCCGGAGCCGGTGGCGCCGACCAGGGCCAGGGTGGTGCCGGCAGCAATCTCCAGGTTGATCCGCTCCACGCCGCCCGGGCCACTGCCGTAGCGAAAGTCGAGATCGCGGATGGACACTTGAGCGCGAACCGGTTGTGGCAACATCTGCCGGCCCTCATCTTTAACGCCTACCGGCACAGCCAGCAGGTCCAGTATGCGACGCGTGCTGGCCATCGCGCGCTCGAACAGGTCGATCGCCTGGGCAAGCCCCGTCAAGGGCCAGAGCAGCCGCTGCGTCAAAAATACCAGGACGCCGTAGGCGCCGACGTTAAGACTGCCGTTCAGTGCCTGCAGGCCGCCCACCACGAAGGTAGCCAAAAACCCCGCCAGCACGGCCATTCGAATGACCGGTATAAAAGCCGAGCTGACGGCGATGGCCTTGCGATTGGCTTCCACATAGTCTTCGCTGGCCGCGCGCAGCCGATCGGCCTCACGCTGCTCGGCGGTAAAGCTTTTGATGGTGGCCATACCGCCCAAATTGTTGGATAGGCGCGTAGCCAGCGCGCCCACCTTTTCACGCACTTCGTTGTACAGGGGCCCTGCGCGTTTCTGAAAATAAAACGCGCCCCAGATAATGGCCGGGATGGGAGTAAACGCCAGCAGCGCAATCAAGGGCGAAAGCACAAAAAACACTGCGCCAACGGCCACCACGGTCACTGCTACCTGCAGAAGGTCGTTGGCGCCGCCATCCAGAAAACGCTCCAGCTGATTCACATCGTCGTTCAAGGTGGCCACCAGCTCGCCGGAGCTGCGCGACTCAAAAAAGGCCATATCCAGCTGTTGCACATGCTCGTAGGTATCCTGGCGCAGGTCCGCCTGCAGCCGCTGCGCCAAATTGCGCCACAGCACCATATACAGGTACTGAAACACCGACTCGCCCACCCAGATAAGAAACGTCAGTACCGCAAGCAAAAATATCTGCTGCTGCGGCGAGTCAAAGCCCATGCGGGCAACAAAGCTGCTTTCCTGATTGACCACCACATCGATGGCAATACCAATAAGAATTTCCGGCGCAATATCAAACAGTTTGTTGATCACCGAGCAGCTTGCCGCCGCAAGAATTCGACGGCGATAGCCGCGCGCATAGCGCAGCAGCCGCGCCAGGGCGTGAAAACTGGATGAAGTATTGCCAATGGCCATGTTTGCCTCCTGCTGTTGAGGAGGGCAAGCTTAACCATTGCCGGAGACGACGGGAACCCTGGTCAGCCCCAGCGGTTACTGGTAGATCATCTTCCGGGTCATGCCGCCGTCCACAATGATGTCTTCGCCGGTGATGAAGCCCGCCTGCTCAGAAAGCAGAAAGGCGCAGAGATTGGCGACATCCGCCGGGCGTCCGACTCGCCCCGCCGGATGCTGTTGATGGTCCAGGGTGCTGAGATCCGGCGTGCGCCGCAAAGACGGTTTTTTGAAGTCGTCCACTGCAATCCAGCCGGGGCTGATGGAGTTGACCCGCACCTGGCCGGCCAGGCTGATGGCCAGTGCGTGGCTCAGGGCAACCAGCCCGCCCTTGGCGGCGGCGTAGGCTTCGCAGTTTGGCTCGGACTGCCAGGCCCGGGTTGAGGCAATGTTAACAATGGCACCGGCCGACACACGCAGGTGGGCCACACTGTGTTTGCACAGCAACATCGGGCCGGTCAGGTCCACATTCAGCCACGCGTGCCAGTCTTCAAGTCTCAAATCTTCCACCGGCCCGGACTCCGGCTTGGCAATGCCTGCATTATTGACCAGCCCGTCAATGCGTCCAAACCGCTCATGCACCTGAGCCACCACCCGCTGTACGGCGTCTTCATCAGCCACATCCACTTGCGCCATCAGCAGCTGGTCGTTCCTCTGCGCATACGTCTGGTAGCACGCCTGCAAGGCTTCCTGGTCGCAATCCAATACCGCCACCCGCCAGTCCTGCGCCACCAGCTTCTGCACTATGCCAAGACCTATGCCCTGCGCACCGCCGGTTACCACTGCCACTTTTTTCTGCATACAGGTCTCCGGTAGGTTGCAGATACAAGGCTATACGAGGCTTTTGCAGCAGCAGTTCGGAGGCGGGAAAAAGGATTACCGGGCCTGCCATGATGGCAGGGCACATCATGGCGGGGACTGAGCTTCTATTTCATTCAGAAGTTGCAGAAAACGTTTGCGCAGCTTTAAGCGCACGCTGGCGTCGGCGCTGAGCTGACGCAGGGCTTCCTGCTCTACCGTCTGGTAGGCCGCGATATGACTGGCACTGACGCCGCGGGCACGCGCCAGGTCCTGAATTTGACCGATGCTTTGCGACACCAGGACTTTATTACGTGCGGTCTGCCCCTCCAGCAGTTTGTCCAGGTCGTAAGATGCGTGCTTGACCTGATTGACGCAGCTGGACAATATCTTGTTGGTTTGCCGGCTGCGCTGCACCTGTATCAGGTTGTGTACTACGCGGTCGGCGGTCTTCAGAAGCTGCACAATTTGCTGCTGATCCATCGACGCCGCCGGCGCACCGTCCAGCGTTTTTATCACACCGGCAATATGGGTAAGATTCAGCAACAACTCGCCCCGGGCATTGGGGTTGACCTCGTTGGGCAGCATGCTGTTGACCAGCATTTTCTCCCTGGTGGACAAGCCCCCTGTACTGGTGAGCTCTATGGTGCGGTCCAGCGTGCGAATCATCAGGTTGGGCTCGCACTGCAGAGCGGATACCGACCCAAAAATCAATAGAGAAACATCTTCAACCGAACTGGCAGACAGCGCCTCGTTGACAAAATCCAGCAACTGTAATTGCTGCTGGCTGCGGTCCAACACCTGGTCCAGCTCCTTTTTGACACTTTTGAGTTCTTCGGCAAGCAGCTGACTTTCGGTTTCGGTGATGTGCGGCTCCGCTGCGGCGTTGCGCAGTTGCTGCACGTCATCCTTCAGGGTTTCCAGCTCGGACTCCAACATGCGAATGCAGGTTTCCGACTCTTTGATGTTGCGCTTCAGGTTTTCGACGTTGGCTTTCCGGTCGGGACTGTCGGGGTCAGTGTACAAAGACTCCAAGGATCTCAAACTGTCTTCCATGTTGCTGATTGACGAGCGCTGGTTGTTGATGACACTTCGCAGCCGATCTATTTCCTGCTCGTTGGCCTCAAGCATCTGCTCGGAGATTTCGACCAGGGATGACGCCGCCCCACCCTGACCGATATCGCTTAAGGACAGGTGCTGCTCTGCCTCACCCAGCCGAACCCCGAATTGCAACAGCTCGGTTTTCAGCTCGGCGACATAATTGTTCAGTTCAAGATTTTCTCGCTTGAAATTGGCGAGTTCACGCTCCAGCACGTCAACGTTTTCGCTGGCCTGGATATGCTTTTGCAACTGGTCAATCTCATCGGCATTGGCGCGGGCACTGTGCTGCAGATTGTCCAGATGCCCTTCGCTTTTTTCCAGGTAACTTCTATTGCGCTTCTGCACCACATAAGCCCGCCGACGCTCGGGTGCGTCAAATAGATTAACCACCCCCGCCATCTTGTCGACGTAACCTGCAATGCGTTGTTGTTCTTGATTGGCGCCACGGTAACGGTTGGCAAAACCGTCCAGAGATTGCAGCGCCTTGTCGCGAAAGCGCAACGCGTTTTCATCGCCGCTTTTAAGCTCCAGCTTGCTGATGCGCTGTTTCATCAGATTGACTTTTTCTTCCATCTGCGCCACATCGTTTTGCCTGCTGGATGCACTCGGCATCAGCACCTTCATCAGCCTCATCAAGTGCTCGTTGAGCAGTTTCCAGAACTGCTCCTCATGGGTGCACTGCTCCAGCGCCTTCCGCTCAATCTTCAGGTAGGCCGTGCGCAGAGCCACCACCTCCTTGCTCAAGGACGCGCCCGGCTGGCCCGGCTGGCTGCGGCGTTTGGTTGCGTAGAACTGCTCTTCAAAATATTCCTTGACGAGTTTCCGCGGGTCCATCAGCGACTGGTGTTTCACTAGAAGACGATTGGCTCTGCGAATCTCCAGATATTTGTTAATCACAAACAGGTTAATCAGCACGGTAATGACAATAACACCCATCAGGCCAAAGGCAAACATCTCTTTTTGCAGGTGGACCGGGTCAAAGTCGATCATGCTGGGCAGACGCTCATGATTATTCGCTGGCCTGCAGGCCAATGCAGAAATTAATGCCTGGCCGCTGATGATCCTCTTCAATGGCTTTGCCTGTCATCAATACCGGCAGATAATCGCCATTTTTGGATTTGAGCCGCACAAACAGTCGAATGTTTGAACCGTTTTTGCAGCAGTCATCCATGGCCTGCTGCACCGCCTCCACATCGGACACATGCAGTCGGTCAGTGATATCCAGATTCTGATAGATATTGCGCTCTATAGGCGTAGTGAAGCCCAGCAAAGCCAGGGATTTTTCGGCCCAGAGGGTAATGCCTGTGGTGGCACTCCAATGGATACTGGCCTCCGGGTCCACTTTGGTGGCGGCGCTGTGTTTGTCCTGCCGCGCCGGAGCCGCCAAGGCCTTTTCCAGTTGCATCAGAGTGAGCTCCTGCTCATACAACTGCACAACCGACTCCATATAGCCGGCAAAGCCAAAATAACTGCTGGGTGCTGCCGTACCGGCTCCGCCGCCCATCAAACTGAGAAAGCCCCAAAGCCTGCCGTTGAGGTGAATGGGCAAGTGAGTGCAGATGTCGTAGGCCGGGCCGCACTGTTGCCGGATACTTACCGGCGGGAAGTCGCGCGCGCGGCACAGGCTGTCTGCGTCGTTGGCGTCCATGCTGCAACCGCCTTGCATATCCAATGTTTTGGTGTGTTTTACCCAGGTCCGTTGTTTTTCATCCACGTAATAACGAGACAAAAACGCAGAATCCAGCAGCCGAGGAAAAAGCGGCGCAATGCTCATCAGCTGCTCCAGCTGCGATGCGCCTATTTCCCTTGGCCAGTCGTGCAGGTTGGCGAGCAGGGCTTTCATGTAGTGCGGATTTTGCAGCTCCGGCAGATCAACACAGGTGGCCAGGGAATTGTCCAGCCCTTCGCTGCCGGCGGGCGCGGAACCCACCAGCTTGGGCTGCACCAGAGTTTGCGGAGCAACCGGCTCTCCGCGCATCAGTGCCTCGATCACCGCCAGGCTGCGACCGGCCAATTGATCGAAGTTCTGGTCCAGGCAGTGCATTTCCGGGGAAAACACCGGGATTAACGGGTTGCTGTCAAAACAGAGGTAGGACAAGTCGCGTGCCCGACTGGGATGAACGCTGTTCATGTACTGGACAAAACCCATTCCGGTCAGGCCGGCGCCAAAGATGATGGCGTCGGCGTCGCACTGGCGTTGCATGAACTCTTTTGCCGCCGCCTGGCCGCCGGCAAAAAGCGTGTTGCTGACGGTGAACAGATAATCTTCCCGCACCGGCAAAGCGTTTTCTTCGCTCAGTTGGCAGTAGGCCTCGTACCGCTTGCGCAAGTCGTAGTGGCTCAGGTCTCCCACAAAAGCAATGCTTTGCCGGTTTGCCGCCAGCAAGTGCTGGAAGGCCAGGCGCACACCCTGCTCGTTGTCCGAAGAGACCAGTGGAATGGGCTGTGGGAAGTAGTCATAGGCAATGGCCACACAGGGGATCTGCAACCCCCGCAGGTTTTCGGCAAGCGCGGGGGCCACTGCATTGCGAATGATGATGGCCGCATCTAGACCGGCCAAGTGCAGGTCGGAGGAGTATTCACCAAAGCCGTCGGTGCAGATCAGCACCAGTTGGTGGCCCTTCTGCAGACACAGCTGGCGGATTTGATTCACCAGCTCGCCCAGGTAAAACCCTTGCAGGTGCGGTGTAAACACGGCCAGGGTCAGCCGCTGCTGCGCCTGATCCTGTTGAAGTTCGTCTAGCGTCATCTTTTGCAGACCACCCTTGCACTGTTGATATCAGTCAAGTTAAGTCTAGTCTAGTCTGCTATTGACCGGTCGGCCGCCACTGAATCTACTGGCCGTTGGTAAGTATTAACTACCGCCGGCAAAACCCAATTGCCGCCAGGCTTCATAACTGACAATGGCCACCGCATTGGACAGGTTAAGGCTGCGGCTGTTGGGCTGCATGGGTATTCTCAAGCGTTGCTCGGGCGGGATTGACTCCCGCACCTCAACGGGCAGCCCGGAGGTTTCCGAGCCAAACAACAGCACATCCCCCACCTGATATTGAATTTGGTCGTGGGGTCGGCGGCCTTTAGTGGTGCAGGCAAGGATGCGCTGCCCAACCACCGCCTGCAGAAAGGCCGCGTAGTTTGGGTGCTGGCTGACCTTGGCCAGGTCGGCGTAATCCAGCCCCGCCCGGCGCAGCTTTTTTTCCTCCAAATCAAAACCCAGAGGCTCAATCAGGTGCAGAAAACAGCCGTTGTTGGCGATCAAGCGAATGATATTGCCGGTATTGGGGGCAATGCGCGGCTCGTACAGGGCAATGTGAAACATTGGCAGTGGTCCGGGAGCAAGAAGGCCGCCATGATAACCTCATTCCCAGCCTGTTCAAGGCGCCGTCTTTACCCCCCGGTTGAAGCCTCTGATGAGTCCACAGCACCTGCGCTGAAGTCGGCCTGCAACCACAGGCGCAGGCAGGAGCTTCGGCTGGATTGCTCAAGCAGTAGCGCCGGCATTCGGCGCTACAGGTTCAAGTCCGCCACTATCGCCTCGACCATCAGACAGTGGTTGATCAGGTCTTGCGCGGTGCCGCCTTCGGATATGTAATTCAAACCATGCGGCCAGAAGTGCGTGCCGTCGGAGCGTACCTGATCGTCAGGCTTGCCGGAAATGGCGCGCAGCTGAGCCGTACCTCGGGCCCCGGTATACGCCCCATTGCGCACCAGGTTGCGGTAATTGCTGGTGGTGCCAATGCCCAGCACATGGGATACCTCGTGCATGGCCGTTACCGGGTGCATGGACGCCCGTGAGCCAAAGCGAATAGAGCCATTGAAGTTGCCGTCCGCTGTGGCCACCGACGGGTTGTAGCTGACGTTGAGACTGCGTTGCAAATTGGTGTAGCAGTTATACTGCTTGACCGCCTCATCCATGGCCCGGGTGATACGCTGGTAGGCATCCTGCTGATCGGCGGTGGGGTTGCTGGCGCGCGCCAGGGTGTAACGGATATTGCCCGCCGCCGGGCAACCGTCTGCGGCCGGCGGGCGCTCGTACTCCTCCAGCAGGTGCACATTGTCTATTTGCACGGTCACCCGCTGCTGCTGTTGCTGCCAAAGTGGCTGAATCACAAAGGCATAGCTCACCTGGTCCAATTGCAGTCCGGACGCTGCCAGCTCGGCCATACTATAGGTGTAAGTCTGCCACTCATAGGCCTGCTCCGCTCCGGGCATGGCCAGTTCAGCGCTGGTGCATGGAAAGCCGCACTCCATCTTGAATATGAAAGGCGTGGGGCTGTTGGGCGCTTCCTGATACCTTACCCGCATGTCAAAACGGATGGCACCTTGCGCATAGGCGGTCAAGTCGGCACTCTCGCCACCTGGGCCCTGAGCAGCAATGCCAAACCAGCCGTTGACACGGTTCGCGGCTTGCCCGTCGTGCCCCATCCAGCTTATCTCCAGCACCTCTCCTCGATCCGCTTCACCTGTGTCCACCCGCTGCCAGTTCAGGTGATAGTCACCCTCGCCCGCTATCTGGTGAAGCTCTCCCCGAGCCGCGCTGGACTCATAAGCGGTCAAGGGGCCAAAGGGCGCTGCGATACAGTCGTCATACACGACCCCGGCATCCTGCATGCAGGGCTGAATATTCACTGTCACACGGTCGCGGGCCAGCAGGTCACCCTGGCTAAGAGTCAACTCCAACTCAGCCTCTGCCGCGCTGGTCACCGCCGGGGCAATGAACCGCGCCGTGACGGAATTTTCCTCCCCCTCTTCCACAAAGCGCAATGCCGGCCCGCTAAGCTGCCGCCACTGGTAGATCAGTGCCGCGTCATTGCCCTGCGCCGGCTGCGAGAGTTCTGCGTTCAGCCTTGCAAGCTCGTTGCTGGTGACCTGTATATCGCGGCCCGCATCAGCCACCGGCAAGATGACCGGTGTGGGTTCCTCGACTACCGGGGGTTCCTCGACCACGGGAGGTTCCTCAACCACGGGAGGTTCCTCAACCACGGGAGGTTCCTCAACCACGGGAGGTTCCTCAA
>CAYNST010000124.1:0-10084 GCA_964399955.1 uncultured Cellvibrionaceae bacterium | reverse complement strand
TGCACTCCTTCTGCCTAGCCAGACGAAAAAATGGCCTCCAGCAGTGGTGATGAGGGAACGTCAACAGACCCTAACACACCCGCTCAGCCAAACCACCGTGAGCCCGGCGGAAGTTTTTGCCCGCCGGGCTATCCCCTCCCAGCAAAGATTGCAGGCGGCCCCGGTTTGCCAGATGCTGCACCGCAAAGCTCGCCCAGAGCGGTGGCATATCTCAACTCCGCTCAACTTTTCAAAAGCTCCAAAAGCTCCGCCCCCCTTGGTAACCAACACCACCGGCCAACGGCGGCCCTTGAGGGTTAGCTTATTTCAACCTCAAGTGCACGGGGTAAACCACACCACCTACTGCCGCACATCTTAGCTCGCGCTGTACTTGGCCGCCAAGGCTCGATCAGCCGCGCGGACAATTTCCGCCTTATCCGCTGCACTGAGCAGGCACCGCTCTGCATCGTCAGCAATCAACTGGGTGTGGTATCGCAGATGAGCCCGTACACCCGGTGCAGCCACCGTTTCGCGCAACTGTCGCAATACGCGCAGCAACCGCAATAGAACAGCCAAATTGTTGCTGGCACTGTGCCGCACCTCGTTGAGCGCCACATCTAGCAGATGTTCCGGTTGCAGATGCCGCAATACCAGCCGGGGATTGGCGCCCTCCGCTCTCACCTCCGGCAAAAGTTGAATGTTAAGGGAATGGTGCAGCACCACACCCAGATAATCCACGCAGTTGATGGCGGTGGTGGCATCGCTGATGCCTGGCGACAACGCGCGCAGCGCAATATCCACTATCTGGCGCACGCCAAAGGCCGGGTCCTGCTCTATGGTGCGATAGGAGCTGACTCCAAACAGCCGATTGATGCCGGCGATAAGCTTAGGCGATATATCATCTGTGCCGCTAACCGATACCAACGGCCGGCCCGCCACCGTAAAATCCCCTACCGGGCACTCCACCCGCACGACAAGCTGTTGGCCGCAAGCAAGCTGAAACAGCTTTTCCAGGTCAATATCCTGCACATAACCGGATGCATGAGAAGGAACCGTGCGCCAGTCCAGGTGCTGCAAGTCATCGCATCCCACTGATGAAGAGCGCCCCTCCGCCGACGTTTTGCGTACCGCCTCAAACGCCTCGACGGTTTCGGCCGTGATGCGCGCCAGTATTTCGGACACCTGAATTGAGGTGGCGGTATGGTGGATGAAGGCAATCAGGAAGCCGATACTGACGATGACCATGGCAACGGCCACCCACAGCGCCAATAAAGGCACAAACGATTCGCGGGTAGAGCCAGTGGCTTGCAGAACCAGCAGACTGTAAACAAATACCCCCACAAACACCCCAAGCACGGTCTGGTTCAACCGGTCGCGCATGAAGTTGCGCAGTACTCTGGGGCTGTACTGGTTGGCGGTCAGAGACAGCGCCACTATGGTTATGGAAAACACCACCCCGGCCACAGTAATCATTGAGCTGCCAATGGTGGCAAGGGCTTGGCGTGCACCCTCAGGGCCGGGCTGCAGGAAGCCAGGCAAAAGCCTGCGCAGCTGCGCATCAACGCGCATATCCAGCTGCACCAGCAGCAAGGCCGCCACAAACCCGGTAACCAGGGCCAGCAACGGGATCAGCCAAAGGCTGGAGCGCAGCATGTAACGCGCACTACGCTTTGTCATGGCTTCTGCCGCACAAGAGTCACCTTCATGGTCAGGTAGCAATTCTTCCGCTTAGACTGTGCCGTTCACAGTGCCCGCGGCTCTGCTAGATACGCGACCCAAACCCATTGAGACGACAACTCTCCCCCTGCGGGATAACAGGACAGGTCAACAAAGGCGGCCAGGCAACACCCTCAGGAGCTGAATAACAACAAACCCGGCCCAAAAGCAAATTGCAGTATTACACCATGACCTTCAGCCAAAAGTGAATAAGGGGGAGAGCCCCCAGCAAGCTTTACCCGCTGGCCTATAGTATTAGAGCCCCCTACAGCAAAGCTGAACAACCACTGCATCAATCAACACGATAAGAACAAGTTCAAAAAAATATTCAAGCTTTGAGAAGCAGTGCCGATAGATTAATTACGCCTCTGTAGGAACAACTGAAGAGGGCGCACAAACAACCAGTTAAATACCACTTGATAGGAACTATCAACATGATCAAGCTCAACAAGCTGACCAAAGCCATCACAATTGCAGCCCTGATGATCGGCGCCAGCTCCGCCCTTGCTGAAACCGTCAGCGTTCCTGCTTCGGTTACTGTTAACAATGCCATTGACTTTACCTTTACCGGCCAGCTGGATTTTGGCCAGGTACGTGCCTTGGCAGACGTAGCCGCCGACACGTGCACCGGCCTTGCCATGCCGGCCAACCCAGCCACTCCGCTGGCCGCCCAAATTCCGGCAGATTGCGTTACAGAAGGTGAAGGCGATGCTAAACTCACTTCAATTGGTGGAACCCCCTCGCGCCCAGTGTTCACTGTGGCAGGTACCGCGCCTTTCAGCACTTTGAATTTACGGGTGCCAACCGGCCCCATTCCTGTAACTGCTGCTACAGGCCCAGGCACACCGCAGTTCTTTTTATCTGAATTTACTGCTTACCGGACCGGCACCTCAGCGCAAAACATTACCCTGGCTTCCGGTGAAGGCGAATTCCAAACTAACGCGTCCGGTGGTGCAACATTCACCGTTGGTGCAACTCTGGGTACCAACGCTGCCGCATCAACCAGCGCCAACTATCAGGACCTCGCCTACGCAGGCTCCTTTGATGTGGAAGTCTACTATTAATAGGTCTAAGATTAGTTAGTCAAAGGCCTTCAAGCCTCCACGGGCTTGAAGGCCTTTTTGTTTTTGGGGGTAAGGAGTGAAACTAAGATACCTAACTGCTTTGATGTTACTGTTCTGCGCACCACTGGCGGCTGAGCTGCATATTGACACGCCTCTTAGCTTTGGCGAGATTGCCATTCGAAATAACAACACGGTAAGCACCGTCAGTATTAGCCGCAATGGCAACCAAACTAGCACCAGCCAGATTTTTACTGTCAAACCTGGCACCCCGGGCGTTTACACCCTGAGTGGTATGCCGCCCTACACCACCATCAATCTCTCTGCCCAGGTTCCTATCTTGTCCGCCGCGACATTGCCAGGCGCCCGCTTCAGCATCACCGCAATTGACATGCCCGCCAGCGTGCGTACGGATGCCACTGGCAGCGCGCAGTTTCGCATGGGCGCCACCCTGAGCACATCAGGCAACCCGGCGGAGCACTACCAGAGCGTTGCCAGCTACCTGCTGTTCATAGATCTGGACCTGGCATATTAGTTGCTGAACAGGGCAACCTGTCAAAAATACGCCTGATCACAATAATAGGACCGAACCGTGAAACTCATTACCCAATGTTTGACCACCGTGTTTCTGCTTTTGATCTCTTGGCAGGCTTCGGCCAACCTACTGATCAACCCCACCCGCGTCTCTCTTGCCCATGGTGAAAGAAGCACAGAAATCACTCTGATAAATACCTCACAGGTTACCAACACCTATCGGATGGAATGGGTGGAGAAACAAGCAAAGCAAGGCGGTGGTTACGATGATTTGACGGACGAGCAGGCTGCACGGTTTCCTACGTCCAGCCAGATGATTCGTTTTTCGCCACGTCAGGTCACGTTGGCCCCCAACGAGCGCCAAACTGTGCGTATTGCGGTGCGGCGGCCAAGCGACCTGGCCGAGGGTGAATATCGGTCCCATTTGATGTTTCGTGCCCTGCCACCGCCTAAAACCCCTGACTCACCGGCGCTTGCAGAAGGTGCCTCCACTGCCATCAATATAGTGTTGAGTTTTGCCATTCCAGTGGTGATACGCCAGGGCCAACCGGATTACGCCCTGGATCTGTCATCCGCAGGCATCCGCTTTGACCCGGCAAACCAGCAAGGCGAGGTAAGCGTTAACCTGACCCGCTCCGGCAAACACTCGACGGTGGGCGACCTGGAAGCCTACTGGACTCCCAAAGGTGGTAGCGAACGTTTGATTGCAAAAATCGGCGAATACAGCCTGTGGCCCGAACTTAAGCACAATACAGCCAAACTTGGGTGGGTTGGTGCGGAGTTCGTCCCAGCGGACGGTCAGCTGCGGGTTGTCTATAAAGGCAGCAAGGAATTTCGTGGAACCACTTTTTTTGACAAGACCATAAATATCAACCGCAGCGCCATAAAAACCACGCCATCAACCTGACCGACGACTTTCCGATAATTACAATCCCCTTAGCCAGCCGCCTGCAATACCGGTGATAATCCACATCAGATTATCACCGGTATTGCAGGCGGTTCGCAAAAAATTCTTGCCAGCTATACCCCCAGCGCCGGTCAGTGGCTGACTCGCAGGCGCAGCTACTTAACCGACGTAATCTGGACCTCCGCTTTTTCCCCTATCGGTCGACGAGCTTAGCTAATCCGCATCCACCTTGATCCGGTTTTGCGCATTGGTCCAGTTTAGCTCTGCTGAAGGCTTGGTATCCAACGCATGTCACACCGGCAGCTGGCAGTGCCCCTGCTGTACGGTCAGCAACAACAGCGATTGGTTTGCCGGAGCCCTATTTGAATTGCATAGCACTTCCATAGGTTGGCGCAGACTTTGCTCTCGCCAGGGGTAAGCTCCGGGTTGCCCTTAAAGGCGCCAACGCTTTCGCGGAACCACCTTCCCTGAAAAACGTTGAACCCTGACGGAAGCGCCAAACCAGCCATCCATTACGTGTGCCCAGATGAATCATCAAACAAGCACCCAACCGCGACAGAGATTGCTTAACACACTGATCAGTGCTTGTTTTATATTAATTTGCCTCAGCTTTTCAACCGCGCTTGCGGCCGCTGAAAAGGATAGCTCGCCCCGCACGAATCCCAACACAGGGGGCACAATTTTAGCCCAGAATGCAGCCAGCCCAACGGCCGACCAAAGTCAAAATTCCGCCACTGAGACATTCCCTCCCGGGCGACAAAGTCGGTTTTCTGTCGGGGAAGAGCTCATCATTTCTCTGACCGTCAATCAAATGAATCTGACCAGCATGCTGATTGTCAAAAGCGAGCGGGATTTCCAAATTGGGCTGGCCGAGCTTTTTCAGATTATCGAATTTCCAATCAATGTTGATCTCAAAAGTGTCAGCGCCCAGGGTTGGTATTTTAATGAACGCAATCGCTTTGAGCTGAACCAGAACGAAGCTGGCGACTTGGAGGTGCGACTGAATGAAACAGTTCACCGCGTTGACCACCAGGATTTTAGCCTTGAAGCCGATGACCTGTATGTGGAAATCGATGAAATTGCCCAATGGTTTGCGCTTGGCTACTCCCTCAACGAGGAGCGCTTGATTCTGGATATCCAGTCGCGCCAGCCCTTCCCGGTTGAACAGCGCCTGGCCCGACAGCAAAGCCGTCAACCTGTCACTGACCCGCAAAACCGCCCGGTGCTGCCGGCCACGGGCTCTCACTACCAATGGTGGTCACCGCCGCTGATAGACGTTCAGGCATCAACCACGCACAGCCACTATGGTGATGGCAGTAATTTTTCGGTACTGGCACGCCAGGACCTGCTGCGCTTTAACACCGAGCTATTTTTGGCCGGAGACGACCAGAACCACCTGAACGCCGCTTGGCTGAGCTTGTCCCGACAGTCCATCAACCGTGACCTGCTGGGTCCGCTGCGCGCCGCCGAATACGCACTGGGAGACGTAACACCGGTTAACAGTGGGTTTGGGCAAACCCAGGCCCAGAGTTTAGGTGTCTCTGTAAATAATACCCCGCTCAACCGACTGGCCGATAGTCGCCGAACCAACCTGACCGGTGAGATACAGGTGGGATGGGATGCCGAGCTCTATCGCAACGGTCTGTTGATAGCGCAAGAGCTGAATATTCAAGATGGCCGCTACGAATTCAATGACACCGAGCTGGACTTCGGCAACAACGACTTTGAAATCATGCTTTACGGCCCCCAGGGGCAGATAGAATCCCGCAAAGAATCGTTCATTGTGGATGGCAATACCACGCGCGCAGGGGAGTTCCTCTATCGCTTTTCCACCGTGGAGCGTGGCGCATCGGTATTTGATCTTGATCTTGGCGAAGAAGACCCCACGCAACAGGGCCTGGAAAGCAGCGCCGCTTTTGATCTTGGCTTGACTCAATGGTTGTCGCTTACCTCTGGTCTGTCCTGGTTTGCGCCGGAGGAAGGCGACGCTCACAACAGCTATATGCTGCGTGCCAATACCAGCTTGGGCCGCCTGGGCCTGGCGGATTTTGGGGTTTCCGGCAACAGCAACGACCTGCGCAGCCTGAATGCGGGCTACCGCACCCGTGTATGGGGCACTTCTTACTCCGCGACCTACCGGCAAACTGAAGCACCGGATGCATTGACCGACGAAACCTTGCGCAACACCAGCCTCAATCTGAGCATGACAGGCCGACTGTTTGCCACTCGCCGAGCGCCTCTCAGCTATCAGAATACCTGGCAGGTAACCGATTCCGAGCGCGGCGGCCGTCAGCAAACCCTGCAGAATACGGTTGGCATCCACACTCGCTTGGGCGCCCTCAACAACAGTCTTACCTGGTACAGGCAGGCAGCCGATCTGGAGGCCCCCTTGCTGCCTATCGGGTTTGAAGGCGACCCCGCCAGCAGACCCATTTCTGCCGACACCTTGATTGGCGGGTTGAACTATCGCAAAACAATTCGCAAGACCAATCTGCGTTTGTTCAATAACTATCTCATCAGCCCGGAGCCGGAGGTGCACTCCTACGGTGGAGCGCTGAATATTCGCTGGTCACCCAATATCACCTCTGACCTGCGCTACTCCCACTACGGGGCGCAGGAAATGGACCAATGGAACCTAGGCTTAAGCTGGCACAAAAAGGCGTTTCGGCTGACGGCCAGCGGTGCGCATAACAGCAATGATCAATGGTCGGTTGGCTTGGCCGCGCGCTTCAGCCTGGGCTACGAGCCAATGCAACGGCGGGTATTCTTCTCTGGCCGGCCAATTGCCCAATCCGGCGCGGTGGCCGTGCGCGTGTTTGAAGACTTGAACATGAACGGTGTTTACGATGAGGGCGAGCCGCTGATGGAGGATGTGACGGTAAGAGCCGTGCAGGGTTATGCCCGTGCAGAAACCAATAAAGCCGGCGTTGCTGTGATCACCCCCATTTTTGATGCAACAGAAACCGACATTGTAGTGGACGAGGCCACACTCGATGGGCCGTTTATGATACGCACCAATCCCGGCGTATCCGTCATTGCCCGACGCGGCTTCCTGGAAGTTCTGGAGATGCCGGTAGCCCGGGGCAGCGAACTCGAAGGCTATGTTCATCTGCTGGACAAAGAAGGCGACGAACAGCCGGGCGCCTACGTTATGCTCAATCTGATTAACGCTAAAGGCGAGACCGTCGCCTCTGCAAGAACAGAGTACGACGGCTTTTATGTCTTCACCAACGTGCTGCCCGGCGAATACCGCCTGGCGGTAGACCCCGGCTACATTGACCGCCGCAGCCTGCGCGCAGTACCAGACCGGCCGCTGACATTTTCGTCGCAGGGCGACACGCTGGCCGGGGTGGATTTCAAGCTTTCACCTCTGGATGAGGCGGACGGCTACGTGGCTGTGGTTGGCCGGTTCGATTCCCCGTTAATGCTCAAGCTGTATCTGAACATTCTGCGCACCCGCGCCGCTCACCAGTTGGTACAACAGCCATTTTATATTCGCCCGGTCGGCGCAGGCCAGTACACCCTGGGCGTGGCCTACTATGAGCGCGGCGATGGTGCCGAAGAACAGGCCCAAACCGCCTGCCGACGCATGCTGTCGGTGAGCGTGGCCTGCGACGTTGCCTACCATCAATTCAGCTATTAAAGGGCTGATGATGTATGCGCGCCGCAGGCAGATCAGCTTGGCGTTGACTTTGCAACGAAAGCATCAAAGCGCGCAGCCCGCTGATTGTTACCGGGCAAGTGGAGAGAAACCGATGAATAACCGACACCCATGGCCACCGGCAGGCTGTATCCCCGGCAGTAAATTGACGCTGCCGGTGGCAATTGGCTTGCTGATGATGACCTCAGGCTGCGCTAAGTTTTCGCAACCCCATGATGCGTCGCTTACCGACGAGGCCATGCGCTTGCATGTGGAGGAGTGGCGCCAGGTAAAACCCAGCATTGAGCGGCTGGCGGCACTGGAGGGGGATTTGTCCATTTTGCTGGCGGAAGTCAGCACTATGTCAGACATCACCCAAACACCCGGGCTGCCAATTGCGGGGGGCTTCAAAGAGACCGAGCTGAGTGAGGTGGCATTTCCACCCTTTGAGCCAATGCAAAAGCTGGACGCAGCCTCTGCAGGCCAGGAGCTGAATGACGATAAGCGGCCAATTGCCGTAGCAAGCTATGGCAGTGCAAACTCGTCCGCAGCAGCGCTACTGGCGCCAGCCGTGCCAACTGAGCCATCTGCCCCACCTGTTTCAGCCAGTTCCTCTGTGCCTCCGATACCCCAGGTGTCGCAACCATCGGCCGAATCACTCACACCTCTGGCGGGTGACACAAGCAACACAGCCGTGCCCACGGCTACTGAGCAAACACATTCAGAAGCCAGTTGTGCGACGCAGTACGCCGGCAAATTCCGTAAATCACTTGCGCTTACCTATTTCCCGCGAACTCAGCCTGCAACCAGCTCTGCCGGCTACCTGCACCAGGTGGATCAACACCTGCCTCTGCTGCTGAATGCCAACCTGAAAACCCGCCACGGTTTTACGGCGCAGAGTCAAATACCCAGCAGCATCTCCAGTGTAAAGCACCAAGGCGAATACCCGGTGGCCGACCACGTAAAAAACTATTCACGACAGCACAAGTCCCAGTTCCTCATCACTGGGGAGATACATGACATGTCGCTGGTATCGCCGGAACTGGCCTATGCCCGTGGCCCCTACAATCACACGGTTAAAAGCGTCATCAATTTGATCAACCGCAATGGGTTGAACACCCAAAGTCGCGTATTCAAATTCAAACTGCAGGTAAGAGACGGCTTCAACGGCCAACTGGTCTTTGACGAAGTTTTTCAAACCATGGGCAAATGGGATGCCGACAAACCTAACCACATCGGTTTTGGCTCAGCTCTGTTCTGGCAAACCGACTACGGCCAAAAAGTGCAGCACCTGGTTGCCGAGGCCAGCGACAAACTGGCCGCCACGCTCGCCTGCCAGCCGTTCACGGCCCACGCGGATGTCAGCCCCGGCACGCGGCAAATTGTTGTGCACGGCGGGGCCAACAACGGCTTTGAGGCAGGGGATACTCTGACGGTCTACCGGATTGAGCAACATCCCATTCCCGGGGAATACCTCCGCTATCATTCGTCTGTGGTTGGCACAAAAGCCATGGTATCCCTGTTAAACGTGTATCCCAATCACAGCATTGCCCAAAGCAATCAGGACCTGTCACAGTTTGGTTCTTTCTTGGTTAGGGAACCGTAAAAACTTTCGCCCTTTCTTTTACCGTTGACTCAGACAAAAATCATCCTCGCCTGAGACCACGCTTTTATTTTTCAGTGGTGGCCAGGCCCAAAATCGCATCCACAAACAACTGCAGATGTGTTTCAAGATTCACTTGATGCACCGCATGCGCCAAGACGCCCTGCTCATCCAGATTGCTGCCCAATAATGGAATGGAAAAGCAGGCCTCTCCTACAATGATTCCTGACATGGTAGTCACAACCTCCCGCAAGGCCTCTTGCGCGTGATGCGCACGAGGCGAGCAGTTCACCAGCATCACCGGCATGCCAACAAACTCTTCGCCGCTCACCAACCAGTCCAATGCGTTTTTCATGACGCCACTAATGCCGTGCGCGTACTCCGGGCTGGCAATGATCAGCCCGTTTACAGAACCCACCGCTTGCTTGAGATTGGCAACCGCCGGCAACGACTCCGGCTCCAGATCAGGGTTGAACAACGGCAGTTCCCCCATGCCCTCAAAAACAGATACAGTAACGCCTGCAGGAGCAAGGCAAGACAATGCCCGCAGAATAAAAGTGTTATAGGAGCCTCGCCGCAGGCTTCCCGACAGTGCCAGGATATTCATCAATGCTACTCCATCAAATGGATTCCAGCGTGGCTGC
>CAYNST010000123.1:0-10229 GCA_964399955.1 uncultured Cellvibrionaceae bacterium | reverse complement strand
TGTGAGTAGGCCGTCATACTCGCTCAGAGCGTGCTGTTCAACCGTAGCCGCGTACGAGTCGGCTCGACACGGCAGGAAGCGCGCCTGCAACTGCTGGCCAGTGGGCAGCCGGCCCTGTTGCGCCGCGTACAGCAGTTCTGACCCAAGGATGCCCTCGCAGTCGTAGTCGTATGCCAGGCGCAGTACGGTGACCATCCACTTGCACGCTTCGCGCTCGGGCAGTGTGGCGTCAACGAGTTGCCAGAGCGCGCGGTAGGTGTCGCTCGGCAGCAGGTCGTCGCGCAGCTGCGCCCGCCGGAACGCCTGCGGCTTGGCTGCGAGGGCGTGGATGACATGGCGGTAGTCAACCCGACGCGCCCGGCTCTGTCCTGACGCGGGATAGACGCGAGGCAGTGTGATCGCCAGCGACGAGCCGAGGTAGCACTTCAGGCGGTCGTGATACAGATGCACCCTCAGGCGCTCGCCGATCAGTTGCGAGGGCACCGTGTAAAGCACGTGGCGCACCTCAATGGTCGAGGTGCGCGTGACCCGCACGGCCAACTCGCTGTAGGCGGCAAAGCCCTGCGAGGGCAAGGCTTGCAGCGTAGGCTGCTCCTCTTTGAAGCGACTGGCCACCCGGCGGTTGAGGCGCTCGACCACGGTGTCGACAAAGCGCTGGTAGTCGGCCACCGAATCAAACCGGGCGGAGCCCCGTAGCTTCAAGGCCTGTGAGAGCCGGCGCTTAAACGAGCCGTTAGCACACTCGATGGCGCCGTTCTCGTGGGCGACGCCGGGATTGTTGCGACTGGGTGCCATACCGTAGTGCGCGCAAAAGCTGCCGTAGGCGTCGCTCCAGCGATTTTGTTGGTTGTTGAAGGCGGCGCTCAAAGAATCTGTGCGGTGTTGCTTGGGCGCGCCGCCGGCTTGGCGCAAGGCCCGCTGCAGCCCCTCGGCCAGTGCCGCATAGCTCTCGCCGCCCTGAACGATTGTCACCGAGCGCCAGCCGCTAAAAGCGAGACGAAACTGATAAAAGAGGTGGGCAAACGGCTCACCGGCAACCGTGACTGGCTCGTCCGGGTGAGTGAAGTCCGACAGGGCCATCCAGCCGGGTTCGAGCTGCTGACGGAAGATGACCGGTTGTGCGGGGCCATTGAGCGCCTTCCACTGCTTAACCCGACGCTGCAGGGTACGCAACACCGTGACGTCGTACTTGTCAGGATAGTGATCCTGCAAGTACTCAAGCAGCGTCAGGCCGGTCAGGGTGGAATCCCGTTCGAGCAACGGCTTCAGTTCGCTGTCCCATACCTCCGTCAGCGGGTCGGTTCGGGTACGCCAGGTGCGGGGCCCATCGGCGCCGGCGCGTTCATTCTTCTCGATCCGGCGGGCGGATCGGACGGAGATATCGGCCTTGGCGGCCGAGGCTTCTTGAGAAAGGCCGGATTGACGGTTCTGCATATACAGTATCTCTTGTCGTTGAGTGATGTGTTGTCCCGGCACCTCTGATTCTCCAATTGGAAATGAGGTGTCGATTGTGTCACTCAACCGGCCAAGATAATTGTCGTTGGACCGGCCATCCTAATTGTCGTCGATCACAAGCATACAGATGTCAAGCAAAGCGCTGGAGGCGACAGAGACCACTACTCCCAACATTGGGTTCCGGCAGCTAAAACTAATCCCGACATCCGCGAGTGGCTAAAAATGCCGTTGTCTATCGTTCCCTTCTAGCGCCCGTCCCACTGTCTGTCCGGTCTTTGCAGTCCTCTCGATCTATGCATCTAATCCTGTCCGGCGTATTGGCTGCGCAAATTTGGATTGACGAGTTCGCCCTTTAGGGGCTGCTACATAAACTTCTCTGATGAAAAGAGCTTAGCTAGGCCATCCCTGGTGACCGCCCATGCTCAAAAAATACTCAGCTAGAAATCCAGGGCGAACTAGCAATCTGAAATGCTGTTTCTCATCGCTATTCGGCAGCGGGCCTGTCGTGCCATGGTGATAACGCCTTTTCACCAATGTAAAAATGACGGAACAGCCTGTTGGTCCGGATGTTTCTGCTAAAAGTGTGTGTTACTATTCCACCCGGAATGCACAAGACTGGCAACACGGAGTTATCATGGAAGACGTTAGCCGAAGCCTCCCAATAGCAGTGATTGGTAGCGGCGCAGGAGGGTTGTCTTCTGCAGTGGCGCTTGCAGAATCAGGGCACGAAGTAATGCTTTTCGAAAGAGGGAAAGCATTCGAAGCCAGTGACTCTCGCATCAATCACTTCAATTACGAAGTAGCGCCCCGCCCTTGGACTGTTGGTGCTGAAGAATGGCAAGGCGAAGCTCAGCTGCAAAGAGCGCTGGGTCTTGGCGGCACCACCTTAGCCTATCAAGCCGTTTCTCAAATGCCTCGCTCAACAGTCCTGAACTCTTGGGGGCTCGATGTGCGCGTGGTCGAGCGGAAGGCAAGGGAAGTGCAGACATTTCTCAATGTGGCCGGACATTCACAGCCCTACCACACCCTAAACTCCCTATCGAACCACCTGCTCACTAGTGCAAAACAGCTAGGTTGGGAAGCCTCTCCCTCATCCGTAGCAATCCTTTCGAAGCCAGTCGACGGAAGACCCGTCTGTAATCATTGCGGAATGTGTGCCTTCGGTTGTCAGCCGGGAGATAAGACAACAGCCGCCAACAGCTGGCTACCCAGGCTGCAAAAGACCGGCCGGGCCACCGTCATAACTGGAGCCAAGGTTAAGCGAATCGTCATGCAGAGCAAGACTGAGGCCGGTGGCATAGAAATCGAAAGAGGCGCAGCGAGAGAGACCATAGCTGTCAAGGCCGTCGTTGTTGCTGCGGGAGCACTTGAGACCCCGCTCTTGCTGAGAAACAGCCTACAAGCCGCCGCACCAGAAGGACTCGGAAACGAAAACGTCGGACGGTACTTGGCAGATACATCCATTCAGTGTGCTCTCGTTTCTGGGCGGCCTGGTATTGATGATGCTCACGCCGGCATTCCTGTCGACCTGATGATAAGGCAGTTTGAAGATAAGGGAATCGTGCTTTGCCAGGGTCGGAATTTGGGCGGGATAACCGGCCCGGTATCCCTCGCAAAGTTTCACGCCAAGCGTTTCGGGCCAATTGGCCTTCGGCAATGGGTAGGGCAGCATTACAAGAGAGTTGCGGTACTCGCCGGAATGGCAGAGGCGGGAGGTGCGGTCACCGATGGGTTAAATTTGAACAACCAAAAGTCTTTCTCTTTGTCCCGCAGCAAGGGCCAGCTCGCCACCCTTGAATCCATACGCAGCTATCTGCGACAGTGGGCCGTTCAAGCCGACACTGATATTCTTGCTGAAACAAATATCGAAGGCGCCTTAAGCTCGGGCGCGATGCTTAGAGGAACCTGCAGAATCAATACCTCCGACCGCCCAGGGGCGGTCGGCAGTAACGGTGCGCTTCTGGGATATGACAACATCATTATCTCCGATGCCTCGATCCTTGGCGCCGGCCTTATCGCCCATCCATCTCTGATTCTGCAGACTCTCGGCCATCTATTCGGCGAGCAGCTTGCTGGGCGTCTGACCAAACAATGAAAATTTCACGCAGAAGTGCCTTCCACTTGAGCGGCCTAGGCCTGATGGCCTTCTCATCTATGGCGCTCTCACAAACCCTAGCTGCCCCGTTCCCCTGGCGTGAAGTCACGAAGGTGTGGCTGAACATCTTCATGCCGCCTTTAGAAAATAACGTTGGCGCAGATTGTCCTGAAGTGTGGGCTGAAATTGAAAAGTTGATGCAGCTACACGAGTTCCAACAAGGCTTCATCGCCGGTCTTAAAGCCACTGTTCAATATCCGAAGCCTAGTCATGACGGGGAGCTAGAGGCAATGATGTTGAGGGGAGATGAGGTGTCCGACTTTCTCAATGCTTTTTTTGAAGTGGTAACGGAAAGCTTTTTTGGTTCGGAGTCCGGTCACGGCGCTGCAGGAATTAGCGCGCCCCAGCCGAATGGGTATGTACTTTAGATTTGTAATCAAGGGAGATAGTTATGATGAGTAAGTTCACGGCAAGGTACATCCTGCTGACCATACTGATTCTATGCGGAGCGCATGCCCAAGCCGGTGCGATAGGAGGGCTCTTCAATGAAAGCCATCTTGGCGAAGGAGATTCCTGTCCAAATTTGAACCAAGGCAATCCGATCAATATTGCTACTGGCAACAAGTACCAAAAGTTTACGGTTTATCGCGGGCAAGGAGAGTTTCCTCTAGATTTTTCATTCCATTACAATAGCCGGGCGAAACCAAAAGTCGGGAAGTGGAGTGGCATTTGGTCCCACAGCTATTCTCATGCTGTCTACGTGACGTTTAACGAAAATTTTGGACGGAACATTAACATCGTGAGGCCGGATGGGAAACACAGTGCTTATAGTTTTAGCTATAGCGAGGTGTCCTATAACGGCCTGAAGGACGCATACTGGCAAGCGCTCAATTTCGACCGCTCAACAGGTGAGCATGAATGCGAGGTGCTTGAGGTTACTATCAGACCAAAAGATCAATTCGTTTCGCACACCAGTCAGCCGCACAATTCACCGCAGGACATCTTTCGAATATTCCGTAGGCCCAATCCGTATGGAAGAGCTCCGATCTACTTAGGCGATCCCGATTTTTCCATTCCTGAAAATTGCGGTGATCCCGAGGGGTTCATGCGAGTGAAAGCTGGAAATGTCACCGAAGTCTACAGGGTAACGCACAAGCCTGGTGGCTTTGGCTTTGAATTGGTAGAACTAGTAGATGAATCCGGAATCAGCCAAAGAATCTCTCGGAATGTGAGTGAGGATGGTGACTCCTACACGGTGGTGCAGCACGCTAATGGAACGGCCATTCATCTTCTAGACGGCCCCACTTGGGAGAATTTGTTCGTTGGTCATCTCCGTAACCCGGGCATTACATATCCCAAAGCGATGATTATCTCGGATGATCCCGGTCTGCAAGTGACGTCAGAGTCGTTCTCGGAAAACGCTTGGATCTTCAAATATAGCGACAGGAACATGCTCACCCATGTCGGCTTCACTGCAGGAGCTGAGAGCGAGCGGCCTGAAAATGTTGGTCAGACGGCAGGGACTTATGTGTCTAAAGCGGTGTTCAAGTACGAGGCACAAGATACCTGGGATAGTTGGGATCATCAGACTGCGCTAACCGGATACTTCCGTACAGAAGACAACTCAAGCCATATTTCAGGTTGGGGATATGATGAGTATGGCCGTGCCTACAGAAGTTATCATGGCCCCTATCACTCAGATGTTGGCACACGAAGTGATTTCCCGACCCCATCGATGACTCAGGCACATGAATTCTCGTTGTTATCCCACCACCATATACGGAGAGTCACTGACCACTTGGGTCGACAGACAGATTTTGAGTTTAAAAACAACAGTAATAAATTCGCGACTGTTGAAAAAATTGTTGGCAATGCCACAACGAATTGTGCGGGGGGAACACAAGCTGATTTCACCTATTACCTTTCTCGCACCACCGACGGTTTGACCGGACAAAAGCGAACCCAGACAGATGCCAAAGGATTTATCACGCGCTTCAAGCATTATGCAGCATCAGCCGACGGCGCTAAGCTTGGAAAGCCAAAATCCGTAACCTATGCCGAGGGTACGGAGGAGGAGTTGACGGTTAACTACGACTGGACGGACACCGTTCAGCTCAAAGAATATACAACCCCGGATCTTAAGTCAGAGTATGCCTACCACCCGAATGGGCGGCTTTGGACGGTTACACAGACAGATCTTAAGGTGATGGACGGCGTTGTCAGCGACAGGCACGACGCCAATACCACGCCTGTAAATGACAAGCGCACTTGGACATTCACTTACACCTACCATGATAGAAACGAATCCGTCGTTGCTACTAAGACTGTCGATGGCCCCAGGACTGATGTCGAGGATTCTGTCGTCTTCGAATACGATATTCGAGGCAATCTTCGCTTTGTGCGCCGACGGGCAGATCTAGAAATTACCCATGAGTACTCCGACTACAACCTGTGGGGAATGCCTGGGAAAATAATAGACCCGGCTGGTGTGGTGACGGACATATCCTACTGGCAGGGCGCTTCAGGACTGCATATCAAGTCAATTAAATCCGGTGGCAGTAACGGCTACCACTTTGAGTATGATCACATACTGGACCAGCTGACAAAGGTCACGCTTCCAAGCGGCGCCTGGTACGACATATTTTATACAAGTGTTGATGGAGGTAAAAACTCAGATATCGATTACATAGAGACCAGTTCCGGCGATAAAATAGACTTCAGCACCACACGAAGCAAGCAGGATCAGCTGACGACCGAGGTAGTCGAATTCCTAAACGATAGTGGTAGGGTCACATACGTGGCCGGCAGGGTCACTGATGCTTTGGATCGCCTGTATAAAATGTCGAGCGGAGAAGAAGAAGCCGAACTGAACTACGACGCAAATTCCAATCTAGGAGCGCTGCGTGAGTTTGGGTACGGTAGTGATGGCTTGCCTAAAGAAATAACACGAGAATTTGGCTATGACGGTCTAAACCAGCTAGCTTCCATTGAGGCACCAGATTCTGGCTTGATCAATATAGATAAGGCCCCAGATAGATATCAACAAGCCGTTACGGATGGCGAAGGCAGAACTACGCTCTTTATTTATAATGGCTTCGGCGAATTGGTCCAGCAGACCAGCCCTGATACGGGCGTTACAAAATACTTCTACGACGAAGCAGGTAATCTTGCTGACATGATTAAGAGGGCTGGGACAGTGAGTTCTATCCATGTCAAGTACCGCTATGACGCTCTTAATCGCATCTTGAATGTCGACTATCCTGGAACGGAGTTTGACGAGGTATATCAATATGATCAAAACGCCCCATCTGGAGCCATCCTCAATCTTCGCGGCCGGCTGGCTTACTCCGCGAAAGGAGATGTCGAAAGGTTCTACCGGTACAGTGAGACGGGACAGGTAGCTTGGCTGCAGTCGATGCTTCCCGTAAAAGATGGTGATGTAGTAAGAAGTGATACGATTTGGTTTTATAACGCAGCTACCGGACTCCTCGATGAGATCGGTTATCCTAATGGGGTGAGGCTGACATTCGACTACGACTCCCAGGCTCGAGTCAGTGGTATAGGTGCACGCGTGCGCAAGAATGGTATGTTGACCAAGATACCGTTAATCACGGATGTGAAGTACGAGCCATTTGGCCCGGTCAACGATTTCGTGTTCGCTCCAGCCGGCATTCAGCATGTGCGCCTCCATGACCTCTCTTACAGGCCGCGATTGATAGCGAGCAGAGCTGCAGACCGTTCATTCCAATATGTTATGACTATTGATAGGGATAAAGGGTTCGGCAACGTCGACTATTCGAATACCCAGACTTCGGTGGGTGTGGCAACAGAATATAACTATGTGTACGACAACGCCCACCGGCTCAAATCAGCGGAGCCGCTTTCGAGTAGCGGTGCAAGCCTTGCGTACGATTACAACTTGATCGGCGACCGTACACTGCGCTCTGGAGGCGTGGGTTCTACCACCTACGAGTATTTAGAAGATGGCATTGCCGGCAGCAAAATTACTAGTAGTACCGGTGGAGTGTGGAGCTTTGATAGTTTGGGGCAGCTGCGGGAAAAAGATGGAGATCTGGTAACGCTGCACAGCTCTGATGGACGACTAAGAACAGTGGTTTCTAAAAGCGATGGAACCGCAGAGTCGTACGTGTATAACACCTCAGGGCAAAGAGCTGTAAAGAGGCAAGGCATCCTTCCCGCGGGAGATGAGTCCTACACATTATTTAGTTACGGCGAACAAGGCGAACTACTACACGAACGATCGCTATCGACAGGAGAGGAGAGGAGTTACGTCTATCTCAACGGTCAGCTGGTTGCGATGATTGACCAGCTGGACGGTAATCATAAGCTTTACGGGGTCGTGACCGATCAGGTTGGAGCTCCAGTACAGATCGCTAGTGAAAGTTCTGAAGTCGTTTGGGAGGCTAGCTACTCCCCGTTTGGCGAGGTTCAAACCTCGATACAGCAGATCAAGAACAACATTCGTTTTCCAGGACAGTACCATGATGAGGCTACCGGTTTATATTACAATTACCACAGATACTATGACCCTAGCATTGGCCGGTATATACAGAGCGATCCGATTGGATTAGCTGGAGGGGTCAATACTTACGCCTACGTCGGGGGGAATCCTTTAAGTTATTCTGATCCTTCCGGTCTATGCCCTTGGTGTGTGGTCGGCGGTGTTGTTGGCGGTGGGTTCAACGCGTACAGCCAATACCGTAGCAACGGCGGCTGGAATAATTTTGACTGGGGTTCGTTTGCTGCGGGCACGGCTGCAGGCGTGTTGAGCGGAGGGCTTGGTACGGCGACCGCCGCCATGGGGACCGGTGCAGGATGGCTGCTGGCGTCGAACACGGTTGGTAGTGCTGCTATTGGGGCCGGTGTTACTGCGGCGCAGAATAAATTTACAGGCAGCTGTAATAGTGTGCATCAGGCCGCAATAAATGGAGCTGTATTCGGCGGTTTGGGGGCTGGTTTGGGCTTGGGGGTAACAAATGGGATTGGAGCTCTTAATAGAAGTGCTTACAATAACTTGCCTCTTTCCGCTCGGACGCTTTTGGGATCGAACGCCCTGCACGGAGTCCAACCACCTACACTGGTGCCTGGTGGCGTGACTGCGGGTAACTTCATTAGTAATACAGTTTCTAACGTTCCTTATCCTCTACTTGATGCAAAATAATCATGGCTATAGGTAAAAATAAGTACTTCTATTTGACACTGTATCTGGTGGTATTTCCGGCGCTTGGATCAGTGGTGGGTTATGTCTTTTTCCTAATTGCACGTCTCATTGGAAACCCCGTTGGGCGGACTGAAATGGAAATATTTATTTCTGTCTGGGCTCTATTCTTCTTGTGTGCGGGTATTGTAGGTGCGCGCTACATATTGAAAATTGACAGACTCAAAAAACAAATAGAAAGTAGGGGGTGAAGAGGGCGTGATTATGTGTACCATGTGCCAGATTCGATAGTGCTGTGTGGCTGCGCCGGCGAAGGGGTTGCGTCTGTGCAGGCATGGTTTATAGAGAGGCAGGCGGCACTGGCCATCGGCTAGAGCCGCTGGCCCTTTCTGCGTCGAATCCCCAGGTGCGACTTTTCTTCGCGATTTCCTTCGGAAAATCTCTTGATGAATGCCGCGTTTTGATGCGCGGGGTAAGCTGCGCTCAAATTAGCCCGTGTGCTGGCGAAAGTAAGTGCGAAGCACAAAATACAGACACACCGGCGTCTGGATTAGGCTCCGTTGGGCAGGATGTTTCGGCCACCTAGAAATCCGAGGCCCGGATAGAGTTTGTTCGAAGATTTCCGCGAGATTGCGGAATTAGTTCGATTGTGTAACCAGAAATACGGGTGCCTTTAGCGGAAAACTCGAATGTCGACTGAGCTTCGCCATATGTTGTCCGCTGACCAAACAACAACGACTCGCCACACCAGACGCTTCCGCTAGCGTACTTTAGCCTATACGAGCCGAGCGGAACGTGAACTTCCAATGGGCGACCACCTACAATATATAATGACATAACATCCGTCTTTGCTGTCGAGTCCACCAGCTTGGCATAGTAATTCATTCCTTTTGGGGTGACTATCCTCAGTGGCGCTATTCTTTCCTCGTCTTTATGCAATCTGTGAATCCCTGCAGAAACTGCAACTGGGAGGCAACTTGTAGCGCCGGGCGAATCTGCACTTCTGGACGAAGTAGCACCTTTGTTCGTTGTTGGAAGTGCATCCGCGATCCATGTTCCCCCTGCGACCCCAAGAAGTACCACCCACGCCCAATGACGTTGAAAGACGCTAAACGCTCTGATATGCACGGATTTGGGCAACCTGGTCTTACATCTACCACAAACAGGTCGCTGCGAATCTCGGTGATCGGCGATTCGGTTTGAAGCTCCACATGACGGACAACGTTTTATGAGCATGAGTTAGGAGACCGCGCGATAGTGCTTTTCCAGGATTGAATAGGCCGTGTTGAGATTCTTTGCCGTTTCCTCTGCATAACGCAATACTTCTGGCGGTTCCCCCGCAAATCTGTCCGGGTGGTACTGAGAGATCTTTTTCCGGTAGGCCGTTTTCACTGATTCGAAACTCGTTGGAAATCCGACTATACCGAGTATCCGCAGGCTTTCCATTGTCAATGGCCATCTATTTTGATCCACCTTTGGCCAATAAAATTGACCCACCGT
>CAYNST010000122.1:8450-10239 GCA_964399955.1 uncultured Cellvibrionaceae bacterium | reverse complement strand
TAAGGACCACCATGCTCGACCCTTGCCCGCCCGTGACCAACAAGCTCTTGCTGCCGCCAGAGGACCTTCCCCTAAGCGATATTCTGCCCGACGACCCTTTGCTATTAATGGGCGCTGGGCCGGTGCCGGTTCCGGACAAGGTTGCGGCGGCCAATTCGGTGGTGATCAACCACTTGGGCAGCACCATGGGCAGGGTGGTCGAGCGGGTGAAGCGGATGGCCCAGTACGTTTTCCAGACGCAGAGCCCCTACGTTCTGGGAGTGGCAGGGCCTGGATCGGCCGCCATGGAGATGGCAATCACCAACCTGGTTTGGCCCGGGCGCAGGGTGTTGTGTATACAGAACGGATTGTTCAGCAGTCGGTTTACCGAGATGGCGCGCCGGGTGGGGGGTGAATGCGAGGTACTTGAAGTGCCGCTGGGGCAGGCGGCTGATCCAGCGGCGGTAGAAGCCGTGCTGGCCGAAAGGCAATTCGACGTACTGACCATGGTTCAAGGGGAAACCTCCTGTACGGTGTTCAATCGCAGTTTGCCGGATATCTGCGCCCTGGCCCGCAGCCGCGGCACGCTCACGGTGGTCGACGGCGTCTGTACGTTGAGTACCATGCCGCTGGAGATGGACGAATGGGGGATAGACGCGGTGGTTACGGGCGGGCAGAAAGGTTTGTCGTCCATACCCGGGGTGTCGTTGCTGGCCTTTTCCCGCGACGCTTGGCGCACCATTGAATCGCGGTCCGCGCCCATGCCGCACTGGTGCCTGGACGCTCGGCTGGCGCAGGAGTTCTGGCAGAACAAGGGCTATCACTACACCGCCCCCGTGTCGGGTCTATTGGCTCTGCATGAAGCGCTGCGGCTAATTTGTCTGGAAACCCTGCCGCTGCGCTTTCAACGCCACCGGATTTGCTCCAAAGCCTTGCAGCGGGCAGTAGGTGCAATGGGCTTGGAGCTGCTTGTGGAGGAAGCGGTACGGCTGAACTCCGTGGTGGGCATTTGCGTGCCTGCGGGTGTTGAACCCAGGCAAGTGCTGGAGACTATGTCCAAGCGCTTCCGTGTGGAGATATCAGGCGCTTTTGGACTGAACATTGTCAGGGTTGGGCAGATGGGGGAGCAGAGCCGCACGCATAATGTACTGCGCACGGTACACGCCCTGGGGACCAGCGTACAAGCGGCGGGAGGCGTGGTTGACGTTGCTGCCGGGATGGCGGAGCTGGAAAGAGCACTGGCCGCTGAGCCCATCCCCGGTAGTGCCTGAACAGCCCGCCCAAAAGTGAACCCTCTTGCCGTGGCCCTTGCAACCGCTTCAGCTTGGCGCACAGGCCACGGCAGGCAGCAGCTGAACCCGTTGCCTGCACGCATCTCTTAACTTTTCAAAACCCTTAAAACAGCAGGTGAACGCCAAAGCTGACATGCGTTTGGCTTGTGCCGCCCAACCGATAAGCCGGGCGTGACCCTTCTGTACTCGGAGAATCTCTCACATCCTCGAAATGGATGGATTCTGCCAAAGCAAAGATGCCCAGGTTTTCCATCAGCCTGAACTCCAGGCCGGCGCCAAGCTTTCCGGTCCAGCCCCGGGCACTCATGCTTGCCGGTCCGGCCTCGGTGGTCCAGCTCAACTCATGCTGCGCATAGCCTACACCTGCGCCAAGTGTTGCCCGCAGGCCAAAGGCAATCTCAGGCCGCCAGTAGAGGCTGTAGAAGAGCGCCTGGGTGCTTTTGTCGCCCCCCAGCAGCTCGGAGTTTTCAACCGGCTGGTCGGCATCGGCATCGGCATCGGCATCGGCATCGGCATCG
>CAYNST010000122.1:0-8350 GCA_964399955.1 uncultured Cellvibrionaceae bacterium | reverse complement strand
TCGGCATCGGCATCGGCATCGGCATCGGCATCGGCATCGTCCTCATCAGGCCCACTTTCATCTACTTCAACGTCTATGGCTTCTACAGTCATGGAGCTTGACTGAATGTCGGTGCCTGTAGAGTAGAACTCCAGCATGGCTCGGACGTTGCGCTCTTGAATGCCTACCCCCAGGGTGAAAATGTTGCCGGAATCGTAATCCAGGGTGTGCCTAACGGCCGGCGCCGCACCGCGCAGGTTGAGTCGGTCAGTGTCCGACTGTATGCCACCCGCACTAAGACTGATGACTTGGTTGTAGCCAATATCGTTGGCCGCCGCCGCCACAGACCCGATAAGCAGCGGCACGGCTGCTGCCCAAACTGCATTGCGAACACGATTCAGAACCACTAAAGACTCCTATCTGGTTGTTTAACGGCGATATCGCCACGCAGCCTGTTCATTGCACGGCCGCTTGCCAAGTTTGCAGAATAAGGGCAGGGCACAGCGGAAACAAGTACATTCTGCCCGCCGGTGCGCCCGGTTCCGCCGCCAACCGAGGTGTCGCTTTGGTTGGCGAACTGGATTCAGCTTTTTCATCATAGCGCACGGGTGGCGAGACCTTAGCTCACATCAGTCCCGCCAGGCGTCTTGCGCCGAGGGGTGTATACACATAAATGGCGCAATAAACGTTGATGCAATCTTCATTTATTAGAGTTTATTTGGCAGAAACGGAAAATACTGGCGTAAAAATCATCTAATAGAGCAAAAAACGAGCGGTATAGCTTGTAATAATTACAAAAGTAATCCATATTTCAATCCGGCTGCACCTGCTGCGTTCTCATTCTCAAAAAGAATAGCGAACACAGGTCTGAACCCAGAGAGGTCAGAACCCATGCGACACAGGCAAGAGTTGGCATCGGGTGGTGACGGTTAAGCACGTATTCCCCGCTTGTGATGGATTAGCCCACTTTTTTCACGCGTCCCGTCATCAATCAAAGAGAGTGATGAATAACTGAAGCGCCCCCATCTCTACTAAGACCGAATAGCCCGCCAGAGTTCGATTTTTTTGGTCGGCAATTCTCTGTTAATCATTTGTTCGTGAACGGACTGCCGGTGCTTTGCTGCACAGGCTGGTTTGCGGGCTTCCGTTGGCAGCTTTGAAGATGGATGGGCCGGACGCATTACCCCTGTTAAAGCGGTCGCCTTTGGCATTTCAGCGGAAGAGTATCGACCGTAAACCCGCCCGGAGTATCTGATGTTGAAGCGTTTTATCCCATTCCAAATTGCATTGCTCTGCGCAACTATGGTTGGTTGTACTGATGATCCGATTGTGGAGAATCTTGGTAAGATTCAGTCGCAGGATAATGTATCCGAAGTAAACCTTGAGGGTCCTGCCATGAGTCCGGCCGACGCCGGCCACGGGAACTCCACTGCCGGGGACGACTCTGCGGATTTTCAGGTGTTGGCTTATTCTTCGGAAATGGATGCTTCGCAAAAACTGCTTGGCGTGGTTCCGCCAATTCTCGCGTTCAAGCTGATCGGTTATGCCGGGCTAGACCACCACCAGGTTTTTGATATCCAGTCACTTGAATCCGGTGCAAGGGTAGACCTTTCGGCTCTGCCGGCGGATCGGGTCAACGTAATGGCGGTCTCTGCGGATCAGACCCGCACAGGCAGCGTGCACTTCCTTCTGGAAGGCCCGGTGTCGATCGACCGATGGGAAAATCATGCGATATACACTCTGGCCATCGAGCCACAAGGGCTGGGAATCAATAGCGGTGACCTGCCACCGGGCGAATATCGGTTATCAGCTACGGGTTACCAATTGCCCAACCTTGAAGGAGAGCAAGGCACAACCACAACTGTATCCTTTACCGTTACTGGCACTGCTGAGGATACCCGCGCCACGACGGGCTTGCCGGATGATGCCGTGTTGGAGCTGGAAGACGATGAGTTTACTCTGGCCCCTGGGGATGAAAAAAGTTTTTCGGTAAGTCTGAATGATACTTATGTAAAGGGTGCCGCCCAGTTTGAAGTTTTGCACTACCCAAGCCACGGCGAGGTAGTGATGGATGACGAAGGTGCGATTTTCTATTACGCTCACAACGATAAGGCCGTGTCGGATTCATTTGTGTATCAAGCGCGACAAGGTACCGATGTGCAGCAGGCCCGGGTTACGGTGAAGGTTGTTGCTCCGGAAGATGCCAGTCTGCTGGGCTTTACTGCCATAACACCCTCCGCGGATTCTCGAATTATCTACGTCAGCAGCTCGCAGGGCGATGATACCAACGACTGCCTGAGCCCAGACAGTCCGTGTGCTTCTTTAGCGGCCGCCTTTGACAAAGCCAGAGCGGACATGCCCGACCACGTGTACCTGAAACGCGGCGATGTGTGGAGCAATGAAAAATTAAATGATCTGAAATCCGGGCGCAGCAAGGAAGAGCCTGCTGTAGTTGCTTTCTATGGCGAAAGCGGTGACCGGCCAAAGGTTCAGAACCGCTCGAATGTCATTCACATTTCCAACGATCGCTCGGTCGTGAAGAATTTGCACATTATCGGCCTGCACTTTGACGCTTACAAGATGGACCCGGCCCGCGACGCGTTCACCGGTGTTAATGAAGATCATTCGAACCTGGTGTTCCTGCTGGATAACGAAGACATTCTTCTGGAAGATAATATATTCAACTATCTGGAAGTGGTGATACAGAGGTTTGAAGAGAAGAGCCCAAAAAACTTTACCCTGCGCCGAAATATTTGGACTGGCGCCTATGGCGATACGTCCTCAACCAGCCAGAAAAAGCGACCGTCCAACATTTATGCGGCGGGAGTGGATGGACTGATCATTGAAGACAATGTATTTGACTACGGCGGTTGGAATCCCGAAGCCAAAGGCGCTGCCGGCAATATGTACAACCACAACCTCTATTTGCAAGCCAGCAACAACGGGAATCGAGTGGTCGTGCGCAACAACATAATCACCCGCGGGTCCAGCCACGGTGTGCAAATGCGGGCCGGCGGTTTGGCAGAAGACAATTTTCTGGCCAGGAATGCTGTGGGCCTGCTTATTGGCTACAGTCAGGTGCCATTGAAAGAGGGTGTCAAGGCTCACGCAATCAATAACGTAATAACTGAAGGTGCCTCAATGGTCAAGGGCGACGCACCCTGCTCTGGAGATAACCTGTGTTCTCCTGCGCGTTACGGTCTGCACTTTGATATCAACGGCGACGCTGACTGGCGGGCACAGGGGAACATAGTTCACTCCACAGAAGAAAGTGACACCACTTGGGAAAAAGAATTTAACGGCTTGGTGACCCGCGCGTTTGAGGGTATAGATGATCCAGAAGTGGTTGCTTCTGACAACAAGCAGGCGGACTGGGGCTCCAAAATTCTGGATGGGGTGGCGGAGTCGGCGAGGCAGGGGCTAACCCTGGGTGATTATTACCTGGAGCTGGAGCAGCTCGGCGCTTTGGCTCAGGACTATGAGGGCGAAGACAATTTTGACAAATTCATGAATATGGTCAAAACGCGTCCGCTTCAGCAGTGGGACGAGCTGCACACGGCTCGCTCTATCAACAGCTACATCCGGGCCGGCTTCAAGCATTAACTCACAGTTTGTCGGCCAGAGCACTGGGATCACCTATCCCGGTGCTCCGTCGACGCGGTCTGCGCCCCCTGTGGCCGAGGGCACAAAGCCTGAGGAAACACGGGGTGCAATTTTCTGCCCAAACAGCTAGGCGAGCTGTTTTCGCGCTTACTTCTGCTCTTCAGGTGTGTATCATCAGGCGAGGCGTGACGGGGGCAGTTTATCTTCCAGCCGTCTGCCAAGAGCGCAAGGGTCATCAAACCAATCAAACACCGAGGTCAAATGGACATCAAAAGTCTCAGAGCTGCGCGAGACCACTGGTATGAGGCCTTCTACAGCGGCGATCTGAATCGCCTGGCCAGCTGTGAATCCAACGCTTTCACCTTGGTCAGCCATAGAGGTATCCAGTCCAAACAATCGCAAATCAATGCCGTAGGTGATGCCATAAGCCGCAAAAGCTGGTTTGCGGCGGGCACCAAAAAAGTGGACTATGAAATATCGTTTCGGGAGGTGGGGCAGTGTTGTCTGGTCGCAGGCCGCGGAACGACGATTACCCAGGGTGTGAGCGGCCGGTTGATGGCCTTTACCGAATGTTGGTCCTGGAACGGCCATGCGTGGCAAGTGGAGAACCTGCATTACACCGAGCTCTCTGAAGCCAGAGCGTAACAATTCACGGGTCAAGCTACAGAGCTAGCCTCTGCCAGTGGGCCGGTTGCCAGTCCTGCCTGTGGGGAGAGGCCATCCCGGCACAAGTGGCACGCTCCCGCCAAACTCAATCGTCTCTATTTGGCCTTGCCAGCCCCTTCAAGTCAAGCTCTTGCGAGCTGCGGCTATCTGCTTTGAGCACCTGCTGCATGTACTGCAACGCCCTGCGGTTTAACGGCTCGGTTGCGGACGCTATGCAATCAGCCGGCACATAGAGTTCAAAATCCCGCATATACGCATCGCAGGCGGTAAACTGCACGCACATATGGCCGGACAGGCCACAGAGAATCAGCTTGGTAGTGCCTAAGTGGCTGAGGAGCAGATCTAAAGGCGTAGCGTAGAACGCCGAGTGTTTGGTTTTCAGGACAAAGTAGTCCTGCTCTTCCGGCTGCAACAGCTCGGCCAGGGGCTCACCCCGCACCCCCGCACTCAAACAGTGTTCAACTGCCTGGTTGAAGTTTGACTGCCAGCGGCCAAAATTGTCGTTGGCATAGATAACGGGAATCTTATTTTTTGCTGCACGTTGTTTAAGTGCAGCAATACGTTTGGCTGCGGCTACAGCCGGTTCAAGCACATCTTCGCCGCCGGGAAATTCCAGGTCATTGATCATATCAATGATGATCAACGCGGTAGCGGATTGATCCGGGGCGTTGTCATCCAGGTCGGGGTTTTGTTTTGTCATCTGCGCTCCAGTGTACCAACGCGAAGGCCAGGCTGGGGTGGGGGCAAGCGGCGTGCTGAATTTTAAGATCCTTCACACTGCAGCCCGGGGAAGCCTCTCAAGGGTGCAACCCTCCCTTACCATCACTGGCTGAATGTACGATGACACGGCCGGCGCAGACCGGTCGCGGTTGCAGGCCAAGGGGGTAAAGGAACATAAGGAAGGGGCCAGCTGTAACAGGAGCAGTTACCTGGCCTGCCTTCTGGCGAGATCATCCGGTGCTTTGAGTTTTTGATTGCGGGCTTCAAGGCGCGCCAATGTTTGCTGTACCGATCTGCAAAGGGCTACTGCGACATATTCTTCGAAGGCATCCGCAGGGTCAAAACTGCGGCCGAAAGCCTCATCAATGGTGACGAGCTGTGCCTGCAGCTGCTCAAGCGCATCAGCGCTGACGGGGTCTATGTCGGCTATGGCATCCGCGTGCGTGAGCAGTGAGTTCCAGAAGGTAAAATCTTTTTTCATTTGTTACCTTTTCTTTCGTACTACGCTGGCCGCGTTGACACGCCTGCCGCTCACAGCCGCAAAAGCTCGACCGGCACTTGGCGATGGAGCGCGCGGGAGCTGACTTAAGCGGGCCGTCATGCGCGCCGTGCGTCGATCATTTCACAGACTATAGCATCGGCTGAATTCTATGGCCACAGCGGTCCAAGACGGCTTCTGTTGCCGGGTCGATCCGGGCGCGTGCGGGTAGGGCGGCTCTGCAGCGATGGGTAATACTGTCGGCCGGGGAGTGGTATGATGCTGCCCACTCTCATTCATCAACAGGATTTACTGCTCAATGATAATCTTGATCATCGGCTTAGTACTATTTTTAGGTGTGCACTCCGTTTCCATCGGTGCATTGGCGTGGCGCAATCAAATGGAGAGCAAACTTGGAACGGGAGCCTGGAAGGGCATATATTCGCTGGTTGCCCTGTTGGGGCTGGTATTGATTTTTTACGGTTATGGCCAAGCGCGGCTTGACCCCGTAATGATTTACAACCCCCCGATATGGATGCGGCATTTGACTATGTTGCTGCTGTTGCCGGTATTTCCGTTGTTGTTGGCAACTTACCTGCCCGGGCGCATCCGCAGTACTCTCAAGCACCCCATGCTCATCGCCGTCAAAACCTGGGCGCTGGCACACTTGCTGTCCAATGGCATGGCCGCAGATGTGTTGTTGTTTGGCAGTTTTCTGGCCTGGGCGGTGGTTTGCAGAATTTCACTGAAACGTCGCCCGGCGCGGCCAAATCCTACCGCATCTCCCGGGAAGTTCAACGACCTGATTGCGGTGGTCGGTGGTTTGGCGCTCTACCTGATCTTCCTGTTCTGGGCCCACCAGTGGCTCATTGGCGTTGCCCCGATCGCCATGCGTTAACACGCTAGGCTTCGGGAGCTGGCAATTGTCTTTGCCGGTTCCCGGATCCTCACGGGTCCCTCACTTCAGCGGCAGTAGCCGCTTGTTCTTTGCCGTCAGCACCACGCCGCCCCGATTGTCGTATCACTGCTAAAGGTCGCGGCCACAAGGCCGACGTATGACGCAAAGGCGGCAGAAGGCGACCCTCCAGCCGGTTGAAGGGTTGAAGGTTGCCAGGGGTGGCTGCAGGGCAGACGTTGCAGCTGCAGGCAGAACAAGGTAGAACAATTATGATTCGACTGTTGATTCCGGTGATGGCGCTGATGTTTTCCGTGGCGCTGCTGCTTATTGGCCAGGGCCTGTTGTTGACGCTCTTGCCCTTGCGCGCCGAAACCCACGGCTTCAGCCCAACCCAGATAGGCCTGACGGCCTCTGCCTATTTTGTCGGGTTTGTTTTAGGTTGTTTGACGGTACCCCGTGTCGTGCGACGCTCCGGGCATATCCGCACCTTCGCCGCCCTGGGAGCGGTATTCTCGGCCGTGGCTCTGATATTCGAAATGATTCCGCAGTTTTTCGCCTGGGTGCTGCTGCGGTTTCTGATTGGCATTTGCATGGCGGGTGCCTATATGGTGATAGAGAGCTGGCTGAATGAGCGCGCCACCCAGCAAAGCAGGGGGACCATCCTGTCCATCTACAGCATGGTGGGCTTCTTGATGATTGCACTGGGGCAGCAACTGCTGAATTTGTCGCCCCAATCGCCCAACATCCTCTTCAGTTTGGCGGCAATTCTAATTTCTTTGGCAATCATCCCGGTTTCGCTGACCTTGTCCATCGCGCCTGCGCCCATCCAAAATGTTCACATTAATTTGCGCCAGGTATGGAATCTTTCTCATATCGGCATCCTGGGTGCTGTGGCGGGCGGGCTGGTTACCGGTTCTTTCTGGGCGTTGGCACCCGTTTACGCCCGCGGAATTGGAATGGGAACCGCTGAGTTGACGCTGTTCATCAGCGCGGCCGTGCTGGGCGGTGCCGCGTTCCAGTTGCCGCTGGGCCGACTGTCCGATCACTACGACCGGCGCCTGATTGTCTTTTACAGCAGTCTGTGCGGGGCCGTTATCTCGTTGCTCATGGTTGCCGTGGCGGGCGTTTCCGGTCTTTCGGCCTGGCCTATGATTCTGTTGTCGTTCATTTGGGGCGGCTGCATTATGACCATCTATGCCATCTGTCTGGCCCATGCCAATGATCACGCCAGCGCGGATAGTTTTGTCATGGTGGGCAGCGCCATGTTGCTGTCGCTGGGACTGAGCTCTGCGGTGGGCGCACCCCTGGCATCCATGTTCATGTCAAGCATGGGGCCCGCCGGGTTATTCATATTTTTTGCTGTGTGTCTGGTGGTATTTGCAACCGTTATCGCTGTGCGTCGGCGTACCCACACACTGCCGGTGCATGAAGAGGCCGAGTCACCGTTTCACGTGATCTCGGAGACCTCTCCTGTGGCGCTGGAATTGGACCCGCGCCAAGATCCCGGTATGCTCAATGAAGACTTGTTTGATCGGTAGGAGATGTAGCGCTTGAGGCCAGGCGTACGCACAGAGCCTGCGCACCCCCTGGTCTTACGGTGTATGAAAAGGGCGAGGGCAACGACTGCACCGGTATCCGTCGTCGGCTATAAACCAAAGGTTGGTTTGCCCGCTTTTTTGGTTTTTTTGGCATCTTTTTTCTCTTTTGGGCTCAATGCAGGTTTTTTCTTGGTTTCTTTGTTGCTTTTTTGTTCCCGACCCATGGTGGTTACTCCGGCTAAGGTAAGTGGACGAGCGTCCAAGGGGGATGTGATTTCTACTTCCCGCCGTGCGGCAAGCGTCATGTGCAACCGGTTCAGTTGGAAGTAGCGTGCACGCTAACACAAATCGCTTGTCAGCTCACATTAAAAATCAGCCAAGCCTGAGGGGCCGCTCGCGTGCGATCCTGTTTGAAACAAAGCCCTAGGGTCTGTTGACGTTTCATCATCGCCTCTGTTGCACCTGAAA
>CAYNST010000121.1:0-10370 GCA_964399955.1 uncultured Cellvibrionaceae bacterium | reverse complement strand
GAACAAGCTCAGCTTCGGCCTTTCTTTGCTTATGCGCATTGCCACTGCCAGCAGGAGTTGCTGGCAGTAGGCTGTCGTCGACCTGGTAGTGATTATTGGGCGCTATCAATGTATAAGCCTATGCGCAGCAACAAAATCGTCTTCATAGTAGAGCTTTCCTGCACAATCAGATTGAAAGTGGTTCACAAGGGAATTGTGTTCCTGAACGCTGGAGTTATAGCCTGACTCTAACCGTCTTAATGACCCGACTTCAGAATTGTACGCCGATATCAATCCATTGTAGCTATCAGCTTTTGCATTGAAGATATCCACCTGCTGCTGGATTGTAAGCTCCAAGTCTTTATTCGACTCGAGATATCGTTTTAGATAAAGGATATCTCCTTCCATAGATTTCAGATTCACTTCTTTCTCGTCGATTAGCCCTCTGTCGAAATTTAGTGTTTCGTCCGAGACATGAATTTCTTGTTCTGACAGCAAGCAAGCTGCTAGTTGCTCTACTGTTAATGTGCCTGAACCATAGATTTTGGCACCATCAATGGCTTTAACTGCGCGACCAACCTTGAAGAGCGACCCCAGCCCCTTGCGCGCATCAACATCAGGAGAGGCGAATGCCAGTAATGAGGTTGTCAAGCATAGAAACCCACTAATTCTCATATCAAGCTCCATCTACAGGCTTGTGTTTTAAGTCAAAGTCAGAAAACGTCAGGTTCCTCCTCTGTAGGGGAGCCCACTGCTGCAACTCCTCCGAGGGTCATTCGTGCTGCCGTAAGTGACGTCATGAATAAGAAGTATAGAGGTCACGAAACCAGACGCCACTATAGCGAGGCTTACCCTCGGCTAAGTGCAAGGTAGGTAACTGAATTCGCTCTGGGCACATTCCTCAATTCCGATAGCCAACAGACAACATGCTCCGAAATTTCTCACAGCTCACCCGCACGGGCACCCTGTTATTGAAAAAGCGGGCTGAGCTGGCGGGGTATATAGCAAAAAAGCAATTTGCAAAGATGCACTCTTGGCTACTCTTAAACTGCATGGCGCGTTATTCGTTCCGCGCTGCTTGAGCGACTGCTTGCTCCCGAGGCAGCATCATTACAGTTATGGAGATATCATGATCATACCTTGCAATAGCTATTTTCGTTCCGCAGTGCTGATGAGCGCAGTGCTGGCCCTGGCCGCCTGCGACAGTAAAACTAAACGCCCGCCCGTCGTCCAACCTGGGCCCGGTCCCACCCCAAGCCTTGAGGCCAAATCTACAGGAGTGGTAAGCAAGGGTATACTGCGCCATGCGCCGGTCGAAGCGTTTGAACTCAATGCCCAGGGCGAGCGGGTTCGCTCTCTAGGTACTTCACGCACCGACGCGAACGGCCGCTACAACCTTAACCTGGGAGGGGTTTACGAAGGCGGCCCCTTGTTGCTGACGGTCACCGCCGATGGTGATACGCGTATGGTGTGCGATGTGCCCGACAGCATGGGCGGATGCGCGGAAACAGCTTTTGGTGATGAACTGGCACTGGACGACGACTTTGAATTGTTGGCGGTTGTACCCTCCATCGCCAATGACAGTGAAGTCAAGGCCCAGCTGACGCCGTTTACGACTATGGCGGCTCACCGCGCGCTGGCCGAAACGGTCTCAGATCAGAGCATTCAACGCGCTAACAGCGCAACCAGTCAAATACTTGGAGTCAATATCCTCACCACAGAACCGGTGGATCTTGCCAGCGGTGCAGCCGCTCCTAACAGTGGCTCCACCGTTTATGCGGCCTACCTGGCCGGGCTGGGTGGCATGGCCTACGCACGTGAGGACGGGCTTTCACACTTTATTCACGAACTTGCCGCCAGCTTTGCAGATGGCGCCTTTGATGCCGACGACAGCGTAAGAATTGATGACCTGTTAAGTAACGTTCGCCAGGCATCCACTGCTTTATTTCCCAATTTACCAGGCTTGTTGAATCATTCCCTTACCGTATTGGAAGCCAATATTGACGAGGACGGCGGCTACAGCCCCGAGCCTACTGAATTGGCCGACGCCAGCGCGGTGGAAAAGGCCAAGGCCGTGCTCACCCGCGCGCGCACGCTCTTTACTTCAGTGTCCAGTCTTGAGCAACCTTTGGAAGCGTTTGCGGTAGATACCGAAGCGGCCGCCGCCGTGCTGAATCAAGAAGCGGTAGTGTTGATGGAACTGGTGGCCTCGGTATTGGACGTTGTTATCACCGAAGGCGGGGAGTTTGAGCTGGGTGAGCATGTGCTGACCCTACAGAATGGGGCAGGTGCAACGGTGGGCAAATTGCAGGCGACCCTGGCCGAGAGCGAAGGTGGAACCAGCCTTGCGCTGCAGTCTGCGGACCTGCCCGGAGGCGTGACTCTGGCCCTCAATCTGGCGTTCAATCTGCCTTTCAGTGATCTGCAGAGTGAAGAGCCTGTGGCACTCCAGGCGCTGGCGGTCACCCTCAGTGGCTCCGTCGAATCAAGCAAGGCGAAATTGGTACTGGAGGAAATGTCCCTGCAGGCGGGACTGCTTGAGGCGGTGTCCTTCAACTTTGCCCGTGGCGAATGGCAGAAAGAACCCATTGTATCCAGCGGCACCCTGGCAGGAGAGCTGAGCCTGACCGCTAAAGGCAGCGGCGCTTCATTCACAGGTCGCGCCGCATTGGAGCTGGTGGGTCTGGATGAGGCGGCACGCCGCTCACCGGATAATTCGTTCAGTATCAAGCGAGTCGCTCTTGATGGTGGGTTCAGTCATCCTGCCTCAGGCGCATTCACTGCGGCTATTGCCCTGGACATCGACAACGCCAGCGGTTTTGACACCTTTGCCTACCTGGATCATGAGCCTGTTGTGTATTTGTCCGGCGAGACCGAGTTACCCGAGGCGATGGCGGAAGCTCTTGCCAGCTTCGGTTACACCGATGTCTATGGGTTCAACTATGATGGTGAGAGAACGGAGATACACAGTTACAGTCACTTGGAACAGATTTTCTTTGGCGACCGACTCAATACCCGCGCGTACGTGGAGTCGCTCGTCCGCGCTGAAAACGAGTGGCTTGATAGCGCCTTCGCAGGTCTTCACGACCTGTGGTTTCATCATGATACTGGCCTAGGTGGCCCGCAGCAGACTCGCTACTGGGCCACTGTGGCGCTGGCTGACTTTGAGCAGGCTGATTACTACGCGCGAGGCAGTCTCTCGTTGACACTGGATCTTGAGTTGTCGGGGCATCCCGCAACCCGCGCCGTGCTGACCGTGGGCCGCAGTGGCCTGGAAGGCGGTAACGCCCTCCTTACCTTTCTGCATGGCGGCAGCCAGTGGTCCATGGGAGTGGAAAAAGCCGATGGGGAGGAGATCTGGGCCATTCAGCTTACCGACCCGGACGGTGTGGTTCTCTCTCTCTCCGAAGGTGCCGGCGACGTGCTGGGAAAGATCACCGTCGATGATCGGCCGGTCGCCACAGTAAATACCGCCCGCAACGGCCTGGTGCTGGTGCGCTGGGCGGACGGCACCATGGAATCACTGTTCTGATGGCGGGAGGCCTTAAAACCGGAAGAAGGCGGCGACGGCCGCCTTCTTTTTTTGCAGCGCTTGCCTTGCTGGCCGCTGCACCCGGCGTTGCCGCAGAGCCATGGCGCCCAGTGTTCATGAGCCAGCTTGCGCTGTTAAGCGAACCCGTACCGGTGGCCGCAGCGCTGGACAGCTGGGAGAGCCCCTTTTTCGGCGGCCGTCAAATCTGGGGTCAGTCCTACCTGGAAGCGGGCGTGGACAACAGCGTCTGGATGATTTCTGCCGTGTATCGGCGGGACGTCACCTTGCGCTTCAGCGAGGACACCGCAGAATTCTATTACCAGGTGCGCAACGACCTGAAGCTTGCGCCAAGCCGCCAATACGCGCTTGAGCTGCGCGGCTATCATTATGAATTGGGTGGGGTTCGTGTGGCGCGCCACCTGGCGCTTGGAACGGGCGGCAAGGCCACCGTGGGTTTGACAGTATTTGCCGCGCAAGGGTTACAAGAGCTGCACCTGGAAGGGACAGCAGGGGTGGCTGAGCGGGGTGAATATGCCTATGAGGGGCAAGTGGACTACCGCTATGGACGCGACTACCTTTTCTACCGGCCCGTAAACCAGCCCACTGGCCGTGGCGCAACGCTGGATATGTCCTTGCAATGGCGCAGTCCAGGCGCCTATGCGGCGCGGCTAACCCTGCGCGACCTCATGGGCCGTATCCACTGGCAACAGGCGCCCCTAACGGATGCCAATGTCCATTCGGCGCGGCGCGGCATTAACAGTGCCGGCTGGGTGCAGGTGGAGCCCATACTGGCCGGCATTGAGAGCAGCCAAGACTTCACCCAACCCTTGGAACCCTATGGCGAGCTTGCGCTTTGGCGACATGTGTGGCGTGGGTTTGGCGTGGATACCGAAATGCGCTGCCGCAAACAGGACTGCCTCTACGGCCTGGGCGCAAGCCTTCGCGGGCTGCGTGTGTTGTACTGGCCTGAGCATCACCGGGTGGGGCTGAGCCTGGACTGGGGGCAGTTTTCCCTGGAACTCACTACGGATTCCCTGGATTTGGACAAGGCGCATGGCGTTACTTTGGATTTTGCCTGGGGTCGTTGGAGCCGGTGAAACTCAACCGGCAATACTCACCGCGACCAGCAGAGTAATCACCACCAGCAATAAAGCAACCACAGTGCCCGCACGGGCAGCTTGAATATGTAACATGGGTGCCTCCTTCAGACAAAGCCCTAAACCAGATTGAATCGCTCAGAGTAGATACGTTTAACCCGCGCGCCGCGTTTTTGCAGGGCCGGCTCCACCTGATTCATCAAGGGCGGTGGGCCGCAGACGAAGTAGTCTATTTCTCCGTTATCCTGGGGCAGAAGTCGCGCCAACAGCTCGCCATCAATTAAGCCGGACTCCCCCTCCCAATGCTCAGGCGGCTCCTGCAGTACGTGAATGACCTTCAGCGGTAAATCCTGGCTAAGTTCATCCAGCGCCTCTCGAAACAGAATGGAGCCGTAATCGCTGTTGGCATAAAGCAGCATCATAGGCTGAGCACAGCCCAGGGCGCGGCTGCTGCGCAGCATGCTCATGATGGGCGTAATGCCAACGCCCCCCGCAATAAACACCGCCTGCCGCCCGGCGCTTAGGTCTATGGAGAACACCCCGTAAGGGCCTTCCACCCAGGCGCGGGTGCCGGGTTTGACATGGCGCAGGGAGTTGGTGAAATCGCCCGCATGTTTGGCGGTGAACTCCAGCCGGTGAGGGCGGGTGGCGTCGGAGTCTATGGAGAAGGGGTGCTGCTGGAGAGAGAAGGGCGTATCACCCAGGGTGATCCACGCGTACTGGCCCGGCTTGAAGCTCAAACCCCGGTGACCTTGCGCCTCCAGCACCAGACGGGTGGCATCACCGGGTTCCTGATGCGCTTCCACTACCTCCCAGGGCCTTCGTCGCAAACGCCAAGGGCGAAACAAGCGGGAGTCCAGCAACAGCAGCAGGGCAAAACCGACGAAGGCACTAATGGCCAGCTTGGTAACTATGCCCGCTGTGTAATGGTCCACCAACAGCGCATGCCCCAGCCCAGCGGTCACCACCAACAGGGAGAGCACGCCATGCAGCGCGCGCCACCATTCATACTGCAGCTTCATGCCCACGCGCCACAAAGACGAAGCAACCAGCGCGGTGGTGGCGCAAAGCACAAAAATCAAAGATCCCGCGCGAATCAGGTCCGCGCTGGGGTTCAGGTATTCCAGAAAGTCAGGGTTGGCAATGAACATGGTGATTGGGTGAGCCAGCACCAGCAGCCAGGCAAAAATCCCCAGCTGCCTGTGAAACTGCAACAGATTGTCCTGCCCCACGTCGCCGGCAAACCAGGGGTGGCGCCCGGAAATAACCAGCTGCATCCCCAGCACCCCAATACCCAGCAGCCCCAACAGCGACCCCAACTCCACCAGAAAAGACCGTGTCGGCGGCCGGTCAATGGTCAGTGCCAAAGTCATGGGTATCAATGCCAGCACAATGTACAGCGCTATCCAGCAGAGCACCTTTGCAAAACTGACGGTCATGCCTTGCTCCTGTGCTTGGGGATTGACGCTTCCCGCTGTATACGCAGATGTGCGGTCCTAGGGCGCGTATCTATCGGATACGTAACAGGAAGCTAAGCCAGCCTAAGGCTCCACAGTGCGAAATTGACAGCTGCACAATCATTCCTGAACCCATCGCCGAAAAATGTGCCGCCTGAGATGCAGCGGGCCTGATCACTAATCCTGTAGCGCACGTTTGCTGTTATGCCTTCTTTAGCGGTGCCTGCTCCCGTTACCTTTCGCTCCCGGAAAGTCGGCTACACGGCTACTGGGTATAGTGAGCCGCTCCACTCATCCCCCTATTTTTCCTTTCGGCACCTAAAGGACCTCGGGATTAGCGAGACCGGCATAATCAGTTGAAAAACGCCAATTGGGCGAATCTCCGCAACTGGCCACAGGAAGGGTATGAAGACTCTAAAGCAGAAACTCCGCACATTCAGCTGGTTGTTCATCATGCTAATAGCTTGTTTGGGTGCAGCCAGTGCCGACACCGTTGACACACTGCAGAACCTGCAACAGGCCGTGGAAGAGGTCCGGGAATCAACGGACACCACAGCTTTGGCAGTTGCGATGATAGATAAGGGCGATCTGGTGTGGCTGGATGCCATGGGACTCGCCAGCATGGAACATCAGATCGCCGCCACACCCGACACCCTCTTTCGCATAGGCTCAACGTCGAAGATGTTCGTGGCCTTGTCGGTGCTCAAACTGGTTGAGGAAGGGCGCCTGGACTTGATCTCTCCCCTGCAGCGCCTGGCGCCAGAGATTAGCTTCAACAACCGCTGGGAAAGCGAGCATCCTGTGCGCTTGGTACACCTGCTTGAGCACACCAGTGGCTGGGACGATTTACGGCTGGTGGAGTACGCACACAATGAGCCATTCCCCATCGCACTCAAGGACGCGTTGATGCGATATCCAGAGTCCCGCTCCTCGCGTTGGGTGCCCGGCACGCGCATGGCTTACAGTAATGCAGGCCCCGCGGTTGCTGCGTACGTTGTGGAGAAGACCGCCGGCATACCCTTTGAAGACTATGTAACGCAGTCTTTTTTCCATCCGCTCCGAATGAGTACTGCTACCTTCTTCCAGCCCGACACCGCTAAAGTTGATGCTGCCACGGCGTACTCGCAGGGCAGGCCCAAGGCCTACTGGCACTTGATGCACCGCCCGGCAGGAGCCATCAATGCATCAGTAGCCGAGATGGCAAACTTGCTCAAGTTCTTCCTGGGCAGCGGCCATGTCCATGGAGCCCAAATACTTGCCGCTGCGTCGATAGATCGTATGGAAGCAGCCGTGACTACGCTGGGGGCTGAGAAAGGACTTACCGCAGGCTATGGTCTTGCAAACTACACCAGTGGCTTCGAGGACAAAGGATTCGCTTTCCGGGGCCATGGAGGAGGATTACCAGGCGCCACAACGGACTTCGCTTATTCTCGCGAGTTGAACAGTGGCTACGTATTGATGCTGTCCGGTGACGGCGCAGCTACCCACCGTATCTCAGAGCTGATACGCGGATATTTGTTGCGCCACCAGCCCAAGTTGGAAGTCGGTCCTCAACCATTACCATCTTCGTTTGCCGCGGTTGATGGCCTATTCGTGCCGATCAATCCCCGCAGTACCCGAGATGACTTTTTGCCCCTCATCCTAAGCGCCATGAAATTCACAAGCAACGGCACGTTTTTCCAGCGTATCCCAGTGACCGGCGGGTGGGCGGGGCCCAGTCGCGACTACGCTGTAGGTCCGAACCTACTGGTGGATCAATGGAGCGGCCTGCCGACGGTCGCTCATGTCACCGATCCTATCGCGGGAGGAGCCATACAAGTGGGCGCGGATCTTTACGTTCGGTCTTCGTCTATGCGGGTTTGGGGCGAGGTCGTTGTTCTTGTTTTTCTGTTATTGCTGAGTGTGTCCTCGATACTGTGCGCCTTGATCTGGCTGCCGATCCTCGCATATCAAAGAAGGCTAGGAACCGCGACGGCGCAACTACTGGCTTGGCCAGCGCTGTCCAGCGCCCTATTGCTGGGAGCAGCTTCGCAGATTGAGCTATCCATGGCTAACATGGACATGTCGGCGTTAGGTAACGTGACTGCGCTCTCAATCTCTCTATTTGCGCTGACTCTTGGCTATGGTTTGCTGACCCTGTGGAGTGGCATAACTTTGATGTATCAACGAAAGAGAGGCGCAAGCCGGTGGGTTTTCGGTTTCTCCGCTATCCTAGTTGCTCTCCACTTAGTCATGGTATTTCATTTGGCCGGCCATGGCATGATTGGAATCAGAACCTGGACGATATAGGGTGTCTCAATGTTGAACGGCTTTTTTCCAGGCGACCGCACGTTCTGGATGTATCATTGCTCGCTTATGTTGCTGCTGAGCCTTATCCAGGGCTTAACGATCTTGGCTTGGGGTGAGAAGTGGCTGTTCGACGTGGTGGTGCATATTCTCTGGATGCCCTCTTTCACCCTGGGTTTACTGGCATTCCGTATGCTCTATCGGCGCCGCAACTGGCGCGCACTCGGCATGGGCACGCTGATTCCACTTGCCCTAAGCTTCGCCATGGTCATCGCACTTGGTGCTGTTTTGGCGTCGCTTGCCATGGCACTGCCCATTTTTTGGGACTACGTTTTCACCGACGACTTTCTCACCAAGCATGACACTACCGTCTCTACCCAACTAGCAAGACTGGTGGTTCTTAGCGCGCTTTCCTCGCACCTGTTTGCCAGCGCCTGGATCTTCATCTATATCAGTGTCACCACAAGTCGGCGCGCCCGAGAAGCGGAGCTCAGCGAACTGCATCTGCAGAACAGCCTAAAGGAGGCCCAGCTGTCTAATCTTGCCAATCAGCTGAATCCACATTTTTTGTTCAACAGCTTGAACAACATTCGTTTCATGATTCATGAAAACCAAGACCACGCCGAGAGATCCATCGTCTCACTGTCAGAAATCCTGCGATACTCGCTGCAGGCCGGTCACAGCGATAAAGTGACCTTGGGGGAGGAGCTGATTATCGTTCGCCGCTACATCGAAATCGTATCCCTGCAGGTTGAGGATCGGTTAGACGTTCAGATTGAGGTGCCAGAGCGACTACTGGGCTGCCTGGTTCCCCCGATGAGCGTACAGCTACTGGTGGAGAACGCCTTTCGGCATGGAATCGAGCATATAAGGGAGCGCGCCAAGCTGTCTATAACGGCTGAGGCAACTCAACATTCACTGATGCTGAATATTAAAAACTCGATGCCGGAACACCACAGGCGTCAATCCTCAAGCACTGGCATTGGCCTGAAAAATATAGAACAGCGACTGCACTTGCTGTACGGCGGCCAAGCCAGCATCAACGTTTACACGGAAAACCAGGAGTTTTGGGTTAGACTCGTTGTTCCCCGGGAGGAAAACCTTTGAAGGCCTTAGTAATAGAAGACTCTCGCCTTGCCCGTGACGGCCTGCTTAGGCTGCTGAGCAGATACAGCGAGCTGGAGATAATTGGTGCCGCGAAGGATGCCGACGAAGCGCGACTTCTAATTGCAAAGCATCTCCCAGACTTATTGTTTCTGGATGTCCATATGCCGGGTGAGTCTGGATTCGACCTTCTGGAATCTCTCAGCTACCAGCCTAAGATCATATTCACCACTGCCTATCCCGAACATGCGATCAGGTCCTTCGATCACCGCACGGTAGATTACCTGTTAAAGCCCATAAGTGAAGAGCGTTTGGGGACTGCTGTGGCAAGACTGCTCGATGACGGAATCATCCAGCAAGCGGCAGAGCCTTTGTTGGAGATAGACAGCAGGATTTTTGTGAAGGATGGAGAAACCTGCCACCTGATTAGGCTTCGGAACGTTCAATATATCGAGAGCCACAAAAACTATATTCGGCTATTTTTTGATGGTAAGAGTGCCTTTATAAAAAAATCATTGACCCAAGTGGAGCAACGGCTTCCGGGGAGTTGGTTTTTTAGGGCAAGCCGGAATTTCATAGTTAATTTTCATGCAATCGTCTCGATTGTTGAGGCCGTAGGCGACGGCTACGAGGTCACTATGGGCGATGGTTCAGTAATTCAAATCTCTCGACGTAACGCTGCCCGGCTAAAGGAGTTGCTAAGCTTGTAATGCTGCGTCGGCCGAACTATGGGGAGTCGCCATGTTGGGACTGGTTCCGGATTCAACAGCTGCTTCCTGGACCCCACTCCGATGTTTGAATATCGGTAAATATGGGCGTCCGGCAAGCTAACCCTCGGACATTTTGGTTGTAGAGGCGGGGCCCTGTTCTAAATGAGCAGGGCGTCCAACAAAAACCACTTCGCCTCATTTACAG
>CAYNST010000120.1:1868-10429 GCA_964399955.1 uncultured Cellvibrionaceae bacterium | reverse complement strand
GTTCCTCAACCACGGGAGGTTCCTCAACCACGGGAGGTTCCTCAACCACGGGAGGCTCCTCGACCACCGGGGGCTCCTCGACCACCGGGGGCTCCTCGACCACCGGGGGTTGCTCAACCGGCGGGGGTTCCTGCTCGGGCTGTGGCGGGGTTCCACCGCCGCAAGCTGCGAGAATTAGCGCGGATAAGCTGGCGGCAGCAAAGGCGCGGGCATTGGTTATTATTTTGAGCGACATGCAAACCTCTAACGGATTGGGAGCCTTTCAATGGGGGGCGTTAGGCAAGGCTAACCGCTTTGCTGACAAGGGTATGCGACTGTGCTCACAAGTTTGGAGTTGCACCCGGCAATGAGGTGCATTTGGGCAACTGAAACAGTAATGAAGGAGCAGTTGTACTGGAGCCTGCGACCTACAACGCTGAAAAGAGGCGTAAAGGCGGCAAACTGGGCGATATCAGCCCGACAACTGTATTTGGTAAAAACAATAAAAACCGGCTGACTGCCTTGTCACACAATATTGCAAAGCCCAATAACGAAATTACCGCCAACGCCTGTGACGCGTATCTCAACGGATGCTGTCGCGAGCTTGTATGATCCAGGCAGTGCGACTGATGCAGAGGCCACCCGGCTCCCGCTATCACATTAGCCAATGTCACTGACGCAGCGCCGCTGCTGGCTCAGCCGGGCAAATACAGCCGCAGGCGAGTTCAGACCAAGACTGCAAAGTCAAGCCACCTTTTTTAGTGAAAACAGATATGAACTGGCAATTTTCTGCGTCCGCTGTGTTGCTCCTGTGCCTGGCCGGCTGTGGCGGTGGCACTCCTACCTCTATTCCAGAGGGTTCTTCATCAAGCTCTTCTTCAAGTTCAAGCAGCTCGTCGTCGAGCAGTTCATCCAGCTCAAGCTCCTCAAGCAGCAGTTCATCTTCGTCGGGAACGGTTGCGGGGTCTCTGGTACTGCAGGAGTCGGAGCCAGGCCTGTGCCTCCTGGAAGGTGTCATTGAGTCCGACCACACTGGCTTTACCGGCGAGGGCTACGCCAACACCACCAATGCAGCGGGAGCTGGCCTGATATGGCATGTGCACACGTCCCAGCCTGGCACCTTTGCACTGAGATTGCGATATGCCAATGGTTCCGCAGATCCTCGCCCCGGGTTACTGAGCGTTAATGGCATTGATGATTACAGCCTTGCATTTGCACCGACCAGCGCCTGGACCGATTGGCAATCGCTTGAACAGGAAGTGGAGTTGACCTATGGCTACAACACCATTTCCTTAACCGCGACGCAGGCGACCGGGCTTGCCAACATTGACGCGGTCACCCTGGCCGGCGCCTCTCTGCGGCCGGGCAACTGTGCGACCGCACGCATCAATACTTCGGCAGGGCCACTGGTTGCCGGCGCCACCGTGGAATTTACTGCCCAGACTTTTTCCCCCGGCGCGAATTCAATTACGGCCTTCGACTGGGATTTTGGTGACGGCGGGGTTGCAACCGGCATGACGGCAGCCCATCAATTCACAACAACCGGTGAAAATACCATAAAGCTCACAGTGACAGATAACCTGGGCGAGCAGTCGGTAATTGCAAAACGCATTGAAATTGGCAGCGCAATACGCCCTATCAAAGTTTTCATAGCCGGCGACTCTACCGTGTCAACCTATACCGACACGGCACGACCTGACGATCAGGCCGGCTGGGGGCAGATGCTGCATGAGCAATACACCAGTATGGTGACTGTGGATAACCGAGCCATCGGCGGCCGTACTGCACGCCGCTTCATAGACGAAGGCCGGCTTGCCGAGATATGGCGAGACATTCGCGAAGGTGACTATTTGCTGGTGCAGTTTGGCACCAACGACGGTCACCGCACAGCCACCTACAGCATTGGCGGTCGGAACATTCCTTATTATCTGGACCCGCAATCGGATTTTAAAACGTGGTTGCAAATGTACGTTGACGGCGCCAAGGCTCGCGGGGTACAACTGGTCTTTGTTACACCTCCACCGCGCAATTCAGCCTATTGCACGGGCGCCAATGGCACCGCCGCGCATGCACAGGGCATGCGTGAACTCGCTGCTGCAAATGGCATACCTTTGGTAGACCTAAACGCGAGGGTTGTCACCCACCTGGTGAATATATGCCCAGCGCCAAGACCCGAAGATTTTTTCCTGCGGCGGGCAGACGGCAGTGTCGACGGCACTCATTTTCAAGAAAACGGCGCCAGGATCATGAGTGCGATGGTGGCCAATGGGATGGCCGCCGCCAAGCTGCCCATCAGCCAGTTGCAACGTAACTAAATTTTCCTGCGCTTATTGCCGGTATGTTTGGTGGAACCCGCTGAAATAGGTATAAGAAAAAATAACCCCCGCTGTGGCTGCGGCAGTTAAGGCCGCTGCAGCCGGGACGCCCTTGATCGCAGCCCTCGCAACACAGGGGCCAAGATATTAAGACCTCCTTCGAATAATTCCAAATAACTAACAATTCAAGGACCATGATATGAGGCTTGTATATTCACTAACAGCCAGTTTATTCCTGTCGCAGCTACTGACTGGCTGTGGAGCAGATGCAGATCCTGGGAATAACAGCTCCAGTAGTTCCAGTTCCAGTTCCAGTTCCAGCTCCAGCTCCAGCTCCAGCTCCAGCTCCAGCTCCAGCTCCAGCTCCAGCTCTAGCTCTAGCTCCAGCAGTTCGTCGTCCAGTTCCTCCAGTGGCGGCCTGGCGATCGATGGCGGCAGTGAGGCTTTTTGCGGGGGCGAGGGTGCAATTGAATCACTCAACGGTGAAAGCTATTTCAATGCAGACGACAGAGTGGGGGCCGGTATCACCTGGGCAATCGACGCTCCCGATAGCAGAGAGGTAACTCTGCAGTGGCGGTTTGCCAACGACGGCTCTGCCCCACGCACCGCTTCACTAATCATCAACAACACGGCCGTTGCGTCACTCACTTTTGCACCAACAGCCGATGAGGCCGCTTGGGAAACCCTTTCAGAGACAGTCACATTGGAGGCGGGTAGTAATGTCATACGTTTGCAGTCAACCATTGCTGACGGTCTACCCAATATAGACGGGTTGAACGTGAGCACAGCGGGGATACAGGAGGGTGTTTGCCCCTCCCCAATGTCAGCCTGCTCCGACATCGGGCTGGATGACAATAATGCTGATTTGGCCGCTCTTATGTCCTGTAGCGGCAATCCTGCTGTGTGCTCACTCGGTGGAACTACCGGGCACTACGAGGTGGCCATGGCCTTTGACAGCGCCTATGACGGAGTCATAGATATTTACGCCGAATCACGCCGCAGTATGTACCACAGCGCAGACGGTAACGGTGCTTCAAGGTGTGTAGCATTTACCGTAAATGTTCGGGATCCTGAAGGACAACCTATTCAGAACTCGGCCCGCGGTCAGCCCGGTTTGAATCTGCGCATCGCCCAAGGCACTCAAGCCCTGCAGGCGTTGACAGTGAAAGCCGTGCCGAATCCAGTGGTTTTATACCTCGCCGGCGATTCAACCGTTTGCGACCAGGATCCGCAGCTAAACGTGAACCCACAATCTCGCTTCAGTGGATGGGGTCAATATCTTCCTGCATTTTTTGACAGGGGCATCTCTATTGCCAACTACGCCGACTCAGGTGAAGGCACCGCCGCTTTCAGGCCGGATGGGGGCGGACTTTGGGGGCGGATCAACTCACCGCTCAAAGCAGACGACTGGGTATTTATCCAGCTTGGCCATAACGACAAAACAACACCTGCGGCTACCTATCGTTCAAGGGTAAGAGCAATGATAGCCGGCATCCGAGCTAAAGGTGCTCACCCGGTGCTGATCAGCCCCATGGTGCGAAACAATAATGATCCGCTCAATAGACAACATATCTATGGCGATCTCAATGTCCGCAATGTGTTGACCGACCTGTCAAGGTCGGAAAGTGTACCGTTTATCGATCTCATGCAGTTGACCAGTGCGTGGGCGCTTCCCCTGGGACGCTCAGCTGCGCAGGCCTATTTTGTAGACAATGACCCCACCCATACCAATGAACAGGGCGCAAAATTGTTTGCCGAGATGATTGTGCAGGAAATTCAAAGGCAGGACATTGTCATCAAGTCCTATCTTCGCTAGCAAGTGGCCGGGGCCGCGCATAACAAGCACGGCTCATGTTCAACCTTTAGCAACAGGCAAGTTGGCAGCAAGCGTAGTTTTTAAAAATACGCTTGCTGCCAATGAGCTTATGCAAACGGCTACCGGGTTCTACTAGGCTTAGTTTTGTGGTAACCGCTTCAGACTGTTGTGCCTATTTAGGGCGCAGACGCCAGGACAGGGTGAACTGTATGCCCTTGCGCAAACCCTAAGCCGTTGGGCAACGGATATGGGCTAAACAACTCCGTGAGCTGTCGGCGCCAACCTGGAAAGCTTGTTTGCACACCGCCAAATCCGTCCTTTCTCTCTGTTACCGCCTGAACAACATGGCGACACCTGCCACAGTCGATGCCGCACCCAACACGAAGTACCAGGTGGTGGACTCAGTAAAGCGCCCGGTAAAGGTTTCGTGCAGTTGCTCGCCCAAGCTGTCGGAGGCTTGAACCCCCAAAACCAGGAGAATAACGCCGACGGTTAGTAGTACAAGACCAATTATTCGGTTGTTGCTCATTGATTATTCCTGTAGTTGAGGGGCGTTGCCAGGGTAGGTTTACTAATCCCGTCAGTAATAACACGATCAGCGCCACTGCAACAGCACTCATGATGAAATGAAAGAGGCCCGCAACCTTAACGGGCGAAACAACGCGGCGAGTCAAGCACAGGACTGGCGCAACTACCCCCCGCCCTGCGGCGGGCCGTGGTTATTCACTAGAACACTGGAAGCTTGGGGTCAAACTCACACCAGTAGATATCGCCCTCCCCCAGGAGAGCATCAAGCATTGCACAGCGGTGCAGCCCGGCTGCGGGGTGGCAAAAGCCGGCCTCGTTCTTCAGTGACGGTAGTGACACCATCTTCGCTCATGCGCAACTCCATCCAGGCCCTGCTCCAGGGTCTGCCCTTGCCATTCTCCGGTAGTTATCGTTTAATCCCGGTCAATCATCTTGGATTATTTTTAGGCCCTCAAGGCGGCCAATAGGTGTAAATGCATCAGCGAGGCCCCGGAGGAAAGCCGCTTACCGGGATGGCCATCAACCAGAGGAGACGTGATGGCGGACATCGAATTCACCAAAGATGAAAAGTCCACCATCGTTCGAAAGGTGCAGCTGTACTTTTCGCAATAGCTTAAGCAAGAGATTGGCGGGTTTGACGCGGAATTTTTGCTCGATTTTTTTACCGAGGAAGTTGGCTCCTATTTTTACAACCGCGGGCTGCACGACGCTCAGACGGTGCTTGCCAGCAAGCTGGATGATCTTTCAGAGGCCATCTACCAGCTTGAGCGCCCAACCGAATTTTCAAAATGAATATTCAAATCGCACAATGGTCGCGGCCCTCAGGGAGCCCGATTTTATCTGCCTTCCCTTGTTCAACTCAGGAGCAGTCCAGTGCCATCGCCGCAAATTACCGAATATTTCGATGCTACCAAGTTCAGAGAAACCCGCGCAGACCTGAAGCTGGGTGTCAAGCTCATCGAAGGCCCTCGAAGTGCTGTCGACTGCGGTTGCGGAGCGGGAAGCGATATCGGGTATTTGAGGGATAACGGGTTTGCCGTGCAAGCATTTGATATTGAGGCGGAAGCTATCATGAGGTGCCAGAAACGGTTTGAAGGAGACAACATGGTACGGCTATCGCGGGATAGCTTCAGCTCATTCACCTACCCTCCCGCCTCACTGATTGTAGCCAATGCCAGCTTGTTCTTTTGTCCGGTCGACGAATTTGCGGATGTATGGAAACGCATGACCAAGTCGTTGCTGCCAGGCGGAGTGTTTGTGGGTTCTTTTCTGGGGCCTGAGGATACCATGGCAGGGCCTGAGTACGACTGGGAAGCTTTCTGGCCAAATGTATTGGTGGCGACTGAAGAGCAGCTCAGATCATGGCTTAACTCACTCGACATTGTCTCATTCACCGAGCACAAACAATCTGGAACCGCTCCGGGCGGCACTGACCATCAGTGGCATATCTATTCGGTAGTTGCTCGTAAACGCCTTTAGGTTGCTCGAATGGCCATTGAAACGGGCAAGCAAAGCATGGAAATCACACTCATGCGGCACGGAGAGCCTCTTCTACTACCAGTCGGGCGCATCCCTGCCGCACAACTGGGCGGTTGGATCAACGGTTTACAATCAAGCCAAGGTCTTGGTTGAGAAAGACCACCCGGCAATATCGAGATCGGGGGTTTCATGCGGACCATCGTGACCAGCACTTCTCTGCGCGCAATATCATCTGCCAAGGCTTTGGGGAAGTTGCCGTCGATCACGGACAGCCTTTTCTGTGAAGCAGGACTTCCCTACGCTGACTGGAAATTACTGCGTCTAAAGCCAAAGGTTTGGGCTGGAGTCTTCAGGGTTCTCTGGTATTTGGGTTACGCGAATCAATGTGAATCCTTAGGAGCCGCCCGCGCTCGTACAAAAACTGCCGCAAGACGTCTCGCTCACCTTGCACATTCAGGCCCTGTTTTACTTGCCGGTCACGGCATTATGAACCGTTTGATTGCGAAGGAATTATTAACGATAGGATGGTCGGGTCCCTCCAGCCCACCCAGCGCATACTGGGGCTATTGCGTCTACCTGTTAATGGCCATTGACAAATGCAAGAACGCCGAAATTCTGCCTGCAATGGCGAACACCGCCGTACATCCGAAATAGGACTTACAAGACGATGTAACCGGTTACTTCTGTGGAATGCTTCTCAAAACACTGCATTTTTTACCCGTATACTCGGCGGCATCAGTGTGGAGGCGGAGCAGCTTCGCCCAACTTCATCTCCGTGCGGAAGTGACGACCTGGTCCCGGGGCAATGGGGTCAGCGCAAAACCATAAAAATTATAAATAGAGGGCTGTATGAATTGGAAAAAAACGATCTACATGGTGTTGCTGCTGAACTTGGCGGGATGTGGCGGTGGACTGAGCCCGCCCGGTTCATCAAGTTCAACCTCCAGCACATCGTCTTCCAGTAGCTCATCGTCGTCGAGCAGTTCGTCCTCGTCCAGTAGCTCATCGTCATCGAGCAGTTCGTCCTCATCGAGCAGTTCGTCCTCATCGAGCAGCTCATCCAGTTCTTCATCATCCAGCTCATCCGGTGGGGCGGCCTTGATGAGCTTGATCGAAGAGGGTGACCGGGCTTTCTGCGCCTTCAATGGCGCCGTAGAAAATGATCACACCGGGTTTACCGGCAGCGGTTACGCCAACGTGATCAACGCTACCGGTGCAAAACTGACCTGGGCCATTTCTGTGGCCGTTGCGGGCGATTATGTCTTCTCTGTTCGTTACGCCAATGGCAGCGCCAGCGCACGTCCCGGCATTTTTGCGATTGCTCAGCAAAACAAGGCCTTGGAATTCCCCTCTTCGGGCAGCTGGACCGAATGGCGCGACGAATCCGTCAGTTTGAAGCTGACCGCCGGTTCGCATTTGATAACTCTATCGTCCACCGCAGCCGAAGGTTTGGCCAATATTGATTCGCTGTCTTTGGCCGGACCCTCGCTGGCCTCCGCTGCCATGTGTCCAGATCTGCCTCCCATTACCGTTTGGCTTGCCGGTGACTCCACCGTGGCCAACGGAAATACTCCCTGCCCTGTGGGTTGGGGTAAAACCATAAATGGTTATTTCAACGACAAGGTAACCGTGCGAAATGCTGCGGTCGGCGGACGCAGCGTGCGAACCTGGCTGTACGACGTGCTGGATCAAGCAGGCAGCGACGGGGAATGCCGCATCCGCTACAACGGCGACGGGTCGCCCGTGCTGCAGTCCCGCTGGGTAACGATGCTTGAGCAAATGCGGCCCGGAGATTATCTGTTCATCCAATTTGGCATAAATGATGGCTCCAGAACCTGCCCACGCCATGTTGGCAGCACTGCCTTCAGAAATGAATATGTGTACATGGCCAGAGAAGCAATGAGGCGCGGAGTTCATCCGGTTTTGCTGACACCTTCTCCAGCCTTGCGATGCAGTGGCAGCACTGCAGTGGCGAGCCGGGGCTTTCTCACCGAAACCTTCGCCGTAGGCAATCAGCTCAATATTCCGGTGATCGATCTGCATAAACTGGGCACGGATTTGTACAACGACCTAGGCTTCTGCCCCGCTGCTAGCGGAGGCGTGTCCGCGTCCACCGGGGGACCCGTGGGCGAATTTTTCTGCGACGATGCCACTCATTTCGACACGCCGGGTGCCCGCAGGATTGGAGGCGTAATCGCCGACGCTCTGCGCGCTCAGTCAATCCCGTTAGCCGACTATTTGAACTAGGAATCACCTATGCTCACGCACCTGGCACGTTCTCTTACCACTAACGAGCGAATTGCGAAAACGTTGATAAAACCGATCACGCTGGTTGCGGCGTTTGCTCTTCTTTACGGTTGCGGTGGTGACAATTCACTGTCCAATAGCTCATCTAGCAGCAGCAGTTCATCGAGCAGTAGCAGTTCTTCGAGCAGTAGCAGTTC
>CAYNST010000120.1:0-1768 GCA_964399955.1 uncultured Cellvibrionaceae bacterium | reverse complement strand
CATCTAGCAGCAGCAGTTCATCGAGCAGTAGCAGTTCTTCGAGCAGTAGCAGTTCTTCGAGCAGTAGCAGTTCTTCGAGCAGTAGCAGCTCGTCAAGCAGCAGCAGTTCGTCGAGCAGTAGCAGTTCCTCATCTTCCGGAATTGCCGCAGGGCCGTTAACCCTGCAGGAACGGAGCCCTGGATTGTGTCTGCTGGAAGGCGCAATTGAATCCGAACACTTAGGGTTTGCCGGTGAGGGCTACGCCAACAGCACCAACGCTGCGGGCGCAGGCCTTGTATGGCACGTATACACGTCTCAGCCAGGCACCTTTGAGCTGAACGTGCGTTACGCCAATGGTACTGCTCAGCCCCGTCCCGGGGTGCTGAGTGTTAATGGCAAAGACAATTACAACCTTTCCTTCTCTACTACCGGTGATTGGACCCGCTGGCAGTCTCTTGCCCAGCAAGTGACCTTGTCCTACGGCAACAACACAGTGTCCTTGGTAGCAGCGCAGGCTGCGGGACTGGCGAATATCGATGCGCTTATCTTGGAAGGGCCCGGCGTTCAAGCGGGCAACTGCGCTACCGCGCGTATCCACACCTCCGCAGAGCGGGCCGCTACCGGTGTCGCTATTGAATTTACCGCGCAGACACTGATGCAAGGGGCTGAACTGATCACGGCATTCGATTGGAACTTCGGCGACGGCGAAGTCGCCAGCGGCAAGACAGTCAGCCACCGGTATACATCCACCGGACAAAAAACCGTAACCCTGACTTTGACGGACAATCAAGGTGAGCAATCGGTAGTGGAAAAAACCCTCGAAGTCGCCGATGCGGTGGGGCCAATCAGAGTTTTCATCGCCGGCGACTCCACCGTCTCTACCTATAACGATACCGCGAGTCCCAACGACCAGGCCGGCTGGGGACAAATGCTGCATGAGCAGTACACCAGCGGCGTAACAGTGGATAACAGAGCGATAGGTGGACGCACCGCGCGTCGATTTATTGACGAGGATCGACTGGCGCGCATCTGGCAAGACATTCGTGCGGGCGACTACCTGCTGGTGCAATTTGGCACCAATGACGGCCACCGCACAGCGACTTACACCATCAATGGTCAGACCATACCCTACTACCTGGCGCCCCAAACCGACTTCAAAACCTGGCTGCAAATGTACGTGGACGGCGCCAAAGCACGCGGGGTACAGCTGGTGTTTGTTACTCCACCACCTCGCAGCTCCGCATATTGTACCGGTGCCAACGGCACGGCCGCCCACGCCCAGGCCATGCGTGAGCTTGCCACAGCCAACCGCGTACCTCTGGTGGACCTGAACGCGAAGCTTGTCACTCATCTGATGAATATTTGCCCCGCTCCCAATCCAGAGAATTTTTATCTGCGACGCCCGGATGGCAGCGTCGACGGGACCCATTTTCAGGAAAATGGCGCGCGAATCATGAGCTCGATGGTGGCAGATGGCATGGCTGAGGCTGAGTTGCCCATCAGTCAACTGAAGCGCAGATAGGCGATGGCTGCTTCCGTCAGCCAAGTATGAACAGAAAGGGCGGTCAATGACTGTTGCGGTATTTACATGCTGAATCGCAGCTTTCAAGCCACGGCCGCCCTGGCTATGCATATTTCCAAATAATTCAAAAAATAAGGGCCCGAACATGCGGATATTCCCGTAGTAGCAGCAAGCGCATTCGTGACGCATTTACTGGTAGGTTGCGGGGCAGGTGTCGACCCCAGCAACGGCAGCTCATCAAGTTCCAGTTCCAGTTCCAGTTCCAG
>CAYNST010000119.1:0-10488 GCA_964399955.1 uncultured Cellvibrionaceae bacterium | reverse complement strand
GGCGCGTTTTCAGGTGCAACAGAGGCGATGATGAAACGGCAACAGACCCTAGGGTTTGGGAATGGCTTGACCCGTCTAGCTGCGGCCAGTGCCACCGATTGCAATCGATGACCCGAGTCTCAGAATCCAGCACGGGCGGTGCGATGATAATCTCGGCCAGCGGGGGCCTCACCGATACCGCACGGGCAGCCGATGGCAACTTGTCCATTGGCTCAGGTTCCAACCTCCCCAAGCGGCCGGCCTTCACAGTTACAGCCCATGGGCGTTCAGCGGGTGATAGCGCTGGGCCACCCTGCGGGCTCTCCTCTGCCAAACGGTCTACAATTAACAGTGCCGCTCAATGTGACGGCAAGTTGCAACCACTGTGGGGATATAAATGAGATTCTTAGTTGCTCTGGCGCTGATCACCAGCCCAGCGTTTAGCCACGCCGATTTCACACCCATCACACCCTCCAAAGACTCCCGCATCTTTTACGTCAGCTCATCCGCTGGCCGCGACAGCAATGACTGCCGCAGTGAGTCAAAGCCGTGCAAGTCGATACGCGCCGCCATCGGCAAGTCGCGCGCAGGCAAGCCGGACCACATCTATCTGAAGCGCGGGGACAGCTGGCAGGAGCCGTTCTTGCCCAAAGCGGGCAGAAGCCCTGCCGAGCCCACAGTGATTGCCTTTTATGGGAAGGAGGGGCCTCGGCCCGTGGTGCAGAACCCAGGTAAAGATGACAATGTCATCAACACCGGCAGCCCGCGCTCGGTTCTCAAGAATGTGCATATCATTGGCCTGCATATCAAGGGTGGGCTGCGTTTTGTGTTTGACAATCAGAACCTCCTGATCGAGGACAACCTCATTGAGAACGGCAAGATATCGTTTGATGCCTGTTGCTCCAACAAACCGCCGGTCTTAAAGCCCAGCGAGATCACCATCCGCCGCAACATCTTTACCGGGGCCTATTGGAACAAGTCCTCCACCAGTCGTGACAAGCGGCCGTCCAACATCTATGCGGCGAGCACGGACGGGCTGATCATAGAAGAGAACGTGCTGGATCACGGCGGTTGGCATGCGACAGAACCCGGAGCCGGTGCCAATATGTTCAATCACAACGTCTACCTGCAGGCCAGCAACAACGGCGACCGCATACTGGTGCGCAACAACATCATCACACGCGGCTCCAGCCACGGCGTGCAGATGCGGGCCGGCGGGCTGGCGGAGGACAACTTTTTTGCGCGCAACACCATTAGCCTGCTGCTGGGCTACAGCGATAAACCCCTGAAGACCGGCGTAAAAGCCCACGCCATGCGCAACGTCATCACCGAGGGCCAGTCAATGATCAAAGGCGTGGGCGCCTGTGCCGGAAAGAACCTGTGCACCAGCGCGCTCTACGGCTTACATTTTGATGTGAATGGCGAGGCGGACTGGCAGGCGCACGGCAATATTGTGAGCACCGCGCCCATTGACTCCGAGTGGGAGCGCTTGTACAAAAGCCTGCAGAACTATGCGTTTCGCGGGCTGGATGACCCCAATGTAGTGGGCAGCAACAATCTGCAGTACGGCTGGGGCTCCTCAGCCATCAAAGGCATCAAGCAGATGGACAAGCCTGCGCGCACGGCGGCAGACTATAACGCGCATCTGGGCGGTGAGGAGTCCTTTGAAGCCTTTATGCAGGTGGTGCTGAACCGGCCATTGCAAACCTGGGACGAGCGCTACACCGCCTCGGCACTCAATAATTTCATTCGCGCCGGTTATGGCATAGAGCCGCTCAAACAATTGCCCAAGCCCAATGAACCTAACCCGCCAGCCTCTCTTGCCCCGCCGGCGGTTGAGCCGTCGGCGGGGCAAGGTGGCGCCAGCCGGCCGGCCGCTCCAAAGGAATCAGAGAGCCCAATGCCCGCTCCACATCAGGCTGAGGCTCCCAAACCCCCAGCCGCTTCCGTTCCCAGTAAAAGCAGAAGTTTTGTTCGCGGCTGTCCGACCTGTCTGCCGGATGCTGCGCTCTAGAGCTGCCGGCCACCATCAGAGGATGGGTCAGTGGTGGAGGCCGCTGAACAACACAGGCCTGCGCACGCTTCCCGCTCAGTCATCGGGAGAGCCCAGGACAAAAGCAGCCCCGGTCTAGGTAACAGACCCCTCCAGTACTGCCAGCAGCTCCGCCAGCTCCACCGGTTTGACCAAGTGGTGGTCAAAGCCCGCACTGCGGGACATTTGCCGGTCCTTTTCCTGCCCCCAGCCGGTCACCGCTGTCAGAACCAGACGCTGGGAGTCCCGAGATTGCCGGAGCTGGCGGGCCACCTCGTAGCCGTTCAAACCGGGCATGCCTATGTCCAGAAATGCGAAGTCCGGGGAAAACTCGCGTGCAACCTCCAAGCCGGAGGCGCCGTCGTAGGCCGTTCGCACATTGTGCCCCAGGGTGGTGAGCAGTTCGGCCATGGTGGTGACATAGTCGATGTTGTCGTCCACCAGCAGTACCCGATGGCTGGTGTTGGGCGTTGGCTTCTGGCCGGGGGCATCCACCGCAGTGGCTTCCGGCTCTACCCGGTCAAGTTGCACAATGAAGGTGCTGCCTCTACCCGTGCCCTCACTGACCACCTGCAGTTTGCCGCCATGCAGCTCTATAAGATGCTTGGATAGAGCCAAGCCCACGCCCAGCCCGGCGTGGGTGCGTTCCAGTGAATAGTCTACCTGGGTGAACATGTCAAAAATATCGGACAGCATTTCCGGCGCTATACCTATGCCGTCATCGGCCACATCCACCCTGACCTGCTGATTGTCTGCCCTGGCCGAGAAGGTGATGTTGCCACCGGAATTGGTGTATTTGGCGGCGTTGTTCAGCAGGTTGGAAAAAACCTGTGCCAGACGAATGGAGTCGCCGTCCACGTACAGCGGCGTAGACGGCATATGTACGGTCAGCTGATGGCCGCAGGCCTCAATGAACGAGCCGCTGGATTCTATGGCATCACGCATTATCGACTGTATGTCCACCCGGCTTTTGCTGATGGTCAGCTTGCCGGTGGTTATGCGGGAAACATCCAGCAGGTCATCCACCAGGCGCACCATTTGCTTCAGCTGACGCTCCATAACCGCCTGCGCCGCAGCGGTGGTTGCGGGTGTGTCCTTGGATGCACGCAGTATATGCAAGCCGTTCAGCAGGGGCGCCAGTGGGTTGCGCAGCTCGTGGGCCAAAGTGGCCAAAAACTCGTCCTTGCGCCGGTCTGCCAGACGCAGAGCGTCCTCCGCCATCTGCCTCTCAGCCATTTCGTGTTCCAGAGACCGGTTGGAAGCCTCCAGTGCAGAGGCCCGGCGCTCAACCTCGCTGAGCATGTCGTTGAAGGCTTCCACCAAAACGCCAATTTCGTCTTCGGTGAATTTTTCTGCGCGCAGGGAGAAATCCCGGCTTTGCATCACCTGGCGGGCGACATTGGTTACCGCAAGAATGGGTTTGGTCACTGCGCCGCGCAGCCAGATGGCAAACAAGGTGGCCAGGCCCAGGCTGGCGCCCATGACGCAGGCAAGAATAAAGGCGTAGTCGAACAGGCGGGCGTTGACCTCATAGCGCGCCCGAATGTAAACCGTCCCCAGTATTTGCTGATCCTTCACTACCCGCCGCCAGACGGTGATGCGGTTGCCCTCGACCAGATAGTCGCTCAAGGTCGCCGGCACCACATCGGGCCACTCCTGTTGCTGCTTGGTGGCACTGGTATAGTCCGCCACCTTCGCGCCGTCTGCGGAATAGATGGCCGCACGCAGGATGCTGGGGCGGGTGCGCAGCAGCTCCAGGTTTTCCTGAGCGGTGATAGGGTCGTTGAACTCGAGAGCGGGCGCGCTGATTTCAGCAATGATATTGGCCTGGGTGGCCAGATCCTTGACCACGTTGTCGTGATAGGAGCGGATGTCATAGGCCAACATCACCACGCCATACGCTAAGAGCGCGATGAAGGTGGTGAGCAGCACCACCAGCATCAGCTTATTGGAGATGGAGCGTTTTATCCGGCGTAGCATCAGCGGCCTTCCTGGTCCACAGTGGAGGCAACCGACAGCAAGCGGGCACTCAAGCGCAGGTTGTAGCGGTGAGCTCCGGCAAGGGAAACGTCAAAACCTATGCGGCCTTCCACCAGTCGCAGATTGATGGTGCTGCCCGCCCGCAGACCTTCTTCCCGTTCGGTAACCACCAGAAACGAATGTTGCTCGGCCAGGCGCGCCACGCTGGGCAGATAGCGCTCGGCGTGGTGGCCCACGAAAACCATATGCGCGTTGCTGATGTGTTCCACCGTCCTGGCGCGCATAACCTGAATGGGGCGGTCGTTTACAGTGCGGTGCGCAGTGATCTCCCGCAACTCACGCTCAATATTGCTGGAACCCAGTACCCAGATCCGGTACGGCGAGTCCGCTGCGGGAAAGGCGGCCTCCGGCCAGTCGGTATAGCCCAGGAACTTGTAAAGCATGGCTGCCTTGACTTGATATTCCAGCGCCGCCTCATTGGCGATGGCCGGGGTTGCCAGCTGCGGTACGGCTATGTCACCGATGAGGCAAACCAGGACTAGGGCTTTCGTTGCCATGCGCCGCCACTGACGCTGCCTGCACTTCAAAACCGGGAATACGGGCATCGCGCTAAAGACCCCATACCAGTTTGGCGTAAACAGCACGGTCAAATTCGCTGCGCTCGGGCGCACGACCAAATTCGGCATGGGCGCCGCCCAACAGATTCTGGGCTGCAAGTGACACTTCCAGCTGCGGTCGTACAGCCCAGCCAACCCGAAGGTCCAACGCCGTATAGGCGGGCACCTCGGTTTGCTGCAGTTCGCCGACATAGCGCAAAGTGGCCTCAAGCTTAAGCTGTTCGGAGGCGTCAAACGACGACCGAATCAGACCGTGGAGGTCGGGGTCTTCAATGGCCAGGCTGGTATTCTGGGAGTTGTCTGCACTGCCGGGTTCGAGGGAAAAATCAAACTGTTGTGCCACAACGCCTGCGCGCAAGCGCCAACGCCGGGTGGCCTGCCAGCTGCCCCACAGCTCCACCCCGTAGGCCGTGGCTTCTCCCAGATTGGCAAATATCTCGCCCACCCCATTGGGGCCAGGTTCCAGAGTACGCAAACGGTCGTAGCGGCTGTAGAAGCCGGTCAGCGAATAATTGGCGTTTGCGGTCGGCTGGCGGCGGTAACCCAGTTCCAGTACTTCGGCCACCTCCGACTCGAAATCGGAACTGCCCTGCAAGATGTACTGCGGCACGCCATCTTCGACCGGGGGGTTGGCGGGGGTGTACAGGTCGCGGTCAAAACGCGAAGGCGAGCGCACTGCGCGGGACACCCCGGCCCATACCAGGCGGCTTGGGTTTGGGGTCCACGCCAGTTGCGCACTGGGCAGGGCTTCCCAGTTGGTAAACGGGTTGTCCTCCAATTTTATGCCCAGTGACAAACGCAGGTTGTCGTGCAGGCTGGTGGTGTTCTGCGCAAACACATTGCGCCAGTGCATATTGATGTCTTCCGGCAGGAACGCAGCAGTCTCGCCGTTGTCGATGTCGTCGATCACGTAACGATAGCCGCCGCCCCACACCAGATTGTGGCGTTCGCCTATTGCCCACTCATGCTGCAGGTCAAAATCCAGCGCTGTGAGGTGCTGCGCAAAAAAACCCGGCTGGTCGCGACGAGTTTGATCCAGGTAAACCTGCAGTGACAGTTTGGAGCCGGGTGAGAGGCTATGATCCCCGCGAACCATCAAGTTGGCACCAAAAATTTCTATGTCCTCCCCCTGGGCCTGTTGCAGTCGTCCCTGGTAGGCATCACCCTGTACCGTCAGGTTTGCACCATCGGAGTTGCTGTCGGCGCGAAAGCCCACATAGGTTCTGTCCCAGGCACTGTCAGTGGCGCTGTTGTCGGCACGACGAGAGGCGTCGTGCCGACTGTGCTTGGCAAAAACGCGGTAGTGCAGGGTTTCACTGACGGCACCGCCGTAGCGCGCGGCCGCGTGCTGCTCCAGATTGCCCCCACCTATCGAAATCATCTCCCCCTGCGTGTCGGCTGCAGAGCGGGTGAGCACGTTGATGACGCCGTTGACTGCATTGGCGCCCCAGAGGGTACCGCCGGGGCCGCTGATAACCTCAATGCGGTCCAGGTCCTCCAGAATAACGTCCTGGGCCTCCCAGAACACGCCGGAGTAGAGCGGTGAATAAACGGTGCGGCCATCTATCATCACCAGTAACTTGTTGGCGAAACGGTTGTTGAAGCCGCGCGCAGAGATGGCGTAATTGCGTGCGTCCAGCCTTGCCACTTGCAGGTTGGGCGCCAGGCGCAAGGCCTCTTGCAGGCTTGGCGCGCCCGCGCGGTGGATTTCCTGTTCAGTGATAACAAAAACAGACGCGGGTGCATCTGAAACCGGTTTGGCGGTTTTGGATACAGAGGTGACTTGAAGCCCCGCCAACTGCTCCAGCGAAAGGTCTGCAAGTGCTGCAGGCCGCTGAGAGGGAGCGGCCTGTGCCGCCGCGATAAGCGTGCTGCTGGCCAGTAGTAGTGCGCTGGAGGAGACGACTCTGATTCGCACGCCGTGCCGCTTTGCGACAGAAAAATCAGCGGCTTTCACGGCCATACCCGGGGCAGTGCAAAAAGCAGCGGAGACCGTCAATCTGGAAAGCGGTGACCATGGCCAAGGCGGTAGATAAACCATTATGCTGCCTTTGTTATGTATTTTTTTTGCGAAACCAGTGTAAACCATCTGCCCACTGATAGGAGAACTCAGTCGATCCTGTCAAGCTGAAAATCGGCACACGGCAACCGGGATCAGGCCCTTCGCCGAACCGGCAGCAGCAAGCCTTTTACGTTGCGGCAAATTCAATGGCTTCAATCGGCCCAAAATGTTGCACCTTGGCAGTGGCGCCCCGCACCATCAGCTGATGGTTGGCTGGACATAGCATTGTCCAAATCACTAGAATAATTGCCACCCACCAACACAAGGATTGTGCCATGGCTTTATCTGTTATCTACACGCGTGCACAGCTGGGCATAGATGCCCCACAGGTCACCGTAGAGACGCACCTGTCCAACGGCCTGCCGGGCTTTGCCATCGTTGGCCTGCCGGAGACCGCAGTCAAGGAGAGCAAGGACCGCGTGCGCAGCGCCATCCTCAACAGCCACTTCGAATTTCCGCAAAAACGTATAACCGTAAACCTGGCGCCCGCAGACCTGCCGAAAGAGGGCGGCCGCTACGACCTGGCCATTGCCCTGGGCATACTGGCAGCCTCGGACCAGGTTCCCAAAGACCTCCTGGCTGATTTGGAGTTCCTTGGCGAACTGGCTCTTTCTGGCGATATCCGCGCGGTAAAGTGCGTTATCTCCGCAGTACTCGCTGCTAACACGGCTGGCCGTATGCTGGTGGTAGCGCCTGATAATCAGGACGAGGCCGCGCTGTGTCGCGACAGTCCCAGTCTGGTGGCGCCCAATTTGCTGGAAGTGTGTGCTCATCTGCACCGGCGCGCAGAGCTGCAACCCACCCGCGCAAACGCAGCCAGAGCGACGCCTGCAGACTTGGATCTGGCGGACGTGAAGGGACAGGCACAGGCGCGCAGAGCGCTGGAAATAGCCGCCGCCGGCGGCCACAATCTGCTGCTTTACGGCCCGCCGGGCACGGGCAAGTCCATGTTGGCCAGCCGTTTGGCAAGCATTCTTCCACCTCTGGAAGAGGCTGAAGCCATGGAGGTGGCTGCATTGCGCTCGCTGGTGGACGGCAAGGCTGCTGCGCACTGGCGGCAGCGCCCTTACCGCTCTCCACACCACACAGCATCCGCCGTGGCAATTGTCGGTGGCGGCGCACATCCAAAGCCCGGGGAAATATCCCTGGCCCATCGCGGCACCCTGTTCTTAGACGAGCTGCCGGAGTTTCCCCGCCATGTACTTGAAGTGATGCGTCAGCCACTGGAGACCGGTGTAGTGGCCATCTCGCGCGCCAACGCCCAGGTGACCTTCCCCGCGCAGTTCCAATTGATTGCGGCAATGAACCCCTGCCCATGCGGCTATTGGGGCGACGCCAGCGGCCGCTGCCGCTGCACGCCGGCGCAGGTGGAGCGCTATCGGCAGAAAATCTCCGGCCCCCTGCTGGACCGCATTGACATGCATGTCAAGGTGAACCCCCTGACCATTGCAGAACTGCAGGATGCTCCGCCCGGTGAACCCAGTCGAGAAGTTGCCACGCGGGTTGCCGCTGCCCGCCAGCGCCAGCTGGTGCGCCAGGGCCTGGCCAATGCGCAACTGCAGGGTAAGCCCCTGGGGGAACACTGCCTCTTGCCGCCGCAACCGCGGCAACTGCTGGCCATGGCCATGGATAAATTACAGTTGTCTGCTCGCGCCTATGATCGTATTTTGCGGGTTGCCCGCACCATTGCCGACCTGGCGGGCGCACCTCAGCTGCAAGCCAGTCATGTAAGCGAGGCACTGGCCTATCGCACTCTGGACCGGCCGGTAAGCTGACGGGCATTCCAATGAGCCGGCACTACCGTGCAAGACAGACTATCAATCATTTGATGAGCACTTGAATATGCTTAACTCTTTGCCCTTGACTCAACCCCAGACTGGCCAACCCATAGGCCAGGATTTTCAGGTCGTGCGCATTATCTGCATAGGGCGCAACTACGCCGACCACGCCCGCGAGATGGGGCACGACCCCGAGCGCGAGCCGCCCATGTTCTTTTTCAAACCCATCACGGCGTTGGCCACCAGTGGAGCGTTTTTGTTGCCTGGCTACTCCAAAGAGGTACACCACGAGCTTGAGCTGGTGGTGGCCATTGGCCGGGGTGGCAGCAAGCTCAATAGCGAGCAGGCGAAGCCGTTGGTCACAGGCTTTGCACTGGGCCTGGATATGACCTGCCGCGACAGCCAACGGCAGGCCAAACAAGCGGGCGCGCCCTGGGAGCTGGCGAAAGGATTTGATCAGTCGGCGCCCTGTACGCCCTTGGTCAGCGGAGGTCTTGAGACGATGGAGGGGTTTGGTCTGATGACGCTTACGCGCAACGGCACTGTCGTGCAGCAGGGTCACTGGAGCGACATGGTGTGGCCTGTGCCGGAGCTGATCAGCCGGGTGTCTCAGTTTATGGCTCTGGTGCCGGGGGACCTGATATTCACCGGAACACCCGCCGGTGTGGGGGCGGTCGAGGCCGGCGACAGTCTGGTGGCCCAGATGCAGGGCTTCCCCCACCGGTTGTCGTTGTCGGTGAAGTCGCAGGCCTAGCGGCGCGCAAACGGGGGCTTGGTTATGCCAGGATTGAACGCCCGTCTTGACTATCAAGGTGCAGGGGCCGCTTTAACCGATACCCTGCACGCCGAGGCCAGCTCGCGGCGCACTTACCTGCGTCGCAGGTCCTTGGTCACCAGCCAATAGGTTAGGCGTAAAGCCAACACCACTGCGGCGATGCCCATAACGTACTGCGGGCCTACCTTGTCAAAATCCAAGATGATCACCTTGCGCGCGATGCCCATCAGCGCTGTGGGCACCACCAGCTGCACGGGCAGCTGGTTGCTGCCCAGGTACAATCTGATATTGATGAATATCTCAATGGCAATGAGCACTGCCATGAATGCCCCGAAGGTCTGAAAAATGTCGTTCACGTCCAGCAGCAGGAACGGTGCAGCACTCAGTCGCTGATAAAGCACATAAAGCACATCGCCAATGCCCCAGATGATGACAAAAACCATCGTAACTATTCAGCTCACGCCCGAATTTGCCCATAGCTGCGTTCAAAAATGGTCATTTACACGTGTAAACTCACATTTTTTGCCTTGCTCTGCTCAAATTCGGACGCAATCTGAACAGTCACGGGAACAGCTGAATAGTTACAAACCATCAACACTGCAAACACCTTAACGGCGTAACGGATGATCCGGTGCAGGAAGCGGATCAACGGGTCTTCATGCTCCTTGGGCAGTTCATCGTGAACCAAATAGCCCGGTGAATCCTCGCGTTTTTCCATCTTCAAACCTGAAGTTGCTGATGGTTGTGTGAACCTTTGGCGCCCGTCATACGGAGCGTCAGCCTCTTTGACTGCGTCTGAGCTGAAACGCCGGGGCTGGACGTATAGGTGCGAATACGAGCGTCGCTCAGTTTCCCACAAGGCCCTGGCAGTGCGCGGTGCAGCCCATACCGCATTATCGCATTTGGCCAGGCAGATGGTATGCCCGCCGGGAACCGGATTGCGAAGCAACCGACCAACAAACCGCGAGTCGTCGTCTTATGGCCAGAAGCATCAGTATCACATCACCCTATCAGCATACCGATCAACTGCTGGCGGAGTTGCAGCAGGTTCCGCACCTGCTGCAGTTACAAGTGTTTCGCGGTGCATCTGTCAGCCCGCCAGGTGATGTGATTCAACTCGCCATACCCAATGGTGTGCTCAATCGGGTAATGCGGCTGCTGGACGGCTACCAGCTGGGCAAACCCGACGGCATATCGGTCTCCACCAGCGAGCCCGCCAGCATGGTGCCGTCCCAGCCCTCCTACCCCATCGAGAGAGACAACAA
>CAYNST010000118.1:0-10516 GCA_964399955.1 uncultured Cellvibrionaceae bacterium | reverse complement strand
TTGGCGCGTTTTCAGGTGCAACAGAGGCGATGATGAAACGTCAACAGACCCTAACGCTTCACCCTCCAGCAACTCAATACCCTGGGTGTTCAAATGCGTATGCCTTCCTCACGATTTTCTACCCAAGGCGCCTTTGGCTTCTTCAGGCGATAGCCGAGGCGGATGACCTGGGTTTGCTTCCCGGCACCAGGAAGCCTGACTGTTGGCTTCTACCGGCAGGCGCTGTATGGATGCTGCCGAATGCAGGCAAGTGGCGGGATGTGAAGAGACTTTGGTGTGTCGGCTCCTGTCTTCAACGGGTTCTTCTCCCGTCAAGCCGCCGCTTGCGCTGCAAGTGGTCAACCTAAGCAATGCGCGCCAAAACACAGGTGTTTGCTTGAGGCTCCAGGCGGGTCTTGCGGCGGATGTCAATCAAACTGCAGTACAGAGGCCCGGGAGCCGTTGAAGACGCTGTCATCGTTGTAGATGACGTCGACTACCCGGTTGTCTTCTACCACATAGACGTATTCGGACTCGCCGTGCACAGACTCCAGCTCGTAAGACAACAGCTCCTGATCCTCAAGCGCAATGGCCTTGTCCGGCACACCCAAAGTGGTGATGATCTGCTCTTTGCTGAAGGTGTCCAGGGGGAAGGCTTCCAGGTAGTTGGCTGGATCGGTGGTGATGGTTGGCTTGGCAACGCCTACTGTTTTGTTAGTGCTGCACGCGGCCAGCAGCAGTGCGGAAAGAATAACAGCAAGTTTCATTGTGTGCCCCTTAAGTTTGTGGATGCTCCAGCCGTTATAGGAGCTGGTGCCCACTATAGTACGAAGGGCGGTGGCGAAAGGTGCATCAACTGCAGCCGTTTTTTGTGCGTGCAGGCGGCGGAAAAGGAAGGGGTTTTAGTTAACCCTGTACGCCTGCCAGTTGCTTCAGTTTGTTCATATCCTCGACAACCAGTTCGCGTCGTTGCAGACTGAGGGCGCCGCTTTCCTGCAACCGTTTGAACATGCGGCTGATGGTCTCGGGTGCCATATTGAGGTGATTGGCCAGGTCGCGCCGGGGCATGCTCAAGCTGAAGCGCGAGCTGGAATAGCCGCGTTGCTGGTAGCGCTGGGACAAATTCCAGAGGAATTGCGCCAGGCGTTGCTCCACCGGCACATCCGTGCCAAGGGCGCTGGCGGTATTGATTTCTTTGCTCAGCAGGCGCAGCAATTGTTGCTGCAGGCTGGGGATGCGAGCAGCCAGCTCGGTCAAACTGGTGTAGGGCACCAGACAGGCGGAGGCAGTATCCAGCGCGGTCACCGAAGCCTGATACCTTTGGCTGTAGATGGCGTCCAGACCTATCAGCTCCCCCGGCAGGTGGAAGTTGATAATGCGCTCGTTGCCCGCCCGGTCAATGCCCGTGCTTTTAAACATGCCGGAGCGCACCGCGTAAACGGCTTTGAAAGCTGCGTCCTGATGGACCAACAGCTCGTTATCCCGGTAATTGCGTGAGCGCTGAACCGCGCCTTCCAGGGCTTCCAGCTCTTGCGGGTTCAACCCCATGGGCAGGCATAGTGGAGCCAGTGAGCACTGGCTGCAGGTCTGCGTTGGTGGGCAGCTCTTGGCAGGGCGAGGAGGTGATTCATTCATGGCTAAAGCATAGCACTTTCAAAGGCAATAATTCAGCTCGCGCCCGAATTTGCCCATAGCTGCGTAAAAACGGGTTCTTTACTCAGGCAAGCTCATATTTTTCGCCTTGCTCTGCACATATTTGCACGCAATCTGAACAGCCACGGGTTGTTTTGAATCATCACTTTCAAAGCACCTTGGAAAACCGCAGCGGCTGGACCGCGGCGTTCTCTGCGGGTAAATAGGCATCAAACAACATAGCGATGTTGCGCAGAAAAAGCCGCCCCAGTCGGGTTACCGTCAGCCCCGCCGTCAAACACACCAGCAGCCCGTCGGCCGCCAATTGCCGTAGCGGACCCAACTCGGCCTGGAAGTAATTCCTAAAAGAAAGATTGAACGCCTGCTCGAACGCGGCATAGTTGATGTGCCCCCCGCACATCAGGCGCTGAATCACCCAGGCGCGAATGATGTCATCACCGTTGCAGGAATACCCTCGGAAAACAGGCAAATGATTGTTTGCCAGACTGCGTTCGTAATCCGCCAGGCTCTTCAAGTTTTGGCTGAAAGCCCCGCCCACCTTACCGATGGCACTTACACCCATGCCCACCGAGTCACAGTCGCCGTGGGTGGCGTAACCCTGGAAGTTGCGGTGCAGGCTGCCGGCCTGCAAGCTTCTGCTTAAGCTGTCCGACGGCAAGGCAAAGTGGTCCATGCCGATATGACAGTAGCCTGCTTCCAATAGTGCGTTGACGCTGTGGGAAAAAATCCGCAGTTTTTCGGCGGTGGCTGGCAGCTGCTGTTCATCTATCAGCCGCTGGGATTTGATCAGATTGGGCAGGTGTGCATAATTGTACAGGGCAATGCGGTCCGGGCGCACCAGCAGTATGTCATCAAGGGTGGCCGCAAAGCTGGCAAGGCTCTGCCTCGGCAGACCGTAGATCAGGTCCACAGATGTGGATTCAACGCCGCAGGCGCGCGCCTTGCGCAGCAATGCCAGAGTCTCGCTGCGATCCTGCAGGCGGTTGATGGCAGATTGCACCTGTGGGTCAAAGTCCTGCACGCCAAAGCTCATGCGGTTGAAGCCCATGCCCGCCAGGTCTTCAATGTCTGCCTGGTCGGTAGTGCGCGGGTCAATTTCTATACCGGTTTCAACCTCGCGCGCCGAAGTAAAATTTGCGCGCAGCTCCAGCAGCAGGGCGCGCAGATCGGCGGTGCTGATATAGGTGGGCGTTCCCCCGCCAAAATGGATTTGCCGCACTTCTCTATCCCGGTCATAGATCCCGCCTTGAAGTTGAATTTCTCGGCCCAGGCTTGCAAGGTAACGGCTGACTTTGTCGGCGTTTTGCGTGATGACCTTGTGGCAGCCGCAGTAGTAACAAAGCGAGCGGCAGAAAGGAATGTGCAGGTAGATTGACAGTGGTTTTGGCAGAGGGTCCTGATTGCTGTGTTCTACCTGCCAGAGGTAATCCGCCTCGGTAAACGTCTCGTTGAATTGCACCGCGGTGGGGTAGGAGGTATAGCGTGGGCCGGCCACGTTGTATTTGTGCAGCAGCGCTGGGTCTAGCGACAGGGGCATGGTCAAATCCTCCAAAAGTAGCGCTTAATGCTAAACCGCCTCTTGTTCGGGTTACTTGATATGCATCAAGCGCCAAGCAAAGTCGCCTCGCCACAGGGCAAGAACTCAAATGCGTTGCTTTCAGCGGGAGAAAGTTTATAGTCAGCAGAGACTCGGCGGTAAGGCGTTGCAACCGCATAATCGGAGAAGGAGTCCTGTCATGAGTGTTTTGCACCAGATGTTGGAAGTGAAGGAGCGGTTGGTCAAGCAGCGGAAGGATCTTGGAGAGCACCTGCTTGGGCATTGGCTGAGTATTGAGGAGCGGCTGGGTTCTGCCAAACCCGATGCCAATCACGGCCCTCACTGGCAGGGCAATGGCCCCGCCCCTGCTGACGACATTTGCGCCCGCCCCAAGCTTACTGAGGTAAACTCTGAACTGCTCAAGGACCTGAGCCAGGACAACACCCTCTGGGGAGACTGGTTTTATGTCTCTCAGCAGGTCATCAACGAATTTGGCGCAGTAACCGGCGATCAGCAATGGATACACGTGGACGAAGCCAAAGCTGCAGAAGAATCGCCCTACAGGTCGACAGTGGCTCACGGGTTTCTGCTGCTATCGTTGATTCCCAGCTTGGTGCCCAAGCGCAGCTGGCACTCGCTGTTGGGGTGCGAGCCGTCGTTAATCATTAACATTGGCCTGGACGAAGTCCGTTTCATCAACGCCTTGAAGGCAAACTCTCATCTCAGAGCCAGCACCCGCACGCTCACAGTGACCGCCATCAAGCGCGGTTATCGGGTGGTAGAGAAGATAACCCTTGAAGCCAGGCCCGCAAGGACGATCGCGTCGACCAAGATCATCTATCGTTTGGTGTGCGACAGTACGCAGCCGGCGGCCTGTCAGGCAAGGCTGGAGCGGCCGGGGGCAGGATAAGCGCGCGACGCAGGCCTGGCTTGGTACCAAATAAGCATGAGGGCTATCAGCAATAAAACCTCCGCCAGATCCCCGCCATAGTACATCCACTGCGCAGCGGCTTGTAGCTCCTCCAGGCTGTATCCGGCCGCTCGCGGCCAGTGGTAGGCATACATGATTTTTGCCAGTGCGGCATGAGTGGCCATAGACAAAAATAAGACGATGAACCGCAGGTTAAAGGATGGGCGACTGGCGCCCGGGTCCGGCCCGGCAATGGCCCAGGTAAACAAGCAGCCAGCCACTAGAAAGTGCAGGTGCAACCAACCGTGCAGCACAGGGCTGGTCAAGGTCCAAGTGTACAGTGGGCTCAGGTAGAGCAGGTACATTGCGCCTACGTTCAACAGCAGCGCTGCAACCGGATGACCAAGCCAGTGCACGGGGCGGGTGCGAAGAACGCGCACCAGCTGCCGCGCGTGGTCCGCCCTCAGTGTCTTGAGCGTCAGCGTCACCGGTGCGGCCAGAACCAGCCCCAGCGGAGCAAACATACCCAGCAGCAGGTGTTGCAACATATGGCCGCGCAGGTCCTGGTGAGCAAAGTGGACCAGGCTTGGCGACAGAGCCATGACCAGCAGCAAGGTACCAAGGGTAAAGCTGGTTGTACGCCAGCCGCTCCAGCGGCGCCCACGGACCCGCAGCCGAATAACGGCAACCAGATAGGCGAGCCAGGCAGCAAGTGCCACGGCCGCCAGACCCGTCTCAAACAATCCGCTGTGGTGCAATGTATGTGTCCTCGTTCATGGTCTGGCAGAACTGGCGCGCGCCAGCAGCAGACCGCCCACCACCAGCAACAGCAGGCCAAATGCGTTCCAGGCAATGTCGTAGGGCAGGGTGCTGTCAACGCCGTAGCGGATTTGATGCAGGCGCAGCACCTTGTGGTTGATCAGCCCGTCAAACAACTGAAACAGACCCGCTCCGCAGAATGCACCAGACCATGCCCAAGGCCAACGCAATTGGCTGGTGCGGCGCAGGTCCGAAAAAAGAAAGAAACCCACCACCAGAGCAATCAGCTCGGCCGCGTGCAGAAAACCGTCAGACATCAAACCTACAAGCGGCGTAGAACGGTCATAAAAATGGTGCCAGCCGAGTATCTGATGAAAAACGATCTCGTCCACCGCGGCCATCAGCCCGGCGCCAATCAAGGCCGCCACCCAAAATGATCGCCGTTCAGCAGCCGTTTGCATCAAGGTATTCAACACGGGGCTTTCCTTGGGTTGGTCGGTGAGCGGTGGATGACATGCCGAAAGTGTACGCAGGCGTGCGCCGACTGGCGCAATCTGAGCCTGTGTGTAGTGCCACACCGGGTTGCTGAAGCAGGCAAAGACGCTTGCCCCCGGTCTGCGGCTGCATTCTCTTGACGCCAACGCCAGTTTCCGGCGTATCACACTCATAGCCATGTCCGTTGCACCAGACCGGGTTAAGCGGGCCTGGCCATATCCGAAGGCGTGGAGTGCAAGTGCAGTTCAGCGGAGCCGTACGCCCCTGCGCGCGGGCCATATTCTTCTGTCTAATACTCGGGGCTTTGACTCATGAAAAATAACTGTTCACTTCTTCTGCGCACCGCTGCGTTGAGTTATCTGCTGGTTCTGGTCCTTGGTGGCTGCAGCGATTCGTCGGTTTCCGACTCGGGTGCAGGCGTCAGCCCCGAAGGCCAGGCTCCCGCTGATTTTACCGGCAGCCCACAGCCGGCAGAAGAGAATCCAGCGGCCGTCAATGAGACGGTAGAGCGCGCCGGGCCGGCTGCAGGGGCGCCCGAGGGCGGCTCCCTGCCGAGTCAGGCAGAGGCCCGCGAACCGAGTGCTGTCCCCGAAGTTGCCGACCCCAATGTTCCGGCCTTACCGGACGAGAACCTTGCTGCAGGGCAGCCTGTAGGGACTCAGCAGGACACCGCCGGCAGCTTGGGCAGGGCGCCGGTAACCGATGTGGTGCCCGGCAGCCCCACGGTGGTGACACCCGAGCTTGATGCGGATGAAGCAGCCGGGGAAGAAGAGGCGTCAGCGGCGCTGCAAACAGAGCAATAGCCTCGTGGCGTCGAGGCAGCGGACCCCTCCGGACCTTTGGGCAATCGGCGCAGGGCAACTGGCGCAGTACCGGATAGTTAGCAAGATGCTGCTGTCTCACGGACATACCAGTTGGTTGCGTCCAACTTAGGCCACTTTACAGGGGATCTGCATGCGAGCCATCAATCACAGCGGTTTCAACTCTAATCAGCTTTGGAAAAAGCTGTCTGCCGTTGCTTCGCGCGCGGGGCGGGAATTGGTGGAAAAGACCTTGTGGCTGCACTACGCGGCTCAGCAGCCGCAAACCCCGGTTTGGGCGAGAACGGTGATTTACGGCGCCTTGGCCTACTTTGTTATGCCACTGGATGCCATCCCCGACCTGCTGCCTGCGGTGGGTTTAACCGATGATTTAGCAGCACTGACTGCAGCCATAGCCACGGTATCCATGTATATCGACGACGATGTCAAAAGCCGTACCCGTCAGCGGATGCGGCAGTGGTTTGCCGACGCGCCCGGAGGGGGCGAAGATGCGCCCCCCGGCGAGCTGTTAGCCCTGGAGCAGGACAAGCAGGGCGGCTAGCCTAGCTATCGCATGCGCTGAGTGAGTCGCCGGTCGTCAGGGTAAAGTCGTTACGGCCCTCGGCCGCACTGGCCTGGTGGCGCACTCGCAGACTCATCTGGTAGGTGTTGGACTGCAAAGGTACTTCCACGCCAATGGTCTGTAGGGTGGCTATTTCGCGCTGCACATCGGTAAACAACCTTTCCAGGGTAGTGGCATCTTCGCCGTAAAAATACTGCCCTTCACCGGCCGTAGCTATTGAGGTCAACTCCTGCTCATTGACGGCCTGGCCAAAGCCCACTACATGAACGCGCAGGTTGGGCACCGGAGAGCTTTCCAGGGTAGAGCGCAGCTGTGCCTGAGTGACCGGATGGCTGCCAAACTCCGTCCAGTAAAGTGTGCCGTTCCAGTCTCCGCCCTGCTGGTGAGTGCGGTTGTCAAAAAAGCTGTGATTGTCGGCACCGTCGGACAACACAATCATCACATGCTGGTCCCGCGCAGACGCCGCCGTGCCCTGCTGGTACAGGTCGTGGTGAACACCCGCCATGTAGTTGATCGCCTTGTACAGTCCGGTCAGTCTTCCTTCCTGCGGCTTCGGCAAAAAAGCAATGTCGTCAATGTCCCAGTTGCGCCCGGCCATGTTGGCGGCCGGTTCATACAGGTATTCGTTGAACCATACCAAGCGCCAGTCAAAGTTGGACTGGTTTGCCTGCCAGGATTCCTGAGTGCTTTCCACTATGGATGCGGCGGCGGCTTTCATCGGTTCGAACGCCGGCGGCGTGTGCGTCAGCATGGAGTAGCTGGCGTCCAGTACCAGTGACAGCACCAGATCCGATCTCAGCAACTGCGAGTCGCGGCTGATGGTGGCTTCCACATCCACCGGCCGGTCGTCGACAAATAGGTTCGAGGTCATCAAGGTGGCGTTTTTCTGCTCATCCAGTCCTGGATCCAGTGCGCGGCCGGATTCATCGCGGACAATGAACTGGACAATCAACTGCGTGGAACCGTTGCGGGCGATTGTGCAGGCGGTTTGGCTGATGATATCCACGGTCAGTTGATCTGCCACGCACCGATCATCCTGGTAATGCTCGCCTTCCGGGCATTGCCGTTCGTCCAGCACACATTGGTTGCCCTGCCGGTAGTAGCCCACCTCACAGTCGCCGGCGGCCTTGCTGCCGTCGCTTTGCGCCTGGCAGTGTCCCGGGCTCCAGGCCTTGGCGTGGCTGCTGCACGGATCCAGGTAGCTGGTACTGTCCGCGCAGCCCCACAGCAGGCCAGTCAACAAAGCTGCGGTTGCGGCCATGGCCGCACGTTGTGTATGTGAAATCACTTGGTCACCATGATCAATAGAGGTTGGCCGCGTTTACAGGCAGGGGCTGAATGTTCAAGCAGGGGTTTCGGGCGGGCTATTGCTGCTGTTTTAGGCAAGCTTGGCCGGCCAACTGTTTGGCCCGCTATGCTTGAATTTAGACGGTTAACTGTCACTCTGCCAGCCAATTGCGGCAACAAAGCTATTTTCGCCAGAATCCCGGCAGAAACAGCGCCAGAACCGTGAAGTATTCCAGGCGGCCGACAATCATGGCCAGGGTCAGGATCCAGGTGCCGGCGTCACTGACCGGCGAAAAATTGTTGCCCAGTTCGCCGAAGGCCGGACCCAATACGTTCAGGCAGGCGGCTACTCCGGACAGCGCGGACCAGAAATCCAGCCCTGTGGCCATCAGCATGAGTGTAAGCAGCATACTGCTGAAGGCCACAAATGACATAAACGCGACGGTGGCGCTCAAAATGCCGGCTTCAACCGGGCGGCCCCGGTATTTCACCACAAAGACGCCTTTTGGATGAACCAGGCGCTTCATCTCCAGGTTCATCATTTTCACACACAGAATACTGCGAATAATCTTGTTGCCACCGGTAGTGGACCCTGCACAGCCGCCCAGGTAGCCCGCCAGAAACAACAAAAAAATGACCGCGTTGGGCCAGTCAGTGAACCCGGCAGCACCAAATCCGGTGCTGGTGACAAAAGAGATTACGTGAAAGACGGCGTCGTTCAGGGCGGGGAGCATGTTTTGATAGTCGCCGGAGCGGATCAGCATAATCGCCACCACCAGGGACAGCACCAGTACAATGAGGAGAAACACGCGGGTCTCTTCGTCGCGCCAGTAGCGCCCGGCGCGGCGGGTTTGCAGAAACTTGAAGTGCAGGGCAAAACTGATGGCGCCCAGCAGCATAAACACGTTGGCCACCATCAGAATCAAACCGCTGTTGAAATGGCCCATGCTGGCGTCGTAGGTTGAGAAGCCGCCGGTAGACACGGTGGTAAAGCTGTGAGCGATGGCGTCGTACAAGCTCATGCCGGCCAAGTAGTAGCTGGTGGCGCAGAGGATGGTGATGGTCAGGTAGACAAACCAGAGGTAGTGAGCAGTATTGGCGATGCGCGGCGAGAGCTTGTCATCCTTGATGGGGCCGGGCGTTTCGGCCTTCAACAGCTTCATGCCGCCCACGTTCAGCATGGGCAAGACCGCCACCACAAAAATCACCACCCCCAGGCCACCCATCCACTGCAAAAATTGACGGTACAGCAAAAAGGACCGGGGCATATCGTCCAACCCCACCAGAATGGTCGCGCCCGTAGTGCTGATGCCACTGACGGATTCGAAAACCGCATCGGTGAACGACACCTGGGTAATCAGCAAAATGGGCACCGACCCCAGCAGTCCAAGCACCACCCAGGTCAGCACCGCAAACACCAGCGCGTCTTTGAAACCGATTTCGCTGACGTCAAAACGGCGCTCGGTAAACAGCAATATAGCTGCAGTGGCCAGCATGCCGACGGCGGGCAGCAGAAACTCTGCCTCCTTCTGATCGTCAAATACCGCCCAGGACAGCCCGGCAAATACCAGTTGTACCACGCCCATCAGGCCCACGGGAAATGCCAGAAGATAAAGAGTCGCCCTGCTATTGATCACACGTCTGTCTCTCGCCCCGTGGGTGGCTCAGCATTATCGCGGTTCACAAGTCTTTTTCAGGGTTCCAATAGCAAGTAGCTGACGTACCAATGGGCGGCCGTTCAGGGTATGCGAAGGGTTCAACCGCGTGCACACCGGGGCGCAATGTGAACACGATCGCGCTGAAGCTGTCAACGCCGGGCGCTCGCGTCAGCCAGCCGGATGCAGGCGCCAAAAACCGCGCACGGGGAAGGATACAAGGCTCACTCGGTGGGGGTAACCTTGCCGCGCAGGGCTTTGGTGGCGCCGCGCTGAGACTTCATCTCCAAGCGTTTTTTCTTGGCGCCCAGCGTGGGCCGGGTGGCCTTGCGATTTTTGATGGGTTTGCCGGCTTCCTGTATCAGCTCCTTCAACCGCTCCAGCGCATCCTGCTTGTTTTTTTCCAGTGTCCGGTACTGTTGCGCCTTGATGATGATGACGCCGTCTTTGCTGATTCGGTGGTCTGCGCGCTTTAACAGACGCTCCTTGTAGTAGGGGGGCAGGCTTGAGTGCTGAATGTCAAAGCGCAGGTGCACGGCGCTGGACACCTTGTTGACATTCTGCCCCCCAGCCCCCTGGGCGCGTATTGCCGTAAGGGAGATTTCCCAGTCCGCCAGCTGAACGTTTGATGATATCTCCAGCATGTCTGATCCTCGGGATTTGGAAAACGGCCATGATACTCAGTTACGACGGTTTGGGCACAACGACTGTGGCCTGCACCCTTAAGGTTAGGTGGGCGGCGTCCATCCGGCTGATGCAATTTGGGTCGTCCGCGCAAGCTGTGCGTATAAAGGGAAACCTAAGCAGATGCAATCCAATTGCCATAAATATCGGGAGAACCACTATGATGACCAACGA
>CAYNST010000117.1:0-10533 GCA_964399955.1 uncultured Cellvibrionaceae bacterium | reverse complement strand
CTGATAATGAACATCCATTTCAAGATGATAAATATAGTACTCACCATTGCTCTTTTTTCGCACAGACGCTTTGCAGCCGGGGAGAATCAAGGTGAAGACGAAGTTGTTGAGCAGATTACACGATTGGCCAATAAAGACATTCGACTTCATGTGCCCGGATGTGAGTGAATCAATTTCCTGTGTGGCGACCCTGGCCCAGTGATTGCCACTGTGGCCCATCTGCTTGAGACTGTCGTAGACAGGTTTTAACGCGGGGCTGAGCCCAACCTTGATGCCGCCGTGTTGCCCGGCAACGATATGAGAGGGTACAGTCATGGCAACGCTCCTTGTTCGATCAAAAAACCATCTTGCGGGATGATAAGCACTTTCTGTGGGGTTGTAAATGTGAAGCTCGTGGGGGTAATAAGTCAGAGCGCCCCCCTAGCCGGCAGGCTTGCGTGCCAACCGGCAGGGAGGAGAGTTACACCTTGACCTAACACACCGTGACTTCGGCCTTCAACACCATGTCTGCAGAACTGGGTCCAACCAGCACCTCGAAGCGCCCGGGCTCCACCGTCCAGCCTTGCTGCTGTTCATCGTAAAAAGCAAACGCCTCGGCGGACAGGGTGATTTCCACGGTTTGTTCTTCCCCTGCAGCAAGGGCCAGTTTGCGAAAGCCTTTCAGCTCCTTGATGGGTCGTGGGACTGAGGCTTCGCAATCGTGCAGGTAGACCTGCGCCACTTCCATGCCGGCCAGTGGCCCGGCGTTGCGCAACTTGAACTGAATTATCAGTGGCTGGTCGGCGGTTTTTTCGCTCAGATCGCAGCGCAAGTCGCTGTATTCAAAGCGGCTATAGGACAGGCCATAGCCAAAGGGAAACAAAGGCGCAATCTGGCGCTGCTCGTACCAGCGGTAGCCGACAAATACGCCCTCGCCGTAGTTGACATCATAAATGCCACGGTGGGCCTCCCACTCGTCGTTGGCACCGTTGTAAAGGATTTCACCCTCGGGAATATAACCGGCACCGGGGCCGTCCTTAAACTCCCGCTCTATGGTGAACGGCAGTTTGCCGGACGGGTTAACCTCACCGCTCAGGATCTCTGCCAAAGCGATATTGCCGTTCTGGCCGTTGTACCAGCAGTAGAGAATGGCGGCGGCCTGGTCGTGCCAGTCGGTCATGCGCAGCCCGGAGCCTGCGTTAATCAACACAATCACATTTGGGTTGAGTTTGAGCACGCGACGCACGTACAGCTCTTCGCCAATTGGCAGCGCGAAGGGGCGGTCCCAGCTTTCAGCTTCTGTCGTACCCACGCTTAGAATAATGCGCTTGGCGTTGCGGATATCGTCGTCGGTGGGTGCGGCCAAATAGTGGACGCGTTCGCCAAAGGTTTGTCTTAGCGCTTCAAAAGCGGTGATCTGGTTGTAGCCTTTGACAAATGACGAGCCACCACCGGTAGCCTTGGTGTGAATGTATTCGCCGAGCAGCAAAATGTCGTCGTCGCTGTCGTCTAGCGGCAGAATATTATTTTGATTGCGCAGCAACACTATGCCTTCTCTGGCAGTGTCCAGCGCCACGGCTTCGTGTTTTGGGAAATTGGTCTGCAGTTCGGGCTGAGGCTTTTTGCCAAACAGCTCCATGGCCTTGAAGGTGGTAAGAATGCTGGTGACCATGCGGTCCACTTCGGCTTCGGTGACCTCGCCTTCGTTGACCATTTGCGCAAGCCTGGCGGTGGCCTGGCTTGCCGGCATCTCCAGATCCTGGCCCGATTTGGCTGTTGCCACGCCGTCGTAGACTGACCACCAGTCGGTCATGACCAGGCCTTTGAAACCTAGCTGTGTGCGCAGCAGGTCGGTGATGACCGCTTTGCTTTGCCCCGTCCACTCACCGTTCACCAGGTTGTAGGCGGTCATCACCGCCATGGCGCCGGCGTCTATGCCAGCCTTGAAGCCGGGCAGGTAAATTTCGTGCAGCGTGCGTTGGTCTATCACCGAGTTGCTCTTGCGGCGGAAATAATCGGTATTGTTGGCCACAAAATGTTTGAGGGTGGCGACCACGCCCTGGTTCTGAACACCGCGAACGTAACGCTCCACCATGCGCGCAATCAGGAACGGGTCTTCCCCAAAATACTCAAAGTTGCGCCCACACTGGGATATGCGGTACATGTTAAGCCCGGGGCCCAACAGAACCCCAATGCCGTTGGCGTTGCACTGCTCTGCAATGCTCGACGCGTACTGCTCGGCAAGGCTCGGGTTCCAGGTGGCGGCCAGCATGATGGGCGCAGGGAAGGCGGTGGATTTATGCAATGGGTTTTGGTAGGTCACATCGTAGAATCGGTCCCGCAACACCACACCGGCGGTGGCGTCGGACATCATTACCCGGCTGATGCCCAAACGCTCGATGGCCTGGGTAAAAAAAATGTCGGTCCCGCCGACGTAGCGGCATTTTTCTTCGAGGGTCATCAGCGCGGTTTTTTCTTGCGCCCAGCGGGCTGCATCAGCGAATGACGTTTTCGGATACATGATTAGCTCCTGTGAGTGCTCGGCCGGCAGATTTGGCAGCCTTGAGGTCGGTGGCTATTGTAGCGGATATCGTGCGGGGCTTTGGCAGTAGAAAAAAAACGGCTTCCAAAGAAGCCGCAAGGGGAGACCTACCGGGGCCGGGGAGCCACAGTCAAGGGTACTGCAATCGTCAATTTAAGTTTGCCACTTGATGCCGAAAGAGGCGGGCGCTGCAATAGGAAGATGCGGGCTGCGGCCGACTCAAGAAATAGGGGTAGCAACGCGGCCTTTCACAGCAACTGCTGGAAGACTACTGAACATCCACGCTGTGTCCGTTTACCGCGGTTGCTAAATCAAGTGTAGGTGAAGGCAGGGCGGGCAGGGCACAGAACAACCAACGATCTTGCTCTAGAAGCCGGCAGTGGGCTTGGGCATCGGAATAAGTGCGAGCACCCGATGCACTTAGGCTTCAATGCCCATGGCGGCGCCACAAACGGGCCCCGTCCGGGACCGGTCCGGCTTAATAGGCGCCGCGAATGTGTTGCTTGACCTGGTCCTGGTAAAAACGTGACAAGCGTTCATGCAGCTCAGCTGACAGTCGAGGCAATTGACTGACCGCAGCGTTTTCTTTGACCTGCCGGGCAGAGCTGGCACCCGCAATAACGGTGCTAACAGCGTCATGGTCCAGCACCCAGCGCACGGCCATCTGCGCCAGCGTCATCTCGTCCGGTACCTGGGCCTTAAGCTGCTCTACCAGGCTCAGGCCGGTCTCAAAGGGCAGGCCGGCAAAGGTCTCGCCCACGCTGAAGGCTTCACCATTGCGGTTGTAGTTGCGGTGGTCACTGGCGGCAAAGCGCGTATCCAGGCTGAATTTGCCGCTTAGCAAACCACTGGCTAACGGCAGGCGCACGATGATGCCAATGTCTTTTTGTTTGGCTATTGGAAACAGTTCATTAATCAATTTTTGGCGAAACAGGTTAAAGATTACCTGCAGTGAGGCCAGGCCCTCCTGCTGCACACAAATCAGTGCTTCCTCCACCGTCTCGACGCTGGCGCCAAAGTGGCGGATGTGCCCTTCCTGTTGCACGGTGCGCAGCGCTTCAAAAATGTGGCCATCTGCCATCACCCGGGCAGGGATGCAGTGCAGTTGCAACAGGTCAAGGCAATTGCGCTGCAGCCGGTCCTGGGCGCGTTTGAGCGCATCGCGGAGGTTCTCCAGGGAGTAATGGTCAGGATAGGTCTCCGGCCCACGGCCGTATTTGGTGGCTACGACGGGTTGGGGTTGGGCCTTGCCAATTGCCTGCCCCAACAGGCTTTCGCTGCGCCCTGCGCCGTAGACATCGGCGGTGTCAAAAAAATTGATGTCTGCCGCGCGGGCGGCGTTGATGATCTGCTGCACGGTGTCGCCTTCAATCGGACCAAAGTCGCCGCCAAACTGCCAGCAACCAAGTCCAACTTCGCTAACGGTCAGGTCGGTGTGTCCCAGGGGTCTGTAGTGCATAACTAGGTCCTGTTGGTAGCAGCCGCGAGCCTTGTGATGCCGCCGGCGGATGACATAAAAGCAGATATATGGGAGAGCCTGCCAAGCCCGTGGCCACGGGCCGGCATGGCTTGCAGGGGTGCCCGGTCCCGATTTGTCCGGTAGGTCGCTCGGTAGCCCCCGCAGTGTGTGCTAGTGCCCACGGGCACTGGATGCCGGCCTTGGCGCCCAAACCCGGCTGCAGGCGGATATTGGTCATTTGCAGCTCCAGCGTGCCGGTGGTGCTCAGGGCAAAGCCATGAGCAATCTCCTCAAACAATACGCCCTCTTTGGCAAAACAGTTGAGGGCAATGCCGAGTGGGTTTCCGTCGCCAAGCGGTAACGCGTTAACAGTGTGGGTGCGTCCACGGCAGCCGCCGCCAGCGTGGTTCCGGCTCCAGGACTCAGTCGATCCCCAGCTCGGCCCACAAGTGGTCTATCTTCTGTTTTACTTCCGCATCCATGTCAATGGGTTTGCCCCATTCGCGAGATGTCTCGCCCGGCCATTTATGCGTGGCGTCCATCCCCATTTTGGAACCTAGGCCTGCCACCGGTGAGGCAAAGTCGAGGTAATCGATGGGAGTGTTTTCTATCAAAATGGTGTCCCGCGCGGGGTCCATGCGTGTGGTGATGGCCCAGATGACGTCTTGCCAGTTGCGTGCGTCGATATCGTCGTCGGTGACCACCACAAATTTGGTATACATAAATTGGCGCAGAAACGACCAAACGCCCATCATCACCCGCTTGGCGTGACCGGGATACTGCTTTTTCATGGTGACAATCGCCATGCGATAGGAGCAGCCTTCCGGTGGCAGGTAAAAATCGACTATTTCGGGGAACTGCTTTTTGAGAATGGGAACAAATACTTCATTGAGCGCCACGCCCAATACCGCAGGTTCATCTGGCGGTCTGCCGGTGTAGGTGCTGTGGTAGATGGGGTTGCGGCGGTGGGTGAGGGTGGTGACGGTGAAAACCGGGAAACGTTCTACCTCGTTGTAATAACCGGTGTGATCGCCAAACGGGCCTTCGTCCGCCATTTCTCCCGGGGCAATATGACCTTCCAGTACTATTTCTGCAAAAGCCGGCACGTTGAGGTTATTGCTGATGCTCTTGCCAACCTGGGTTTTGTTGCCACGCAAAAGCCCCGCAAAGGCGTATTCGCTGAGGGTATCGGGTACCGGGGTGACGGCGCCAAGTATGGTTGCCGGGTCTGCCCCCAGGGCAACGCTGACAGGGAAGTTCTCCCCCGGGTGGGCTTTCTGCCATTCCCGAAAGTCCAGGGCGCCGCCGCGATGGCTCAACCAGCGCATGATCAGCTTGTTTCTGCCAATCAATTGCATGCGGTAGATACCCAGGTTTTGCCGTTCTTTATGCGGGCCTCGGGTGATTACCAGCGGCCAGGTTATCAGCGGCCCTGCATCTTCCGGCCAGCAGGTCTGGATGGGCAGTTTGTGCAGATCAACGTCGTCACCCGTTATGACAACGTCCTGGCAGGCCGGCCGATTCACATGCTTGGGTGCCATGTTAAGCACCTGCTTGAATACCGGCAGCTTGGCCCAGGCGTCCTTGAAGCCCTTGGGCGGGTCAGGTTCTTTAAGGAAGGCCAATAGCTCGCCCACCTCCCGAAGAGCCGCCACCGAGCTCTGCCCCATGCCCAGCGCCACTCGCTCGGGGGTGCCGAACAAGTTGGCAAGTACAGGAATATCAAAGCCGGTAGGGTTTTCGAACAGAAGCGCGGGACCGCCCTTGCGCAGGGTGCGATCGCAAATTTCTGTCATTTCCAATTTGGGCGATACCGCAGTTTTGATGCGGCGGAGTTCGCCCTTTTGCTCCAGCAGAGCAAGAAAATCCCTCAAATCTTGCATGGGCACCGGCGTTTGTCTGGGCGCTTTGGCATCTTGATAACAGATGCCTTCAGCTATTTATTGCGCATGGAAAGGAAAAATTCGTCATTGGTTTTGGTGGACTTGAGTTTGTCCGCCAAAAACTCCATGGCACCGGTGTCTTCCATGTCGTGCAATAGTTTGCGCAAGATCCAAACCCGCGACAGCTCGTTCTCGGTCAGCAACAAATCTTCGCGCCGGGTGCCCGAGCGGCGAATGTTGATGGCCGGATAAACGCGTCTTTCGGCAATTTTCCGGTCAAGGTGCAGCTCCATGTTGCCTGTGCCCTTGAACTCTTCGTAGATAACTTCGTCCATTTTGGAGCCGGTGTCTATCAGTGCAGTGGCAACAATCGACAGGCTGCCGCCTTCTTCTATATTTCTGGCCGCGCCAAAGAAGCGTTTGGGGCGCTCCAGCGCGTGGGCATCAACGCCGCCGGTCAGCACCTTGCCCGAGGATGGAATCACGGTGTTGTAGGCGCGAGCCAGACGTGTGACCGAATCCAGCAGAATGACCACATCTTTCTTGTGCTCAACCAAGCGCTTAGCGCGTTCAATAACCATGTCGGCCACCTGAACGTGACGCGAGGGCGGCTCATCAAAGGTGGAGGCTACCACCTCGCCGCGCACGGAGCGTTGCATCTCGGTGACTTCTTCCGGGCGTTCGTCAATCAGCAGAACAATCAGGTGCACCTCTGGATTGTTGCGGGCGATCGCCTGGGCGATATTCTGCATCATGATGGTTTTGCCGGCTTTTGGCGGCGCCACAATCAGGCCGCGCTGGCCTTTGCCAATGGGAGAGATCAAATCAATGATGCGGCCGGTGAGGTCTTCAGTGGAGCCATTGCCGGTTTCCAGGACCATGCGCTCCTGGGGGAAAAGCGGAGTCAGGTTTTCAAACAGTATCTTATTACGCGAGCTTTCAGGTTTATCAAAGTTGATCTGGTTAACCTTGAGCAGGGCAAAGTAGCGCTCGCCTTCTTTTGGTGGCCTGATCTTGCCACTGATGGTGTCACCGGTGCGCAGGTTGAAGCGGCGAATCTGGCTGGGAGACACGTAAATGTCGTCCGGGCCTGCCAAGTAGGATGATCCTGCGGACCGCAAGAAACCAAAACCGTCTTGCAGTATTTCCAGCACGCCGTCGCCGTAGATATCTTCTCCACTTTTGGCGTGGCGCTTGAGCAGGTTGAAAATCACATCCTGTTTGCGCGAGCGGGCCATATTTTCCAAACCAATGGCAGTGGCCATGTCGATCAATTCTTCGATAGGTTTGGTCTTGAGGTCGGTAAGGTTCATGTTGTCTGTTTGCATGGATTACAGTTTTGGCAAGATTCGCGGCAGGCCGCAAATGGTTAGAGGAATGGGTTGAGGTGTACCGTATTTGTTAACCCGCCGCATGCGTCGTAGATGGCAAAACGATTGCGCCGTCGTACAGAAAACCAGCGGTAGACCGGGCTCTGCGCGTGGCAATACCCAATGCGTTGCTGAGGTTTCTGCTGGTGCACTGGCTATATGGCCAATGATGATGCGTCCCTGTATCACGACCATCAACCAATTGGGTGGACGGTCAATCACTAACAGGCAGTTGCAAACTACCCGCGTTGCCTCTGCGGCGATAAAAATGGTCCGCTCCGCTTTTTTGGCAGATGTCGCCTTGCAGAGCCTGCCTCGCCAACGTTTACCAACAGTCAGTTAACGATGAGGCTGTTAGAATGTTTAGACGAACATAGGAAAAAAGTCGAGGAAAGCCTAAAGAAGTGGTCCAGATATCTTGGTCGCGGTCGCGCATCTAGCATGCTGAAAATCTTGGGAATGATTGACGGCTGGAGGAATGTGCGATCAAATGAACTGGGAACACTCTTGAGTATAACGGCAAACCCACCCAAGCGCAAAACAAAACCCATGCTTTTATTATTCGCGGGCCTTCTCTGGGCCCGCTGCAATGATTGCACTCAACCGATGTTGGTTTCAATGAAATCTGTCAGTTGCACTTTGGACAAGGCGCCAACCTTGGTGCTTTCCGCCTGACCGTTTTTGAATATGATCAGGGTAGGAATGCCGCGAATGTTGAACTTGGCCGGCGTAGACTTGTTGTTGTCTACGTCCATTTTGCAAATCTTGATTTTGCCGTCGTAAACACCAGAAAGCTCTTCCAGCACCGGGGCGATCATTTTGCAGGGGCCGCACCAGGGCGCCCAAAAGTCCACTAAAACCGGGCCCTCTGCTTGCAGAACCTCTTCTTCAAAGCTGTCATCAGTGATGTTCACAATTGAACTCATCGTTCATGTCTCCAGGCCATTGGGTATAACAGACCGAGCAATAATAAGGACGAACCTGCTTAGTTACAAGCCCCGCCGCTGCGGCAGCATTCGGCTTAGCCAATGGGGGCGGTCAAAAGGCGCATAAGCTCTGTCTGCGCTGCGGGCTTATCTTCGCTGTGTATACGTTCATAGGTACCGTCCTGGTTCAACTCCCAGCGCTGGCTGCCGTCATTGAGATACAGCTCCAGCTCCTGCAGCAACCTGACGCTCAGTTCTGGCTGTTCAATGGGAAAGCAAGTCTCCACCCGGCGGTTCAGGTTGCGCTCCATCATGTCGGCGCTGGCGCAGTAAACCCGTGGCTCGGCGTTGGCGAAATAGTAGGCGCGGGTGTGCTCCAGAAAGCGCCCAATAATGGATACCACGCGAATGTTTTCCGAGACACCGGGGATTTTGGGGCGCAGCGAACACATGCCGCGGATGATCAGGTCAATTTGTACCCCGGCTTGGGAGGCTCTGTAAAGTGCCTGAATGATCTTTGGCTCGGTCAAGCCGTTGCATTTCAAAATAATGCGAGCGGGTTTACCTTCTTGCTTGGCCTTGGTCTCGCCGTCAATCAGTCGCAGGATCTGGCGTTTGAGGGTAAACGGCGCGTGATACAGCTTGTTCATGCGCTCGGTTTTGCCCATGCCCGTCAACTGCTGGAAGATGCGATGCACATCCTCGCACATGGCCGGCTCTGCCGACAAAAGAGAGTAGTCGGTGTAGAGGTAGGCGTTGTCGCTGTGGTAGTTGCCGGTGCCCAGATGGCAATAGCGCTTCAGCTCGCCGTTCTCGCGACGCACCACCAAAATCATCTTGGCGTGGGTTTTGTAGCCCACCACACCGTAGACAACCACAGCGCCGGCCTCCTGCAGACGACTGGCAAGCTCCAGGTTGGATTCCTCGTCAAAGCGGGCCCGCAGTTCCACAATCACGGTGACCTCTTTGCCATTGCGGGCGGCGTCCAGGAGCGCGTCAACGATGGAGGATTCGTGCCCGGTGCGATAGAGCGTCTGGCGGATGGCCACCACATCCGGGTCTTTCGCCGCCTGACGCACCAGTTGAATGACCGGCGTGAAAGATTCGAACGGGTGCAGCAGCAAGTAGTCGCGTTTGCTCAGCGCATCAAAGATATTGTCCTTGCGGCTCAAGCCTTTGGGCATGCTGGGTGTAAATGGTGGATAGAGCAGATCCGGCCGGCCGACCATGGCGGGCAGGCGCATCAGGCGCTTCAGGTTCACCGGGCCGTTGACGCGATAGACTTCGTCTTCGCTCAGACCGGTCTCTCGCAGCAGGAAGTCGGTCAGCGCCTGCGGAGTGTTGTCGGCCACTTCCAGGCGGGCGGCAGTGCCGAAGCGGCGCGAATGCAACTCGCCGCGCAGGGTGCGCGCCAAATCTTCAATACCTTCAATGTCCACATCCAGATCGGCGTTGCGGGTAATGCGAAACTGATAGCAGCCCTTGACGGTCATGCCGGGGAAGAGTTTTTCCGTGTGGGCGTGAATCATTGACGACAGGAACACAAAATCCATTCCGCGCGGGCTGATGCTGTCTGGCAGGCTGACAATCCGGGGCAGGGACCGGGGCGCAGGCACAATGGCCAGCCCCAAGTCCCGGCCAAAGGCGTCTTTGCCTTCCAGTTCGACGATGAAATTGAGGCTCTTGTTGACCAGGCGCGGAAAGGGGTGAGACGAATCCAGCCCGATGGGGCTGAGGATAGGTAAGACCTCCCGGCTGACGTAGCTTTCTATCCAGCCGGCCTGCTCCTCGCTCCACTGGCTGCGGCGCAGAAACCGGATGCCTTCATCGGCAAGCGCAGGAATAAGGGTGTTATTGAGAATGTCGTACTGTTTGGCGACCGTCTCATGGCAAAAATCACTGATGCGCTTCAGGCAGTCCCGCGTTTGAATGCCGTCGGGGCCAGTGGTTTCCCGCTGATAGCGGATGCTCTGCATCAAGCCCGCCACGCGGATCTCAAAAAATTCGTCCAGATTGGAGGTAAAAATCAACAGAAACTTGAGCCGCTCGAGCAGTGGGTGCGACTCGTCCAGCGCCTGTGCCAGGACGCGCTGATTGAAGTACAGGTTGCTCAGCTCCCGATTTATGTAATAGGCCGGGTTGTCTAGGCCCAGCTCGGTCAAGTAGGCGTCCTGAAAGGGGTCGGATATTTCTGTCATAGCATCGTGGTTGCGCAATGAGGGGCAGTCAGTATGCCCGGCAATTGTTTCAGGATTCGGCTTTTCGCTCATCTCTCGTGTACTGGCGGTGGGTACTCAATTGCAGTATAGCAGCGCGCCTCTAGATGAACTCCCCAAGCAGATGGTTCAAAAACCGCATACCAAGCGGCGTAGGC
>CAYNST010000116.1:4686-10594 GCA_964399955.1 uncultured Cellvibrionaceae bacterium | reverse complement strand
CTGGACGACGAACTGCTGGGCAGCGGCATACCGCTAGAGCTGGAAGAGGAAGAGCTGCTGCTGGAGCTTGACGAGGACGAACTGCTGCTGGAACTGGACGACGAACTGCTGGAACTGGACGATGAGCTGCTGGAACTGGAGGAAGAGCCGCTAACGCCGCTGAAAATACTGGCCACTACCGATGTTTGGCGGATGCCGTTTTCACCATTGATCAGGCGCTCGCCCCAGCGGGTCAAACTGTTGGGGTTGAAACTGTTGGTAATGTCCAAGTCCAAACAGCAGGGGCCGTTACCCGACCAGCTCCAGCCGATGTAGCCGATCGCTTTTTCTTCGGCAATGCGCATGATGGAATCCGCATCCACCGACTCTCCCTGATGGTTGTCACCGAATTCCCCAACAATCAGCGGCAGATTGTGGTCATTGAGGAAGCGGGACACGTAGCCGTTGACCTTATCAAAATCCTGATAGACCTGATACATGTGCACACTGAACATGGTATTGCCCAGACTGTCGGCATCGGCAACATCGGAGGCGCGAGTCAGCATGGTCTCTGTCCAGTCCTGCCCCCAGTTGGGTGCATCCACTACCAGTGTGTGCGTCAAACCGGCAGCCCGCAAAGTTTCGATGGCTGTACGGTGATCAGTTACCCATATGGACATGTCATCCACGTTGCCGATAGGCTCGTTGCCAATGTTGATGATGACATAGTCTTCTTCGCCCTTCAGTACATCCGCCAGGTCTACCCAATAGGCAGCCGCCTGGGCAATGGTGGTAGCTTCCGGTGCGTATTCGTCGCCGTACCCGGTGGTGTCGTGAACCTCCAGCATGCAGACAATCTTGTTGTCTTTGCAGAGCTGTATAATGTTACTTACATCGGCTGCACTGTTGCGAGTCCAGGTGGAGTGGGTACCGTTGCTCAGCACAACCCGAACCACGTTGGCACCGGTGGCCGCGATATCGGCAATTGCTTGCGTCTCGCCGGGGAACCATGTGTGGGCGTGATTGATGCCGCGCATGACGAATGGCTGGCCATTGCCGTCCAGAAGCTGAGTTCCCGACACCATGAAGCCTGCAAAGGCGGCTGACGACATCATGGTCGCAGCGGCGGCACATCCGAGCAGGGTGGCTTTTACTGCCTTGGATAAATTCATCATGCTTCTCCAGTGGGTCTTAGAATATTGTTAGAGGTTCACACGCCTGGTCAAAGCCCGCCGCAACAGCATGGAGCGGCCAGGTCGGCAGTGTAACCGGTTACATCCATTATACGAGAACAGCCGACGCGGCGTGAACTGTCAATTGGAGTACTGGGTCACAGATACCGGCACGGGCGGCGGCAGAATTTGCACGTTGTGCTAAAGCACGCCTTGCAGCGGGCAGCTGCTGCGCCAGGTGCGCAGGAAGCTTGGCTTCAGCTGCAGGCGGCAACAGCGGACACCACCATCCCAGGCGCCCGGCTACCAGGGCTTGCCCCGGGTCTCTTTAGTGCAGTTTAACTTGATATGCAAGGCCGCCTTGGAGACGATATGTGCGCTGACTGGAGCGGAGATAAACAGAAATAATGCAATCAGCACCTCGTGCATACTAATGCCTTCTTCCTGATAGCTGAAAAAAAGCAACGAACCCACTACCATGCCCCCCACCCCCAAGGTGGTGGCTTTGGTGGGGCCGTGCAAGCGCATGTAAAAGTCCGGGAGCCTTGCCAGACCAATGGACCCTATCAGCGCAAAACCGGCGCCCACTATCAGCAAAACAGACACAATTATTTCTACCGCTGTGGCCATCCGTTACTCCTCAAATCAGGGTCATTCAATAATATCGCCGCGCAACAAATACTTGGCAAGAGCCACTGTGCCCACAAACCCCATCACGGCGATTATTAGCGCGGCCTCAAAGTTGTAACTGGATTTCTGGTAAATACCATACAAAACCAACAGCGCAATGGTGTTGATGTACATGGTGTCCAGCGCAAGTATGCGGTCCGGCAACGACGGCCCAATCAGTAAACGCCACAGGTTAAGAATCAGGGCGACACTCATCATCAACAGGGCAACGGGAACTACTTGGTCGAGCATTCGAATATCTCCTTCAGCGGCGCTTCGTAACGCTGTTTTATTTCCGCCAGCGCGGCGTCAATATCGTCAACGTGCAGGGCGTGAATCAAGAGGCTGCGACGGTCGGCGCTCAAGTCGGTGGATACTGTGCCGGGCGTCATTGAAATGGTATTGGCCAAGATTGTGATGGTGAAATCTTCTGTGACGTCCAGCGGCAATACCATGAAGGCGGGCTTCAGTTTGGCCGGTGAAGAGAGAATCAACCGCGCCACCACCCAGTTGGCAACTACAATATCCCAAAGCACCACGCAGACAAAACGCAACGCCACCATCGGCTTCTGCACGGTCATTTCCTCGGGCCAGAAAGCCTGGGTAAAAAAAGGTATGGCCCATGCCAGCACCGCACCCAAAACAATGTGGCCAGGGCTGATGTCGTTGATCAACAGCAACCACAAAACCCACATAAACAAACTCAAGGCAATGTGGGGAAACCATTGGCGCTTGCGGGTCATGGTGTGCTCCGTTGAACAGGCAGGTGATTCATTACCGCCTCTATGTAAAGGCTGGGTGTCATGACTTGGTTGGCCAGTGCGTCGGTAAACGCCATTATTCTATCGCCAGATATAACCATAATAGGCCCCAAGGCAAGTAGACCTACCGCAGTCCATAGCGCGGTCTGGTTCAGGCGTTTGGATACTGGGCTACCTTCTGCGCGCCAAAACAACGTACTGCCGGACCGACTGAAAGCCACTATCATGGCAAGCCCGCTTAGCAACACGCAGGACCATAACCACCCGGCGTCTGCGCCCACTCCCGCCGCCTTCAGCAACATCAACTTGCCAACAAAACCGCTCAAGGGCGGCATGCCGGTCACACTGGCTGCGGCAAAGAAAAACAACCCGCCCAGCAGTGCCGCATTCGGCAGAGTGGGCCCTGCCAGCAGGCGGTCTTCCAGCGCGCCCCGCTGCTTCTGTATCAGGTCGGCCAGCAAAAACAAAGCGCCACAAATGAAGGTGGAATGCACCAGATAGTAAACGGTTGCGCTCAGAGCCGGCTGGCTGTTAAGCGCCACCCCCGCCAGCAATGTACCCACGGACACAATCACCAGATACGCCAGCTGCATACGCAACTCCCGCGCGGCCAGCACGCCGATAAACCCCAGCACCAGAGTGAGCAGCGCCAGAGGCCACAACCACTGCAGCGCAAAGTTGCCTATGGGGCCTGCGGTTTCACCAAAAATCAGTACGCTGGTTCTGATGATGCTGTAAACCCCGACCTTGGTCATGATGGCAAATAAGGCTGCCACCGGGGCACTGGCGGACGCATAGGCGCGCGGCAACCAGAAATACAAGGGTACGACCGCCGCCTTCAAGCCAAACACCAGCAACAGCAAACCGCCGGCGGTAGCTATCAATGGCGCGTCTGCCGGGTCTGACCGGGCAACACGCTGCGCCATATCCGCCATGTTCAGAGTGCCGGTCAACCCATAGAGCGCAGCCGCAGAAATAAGAAACACAGCCGAGCCTGCCAGATTGAGAATGACGTAATGCATACCGGCCTTGACCCGCGCAGGGCCGCCACCGTGCAGCAACAAGGCGTAGGAGGCAAGCAACAAAACCTCAAAAAAAACAAACAAGTTAAACAGGTCGCCGGTAAGAAAGGCACCGTTAAGCCCCATCAACAGGAAATGCACCAGGCTGTGCAGGCTGGAGCTCTGTTTGTTCCGCTCACTGGCGGCGTACATCAGGCTGAACAAGGCCAGGAGGCTGGTGGTTATCAACATTGCTGCACTCAGACGGTCCAGAACCAGCACAATGCCGAAGGGTGCCACCCAGTTGCCCGGGGCGTAAACTTCAATGGCGCCTGAACCGGCCGATACCAGCAGTAATGCGCACACCAGTACCAGCGCCAGGCTGCTGACCAGACTCACCGCACGCGTCAGCTGCAGATTGCGCTCGGCCAGCAGCAGCAACAGTATGCCGGTAAGCAATGGCAGCAGCACCGGAATGATGACCAGGTGGTTCATGGGCGGCCACCTCGCGGCTCCATGCCCCCGTCAACATGGTCGTTGCCCAATTCGGCGCGGGCGCGCAGTGACAGCACCAATACAAAAGCGGTCATGGCAAAACCAATGACAATTGCGGTTAACACCAGCGCCTGCGGCAAGGGGTCGGCGTACAGCTCACCCTGGTCGGTGAGAATGGCCGGTGCATCGCTGCGCAGGCGGCCCATTACAAAAATGAACAGATTGACCGCGTAGGACAATAAAGTCAGCCCAAGAATCACCGGAAAGGTGCGGGCGCGCAGCATCATGTATACGCCGCAGCTGGTGAGCACGGCAATAACCACAGCTATCAAGGCTTCCATCAATGGCCCTCCTCTACCGGCGCGTCATAACTGGTTTGCGCCAGAATGCCCAATTGGGCAAGAATCAACAGGGTGGCCCCCACCACGGTCAGGTAGACACCGGCATCAAACACCATGGCCGAGGCCAGCTCAAATTCACCTACCAGCGGCCAATGCACGTGGGCAAAAGTGGAGGTGAGAAACGGGTGGCCGAAGGCCCAGCTGCCCAAACCGCTGATGGTGGCCAGCAGTACGCCGGCGGCCGCCACGCGGCGGTACTCCCAACTGAGACGTTGTTGAATCCAACCGACACCGCTGGAAACATACTGCAGGATAATGGCCACACTGGTGATCAGGCCGGCAATGAACCCACCGCCCGGCAGGTTGTGTCCGCGCACAAAGATATAGGCCGATACCATCAGTGCCAGCGGCAGCAGAATGCGCCCCATTACCGAAAGAATGGGCGGGTGCGGCTCTTTTGCCCAGGGGCGGTTGTCACTGTCGGTGCGCGGCACGGGCAATCTGAGCCCCAGCAACAGGCTGTAGATACCCACGGCCGCAACCAGCAGCACGGTAATTTCTCCCAGGGTGTCAAAGCCGCGGAAGTCCACCAGAATCACATTGACCACATTGGTACCTCCACCGCCGGTCAAACTGTTGGCCAGAAAAAATTCAGAGATGGGTGTATAGGGGCGCGTCAGAATGGCCCAGGTAAACAAACCCATGCCGGCCCCAGCAGATCCCGCCAGGAGCACATCCCGGCTGACCCGGGGCAGATTGGACTCATTGGGCGTCAATTGCGGCAAAAAATACAGCGCCAGCATGATCAGCACGATGGTGACCACCTCCACCGACAGTTGCGTCAGCGCCAGGTCGGGTGCCGAAAAACGCACAAAAATCAGCGCCACCATCAAACCCACCACGCTCAACAACAGCAGGGCCGCAAACCGGTTGTGGTGCAGCAACACCGTGCCAAAAGCGCCTACCAGCAGAATCACGCCCAGGAGCAGGCTTACGGCATCCAGGGGTGTGGTGACCTGTGACCCGGTCAATCCCACCAGCGGCCAAACAGCAGCTGTGCCGACCAACACACCGGACATAACAAAAAAAGCCATGTACCTTTGCAGGGAGCCGTTTTCCAGATGCCTGGTCAGGGCGATACAGCCACGCACCACCCGCTGCACCACAGCCTCAAACAGCAGCTTCATATCTGGGTGAGAAAAGCTCTCATAAAACCGAAACAACAAGCGACGCTGGCTGTAAACGGCAAGGCCGCCGGCCAACGCGATGACGCTCATCAACAGTGGCAGATTAAAGCCGTGCCACAGGGCAATGTGGTAGTCCGGCTTGGCAGCGCCCAGCACCGCAAGCGACGCTGCGTTCAAAAATGGCGCAATGGTCAGCGCCGGCAGAACCCCCACCAACAGGCACAGAGCCACCAGTATTTCCACCGGCACAATCATATAGCGCGGCGGTTCGTGGGGCGGGTATTTGGGCAGGTCTTTTGGCTG
>CAYNST010000116.1:0-4586 GCA_964399955.1 uncultured Cellvibrionaceae bacterium | reverse complement strand
CAATCATATAGCGCGGCGGTTCGTGGGGCGGGTATTTGGGCAGGTCTTTTGGCTGACCGTTGAAGAATACGTCATGGATAAAACGGAAGGAATAGGCCACCGAGAGCGCCCCCGCCAGGGTGGCCAATATCGGAACCATCCAATTGAGCACCACCACATTGCGCAACTCCAGGGTCTCGGCAAAAAACATCTCTTTGCTCAGAAACCCATTCAGCAAGGGTACTCCGGCCATGGCAGCGCACGCCACCATGGCCAGCAGCGCGGTATGCGGCATGTATTTGCGCAGCCCATTCAAGCGGCGCATATCCCGCGTGCCGGTCTCGTGGTCAATAATGCCGGCGGCCATAAACAGAGATGCCTTGAAGGTTGCGTGGTTCATGATATGAAACAGTGCGGCCACCGCTGCCAAGGGCGTGCTCAAGCCAAACAACAGGGTGATGAGCCCCAAATGGCTGATGGTGGAATAGGCCAGCAGGCCTTTGAGATCGTGTTTGAACAGCGCCACATAGGCGCCGAATACCAAAGTGGCCAAGCCTGTCAGGGTGACAATGTAGAACCACAGCTCGCTGCCCGCCAAAGCAGGATACATACGTGCCAGCAAGAAGACTCCGGCCTTGACCATGGTGGCCGAATGCAAATAAGCCGAAACCGGTGTGGGTGCTGCCATGGCGTGCGGCAGCCAAAAATGGAAGGGAAACTGCGCGGATTTGGCAAAGGCGCCCAGCAGGATCAACACCAACGCGACGGGATAAAGCGCGTGCTGCTGAATCACTTCCGCGGATGCCAGAATGGTCCCCAAATTGAAGCTGCCAACAATATGCCCCAACAGCAGCGCACCGGCCAGCAGGGCAAGCCCCCCCGCTCCGGTTACCGCCAGCGCCATGCGTGCGCCCTTGCGTGCGTCACTGCTGTAGGACCAATAACCAATCAATAAAAATGAGCTGAGGCTGGTGAGTTCCCAGAACACAACCAGCAGCAACAGGTTATCCGACATGACAATGCCGAGCATGGCCATCATGAACAGCAGCAACAAACAGTAGAGGCGGCCCAGTGAGTCTTTTGCTTTTAAATAATAACGTGCATAAAGAATGACCAGCAGGCCAATACCCAGAATCAGCAGCGCAAACATCAGGCTAAGCCCGTCAAGCCGCAGGCTGAGATCCAGACCCAATGCGGGCATCCAATCCAGGTGGAACAGCAGAGTATGGCCGGACAACACCTGTGGCAATTGAGTTATCAACAGCGCCAGCGCTGCGGCCGGGCCAGCAGCAGCGGAGTATGCGCAAGCGGTGCGGCCAACCCTTTCAGTAAATTTTGGCAGCAGGGCACCAAAAAGTGGCAAAAACACGATTAGCAGAAGCGTCATTGGGAAAGCACCTCAACCTTATCTAGCAGGCTCCAAGCAACCGGCTAGCAACCCTAATAATTGATGAACATCCTGTGCAGCGCCGACAGCGCCGGCCGGTGCGAGAATCTTCGGCGCGCCATTAGAACACAGAACCTGTGCCGCCTGAAGTCACTACTGCTGCAGAGCTGCAAGCGGCTCGGGCAGCAAACCTGATCTGTCTGCTGTTAACCTGATAGCTGGGGGTTGCGACCAGTTTCAGCAAGGTTTGCCAAGCGGCGGAGAAAGGCCTAAGCCCCTATCACCCCGATGAACTCTAAGGCTTGGGCGGAAACGCGCGGGCACCCCATCCGCAAGGTGCCCGCGCCACCAAGGCGTCGCCGATTGGGGCTGCGACTGAATATACGACCTCACCACAGGCACCATCACCTGACTATTTGTATCCGACGCGATCATCGTGCAGACACCGGGCACTACCTTTGCCATTAGGGCCGGTGGGCGCGCGGCAGCCTGAAGTCAACAGCGCCCTCCCTTCCGACCTGGCGCAAGCCGGGTTCTCTTTTATCGCAATTGCACCCAAAAGTGATTGCCCGCGTACCAATTCACCTTGGCGGGCAATTGCTGATCACTGCGCACCCGCCAGGTAAACTGCTGCACCCGAGCAAGGTTCTGCGGCAGAAACGCAAAAAATACAAATACCGAAGGCCCCGGCATTATTTACCGCGTTATCCAAATTAGAGGCGAGACCTGACAACCGCAGCGAGGCAAAAATGCGCGTACCTCTCTGGCTGAAGCTTGCCTATACACTTATGGTGTGTGTGATCATCCCGGTCTACTGGCGTGACCTGGGGCCTGGCAACTTTCTCTGGTTTTCCGACATCGCACTGATTCTGCTGGTGCCGGCACTTTGGCTGGAAAACCGCTTTATTGCCAGCATGATGGCGGTGAGCGTGTTATTGCTGGAAATTGCCTGGGTTCTGGATTTTTTGACCGGCGGTAATCTGTTGCGCATTGCGGCCTACATGTTCGCCGAGGGCGATGACCCCGCCTGGCACATTCGCGTGCTATCAGGCCTGTTTCATTTGGCCATACCGCCGGTGCTGTTATTCATGCTGCTGCGCTTTGGCTACGACCGCCGCGCCCTGCCCGCCCAGATAGCCCTGACGGCGGTGGTTTTGCCCGTGACCTATCTGGTCACCGGCCCGGCCGACAACGTTAACTGGGTGTACGGCCCGGCAGAACCTCAAGACTGGATACCCTCTTACCTTTACCTGGCGCTACTGATGCTGGCCTTCGTCTTTCTGGTGTATTTGCCCTCTCACTGGCTATTCAAGAAACTCTTTGCGGTACACCCGCAGCAGGCACAGACGGGCGCGGACGCTTAGTGGTGATTTGGGAGCCACAGGGCCAGCCCCGCCCCCACGGGCTGAGCTACGCTGTTTCCAAAGATGGCGGTAGGCAGTTTTCCCAACCGGCGGAGGTGCCCGGTAGCCGTGGCCCGGACGGCACGATCAACGGCAGTCTGCAGGGGCAGTTGGGGCACAAGCTGGCCGTTCACCGCACTGGGGCGGTCGCGGTCAGCAACAGCCTTATTCAGCAAGGCGTGCAAAGCCGCGTGCTGCTGATTCGCGGTCAACTGCCAGGCGATAGCCACGCGGCAGTTGACTGAGATTAGCGTCCGCCCCAGAGTTCAGCGCACGAGCCTTGTCGCCTTCCGTGGCACCAACGCCGTCACAGTCCGCAAAGAAAAATTAGAGTTGTTTTCGACCACCGTTTAAACTGCGGCAAAGCAACCCGCTGTACAGCCGTCGGCCGGTCCCTGCCCCGCCCTTCACAGCAGTCCTCATTCGAACGCAAGACGCGCACAGACCTGCGCTCCGGTCGGCGCGAAGGCGCTTTGCTGAAGAACCGGGATTCATACTCAAGGAAATGCAATGCAATGCACAAGATCAATGCCTGCCTGGCAAGTGCCCTTCTGATATTACTGAGCGGCTGCGACAGTGGCAGCTCTTCCAGCGCAGCGCCGGACGCTGCGTCAAGCAGTTCGTCCAGTTCCGGCAGCTCCTCTTCCAGTTCCAGCAGTTCGTCCAGCTCGTCATCGAGCTCTGGCGCAGTGGGGATCTCTAGCAGTTCTTCATCTAGCTCAAGCAATTCTTCTTCAAGTTCAAGCAGCTCTACATCAAGCGCAAGCAGTTCTTCGTCAAGCTCCGGCACCTTGGTGAACGCCAGCAGTTCAAGCAGTTCAAGCAGTTCAAGCAGTTCAAGCAGTTCAAGCAGTTCAAGCAGTTCATCGAGCTCCAGTTCGTCCTCGTCGTCAAGCAGCTCCTCGTCATCCAGCTCCGGCGGCAATGACATGGTTATGACCGGCGTGCTGACCAACAGTCCGGTGTCCGGCATGCGGTATCGGACTTTACCCGGTGGCCAGGAAGGGTTCACCAATGACAATGGTGAGTTTCAGTACGTGGAGGGAGACAGCGTCATTTTCTCCATCGGCGCGTTGGAATTCCCCGAGGTGCAGGCGCAAAAATTTGTCACGCCCTTGGTGCTGGCGGACAGCAACATACCCCGACACGACATGGTGCTGAACATTGCCAGCCTGCTGCTGACCTTGGACACCGACGGTGATGCCAGCAACGGCATCAGCATTGACTATGAGACTGCTTCTGCCGTGGCCCAACCCATTGAGTTTGGCCACCTGAACATTAACTTTGCAGAGTTGCCGGAAGTGCTTGCTTTGGTGGAGGGATCGGGATCGGTGACTACTGAGCTGGTCAGCGCATCGACCGCTCTGCTGCACTTGCAGATGCTCTTGAGCGACCTGGGTTCCGCCGATATGGGTGACTTCGAACCGCTGTTCTTTTGAGGCTGGAATAGAATCACAAGACTCTCAAGCAGGCCCGGCTGTCCAACTGACAGCAGGCCTGTTGTAGAGGGTATCGTCAGGCTTTGGGGCAACTTGTCAGGTCTTTGAACCGTCCCTTGACCATCTCCCGTGCTTCCTGCAAAGTGGCGGCCCTGTTGCGCACGCCAAGGGTGGCCAGAGTACAGATTCTCTGCTCATCCACAAAATTCACCGTCAGGTACTCCCTGAACTTCAAAGGCGCAGCCTCCGTGCCCCAGCTGAGCGACATAAGCAAAAACTGCGGCTCACCCTGCTCCATGTGCCATTCCAGTACCTTGCCGGGCTCCAATGGCAGCCCTTTGTTCAGCGCCTGAAACTCGGAGCTGACGGTGTGCCCGT
>CAYNST010000115.1:9685-10688 GCA_964399955.1 uncultured Cellvibrionaceae bacterium | reverse complement strand
CGGCATTGAATACGGCGACATGCAGCTGATCTGCGAAGCCTACCAGATCATGAAAAACCTGCTGGGCATGAGCGCCGATGAAATGCATGATGTGTTTGCCGAGTGGAACGAGGGGGAGCTGAACAGCTACCTTATCGAAATCACGCGCGACATCATGGCCTACCGCGAAGACGGCGAGCCGCTGGTTGACAAGATTTTGGACACTGCCGGTCAGAAAGGCACGGGTAAATGGACCGGTGTGACCGCTTTGGAGCTGGGTGTACCCTTGACGCTGATTGGCGAAGCCGTGTTTGCGCGTTGCCTTTCTGCGCAAAAAGAAGAACGTGTGGCGGCGTCAAAACTGATCTCCGGGCCAGAGCCCAAGTTTGACGGCGATAAAAAAGCCTTCGTCAAGGACCTGAGCCACGCGCTGTTTGCCTCCAAAATTGTGTCCTACGCCCAGGGCTATGTGTTGATGCGGGAAGCCGCCAAGGAACACGGCTGGGACTTGAACTACGGCGGCATTGCCCTGATGTGGCGCGGCGGGTGCATCATCCGCTCGGCGTTCTTGAGCAACATAAAAGAGGCCTTCGACAATAACCCGCAATTGTCCAATCTGCTGGTGGACCCGCATTTCATCGAGCGTGTTGGTGCGGCGCAGGCCGGCTGGCGCCGGGTGGTTGCGGCGGCTGTAACTAACGGCATCTCTGCGCCGGCGCTGACGTCTGCCCTGTCCTACTTTGACGGCTACCGACAGGCGCGCCTGCCGGCCAACTTGCTGCAGGCACAAAGGGACTTTTTTGGCGCCCACACCTACGAGCGTATTGACCAGCCGCGCGGTGAGTTCTTCCACACCAACTGGACCGGTCGCGGTGGAGACACCTCCTCCAGCAGCTACAACGTCTAGTAACGGTCCAGCTCACGCCCAGATTTGCGCATAGCTGCGTTGGAAAATGGTCCTTTACAGTTGTAAAGTCACATTTTCTGCCTTGCTCTGCACAAATCTGGACGCAATCTGAACCGT
>CAYNST010000115.1:0-9585 GCA_964399955.1 uncultured Cellvibrionaceae bacterium | reverse complement strand
AGTTAAAGGACGGAGCGCCCTGAGGCTGAATTTGTGAACCCTCGTTTTCCCCTTTAACTGCACAAATCTGCACCGTCTCTGGGTGAGACTCAGGACATTGCTGAGTAGTAGATGGATGGCTCACGCCCAAGCTTGCGCATTGCTGCGTTGGAGAATGGTGCTTTGAGCTGGTAAAGTCACATTTTCTGCCTTGCTCTGCACAAATCTGGACGCAATCTGAACCGTCACTTCAGTTAAAGGACGGAGCGCCCTGAGGCTGAATTTGTGAACCCTCGTTTTCCCCTTTGCTCTGCACAAATCTGCACGCAATCTGAACGGTCACTTCAGTTAAAGGACGGAGCGCCCTGAGGGGGGGGGCAGCGCAGAATGTGCGGGATCACTGAATTTGTGAACCCTCGTTTTCCCCCTTTAACTGCACAAATCGGCACGCAATCTGATCCGTCATTGGGTGAGCCTGATTGTTATTGATAGATGAATAGCTCACGTCCAGCGCTCGTTCAGCTTCCCTGTCTGATTACAGTGGTCGGTTTTCAGGCCAATCATTTTAACCTCCCGCCTTACCTTCAAACCAATGCGATCCGCAATTTAGCTGCGTTCAGTAGCGCTTAAGTTTGCCGTGCTAAGATCGGCTTCTTTGCCTTCTGGAGTACTGCTTTGGAGAGCTACGAAACGTTGCTTGCCACTCTGGCCCTGACGCTTGGCGCGTCCTGGGCCAGTGGCATCAATCTTTACGCGGTGCTGCTGGTGCTGGGGCTGGGCGGTGCTACCGGCAATATTGCACTGCCGGATGCCCTGCAGGTGCTGCAAAATCCTATGGTCATTGGCGCCGCAGGGTTGATGTATTGCCTGGAATTCTTTGCCGACAAGGTGCCGGGGGTGGATACCAGCTGGGATTTGCTACACACCTTTGTGCGCATACCTGCCGGCGCCATGCTGGCGGCCGGAGCCGTAGGTGAGACTCATGTGGCACTGGAGGTGGCGGCGGGTATTCTGGGCGGCGGCATGGCGGCCACCAGCCACGCAACCAAGGCCGGTGCGCGCATGCTCATCAACACCTCGCCGGAGCCCTTCAGCAACTGGGGCGCCTCGGTTGGGGAGGATGTGGTGGTGTTTGCCGGTTTGTGGGCGGCGCTGCAGCATCCGCTGGTGTTTCTGGTTTTACTGGTGCTGTTTTTTGCTGTCGCCATCTGGTTGCTGCCCAGAATCTGGCGGCTGCTGGCCGGTCTGATCAGAAAAGTCAGGCGCCTGTTCCGAGGCGCAGAGCAGTCTTCCGCCAGCCCGGCGGCGGAACCCCACTTATCGAAGTTGGACGCGCTCTATCAGCAAGGCGTGCTAACCCAGCAGGAGTACGCACAGGCGCGGCAACGGCTGCAGGCATCCACCGGCGAACAGACCTGAGCCTGCGCGGAGCCATGCCGGTTCATCTAAACTTGCGTAGGTTGAGCGTAAACAAGAGGTGTGGCTATGAGCAACGGCGTGGTCAGGTTGGTGGGGCATCGAGGCTGGCCTGCGGCCTATCCGGAGAACTCCCTGCAGGGGTTGGAGGCCGCGCTGAGCGCGGGTGCTGATGCAGTTGAGTTTGATGTTCAGCTGAGTGCCGACGGTGTGTTCATGATGCTGCACGATCCCTGCCTGCTTCGAGTGGGTGGGGTGGCGAGCCGGGTTGATGCTCTCGACGCCGCAGAGCTGGCGGCCATTAGCGTGCACGAACCGGCCCGGCTGGGCCAGGCTCACTTTCCCACACCGGTTGCCCGTCTGCAGCAGGTCATTGCCCTGCTGCAAGCCTGGCCCCGCGCGCAGGTGTTTCTGGAGCTCAAGTCGGAAATATTCAAACGGCTGGCACGGGAAGAGGCAGTTCGGCAGCTGTTGCCCATGGTTGAGGCCCTGGGTGAGCGCTGCGTCATCATTGCTTTTGACTTGCCGGTCTTGCGCTGCGTGCAGGCACAGAGCACACAGCCGGTCGGTTGGGTTTTGAGCCGCTACAGCCGTGACGCCAAGGCGCAGCTTGCCCACCAACCGGTGGATTACCTGATATGCGATCTCAAGAAAATTCCTGCAAGGGCAACGGCACTTTGGCCCGGCCCTTGGCAATGGTTTGTCTACGATGTGGTTGCCCCCCATGATCTGCAGCGCTGCCTGAACTTGCGTATACCCTACCTGGAAACCTGGGATGTGCAGGCTCTGCGAGCCCTGCTGGAGCGCAATTGATGGCCGATTACGACCTGATCATTGCCGGGGCTGGAATTCAAGGTGCAGGTGTGGCGCAGGCTGGTGCCGCTTGCGGCTGGCGGGTATTGGTTGTGGAAAAACACGCCGAAGCCGGGCTGGAGACATCCAGCAACAGCTCCAAGTTGATCCACGGGGGGTTGCGCTATCTGGAGACCGGCCAGATAGCGCTGGTGCGAGAATGCCTGCGCGAGCGTCAGTTGCTGTTGCGCAACGCGCCCGAGCTGGTGCGTTTGAGCCTGTTTTATCTGCCGGTATATCGCCACTCAACCCGGGCCGCCTGGAAAATCGGTTTGGGATTAACACTCTACGACCTGCTCAGCGGCAAACAGGGACAATCCAGCTTCAAAGTGCCCAAACGCGACTGGTCGCAATTGCCGGTCAGGCAGCAAGACCTGGTCGCTGTATTTGCCTATTTTGATGGGCAGACGGATGACCGCGCGCTGACTCAGGCGGTGCTGCGTTCGGCAATGTCATTGGGTGCCGAAGTCCGGCTGCAGACGTCAGTGACAGAGGTGCGCGGCGGCAGCAGTCTGCAGGTGCACCTGAGCCAGGGAGAACCCGTGACCGCTCGCGCTTTCGTCAATGCGGCTGGCGCCTCTGCCAATCAACTGGCCGCTCGGGTAGAGGGCGCACCGCTAATGAAGTTTGACTGGGTGCAGGGCATACATGTGTTACTGGATGTGCCGGCCTTCTCGGGTTGCTTTTACCTGGAGGCGCCTGCGGACGGGCGAGCGGTGTTTGTGCTGCCTTGGCGGGGCAAAACTCTGGTGGGCACCACAGAGCGAGTGTTGCCAAGCCCGGTGGCAGAGGTGAGCCACGCCGAGGTGGACTACCTGCTGCAGGTTTTCAATCATTATTTCTCTGATCAAGCGTGCAGCCGGGCAAACATTGTGCAGACTTTTGCCGGTATCCGGGTTCTGCCCAAAACGGCCAAAGACGCCAACCGCCGCTCCCGCGAAACAGTATTCGCCGAGCAGCGCCTGGGCGAGGGTGTCTACCTGGCCATCTGTGGCGGCAAGCTCACATCTTATCGCGCCACGGCCGCCAAGGTTGTGGCGCGGCTGGAACGCTTCCTGGGTACGGCCGGCAGCGGCCGCATTGATACGACCACATTAACGCTTGAACCCTGAGTGTGCGTGGTTTGACACTGGGCCCAGCGGGTCGGCGAGTGGTCGGCGGCGCCGTGATGCGGTATAACAATGCGCGCGCAAACTCAGATGTTTCGTCCTGCGCTGCACCCTTTCGCACGCAGTCTGAACGCTCACGGGAAGTGCCGGGTTGTATTGTGCGAGTGGCAAGAACCGGTAAGCCGCAGCCCGGTTCAGCTTGAGCAGACGTTGCAGCCGGCGTCGCTTCAGCTGGAGCGCGCCGCCTGTTTGGCGCGAATGAAGTCGCCGTGGGGTAGGTAGATAAGGTCGGAGACCTTGCGGATGATGTACTCTTCGTATTTGTCCAGGTCACCATCGGCAAAGGCGACGCGCCACATGCCGGTAACCAGCTCGAATTTTTCTTCCGGGGAGCAGTGATTGTTGATGGCCTGGGTGAACTGGTGCATGGACACCGAGTCGCTGGACTCGTTTTGAGCCATGGCCACCAGGCCGTCAAGGTCTTCGGTGGGGACAGCAAACTGCTCTGCCAGAACCTGCTTCATTGCAGCCAGTTCGTCACCGTCAAATTCGTTGTCGATCACCGCCACTTCTATGAGTAGAGCCGCGCAGGCGAGGCGGCGGTCTGCCTCGCTGAACGGCTCGTGCGGGGTTTGCGCCTGGCCGGGCTGCAACAACGCGCGAATGCGATCAAGCATATTTGGAGAGCAGCTTTTCCAGGTTGACCTGATCCGCCGCAAACCCTCTGATGCCGTGCGCCAGTTTTTCGTTGGCCATGGCATCTTCGCTCAGGCTGAAGCGGAATTGAGACTCTGTCTCCCGCAGTTTTTCTATGGCATCGCCGGTCTTTTCCGGGGAGAGCGCCCGCACCAGCTTGCCCTGGTCTTCCTGCAGCTCACCCAGAAGCTGGGGGCTAATGGTCAAGCGGTCGCAACCTGCCAGGGCTTCAATTTCGCCTTTATTGCGGAAGCTCGCACCCATGACCACGGTTTTGTAATCGTGCTGCTTGAAGTACTGGTAAATTTTGGTGACGGACACAACGCCCGGGTCTTCGTGCGGCGCGTAATCCTTTTTATCGGTGTTGGCCTTGTACCAGTCGAGGATGCGGCCCACAAATGGCGAGATCAAAAATACGCCGGCATCGGCACAGGCTGCGGCCTGGTTGAAATTGAACAGCAGCGTCAGGTTGCAGTGAATGCCTTCTTTTTCCAATTGTTCTGCTGCGCGGATGCCTTCCCAGGTAGAGGCAATTTTGATCAGAACCCGCTCTTTGCCCACGCCCGCAGCTTCGTAAAGGTCAATCAGATGATGTGCCTTGTCAATGCAGGCCTGGGTGTCAAAGGACAGCCGCGCGTCCACCTCGGTAGAGACCAGGCCGTCGACAATCTTTAAAATCTCACAACCGATGGCAACCGCAAACTTGTCACTGGCGGCAGCAATAGAGCTAGAGCCCTTGACGGCTTTTTCTGCCAGGGGTGCGTACTGCTCCAGCTGCGCCGCCTTGTACAGCAGAGAAGGGTTGGTAGTGGCATCCAGCGGCTTGTACAGCTTGATTGCCTCGATGTCGCCGGTATCGGCCACTACATCGGTCATGGACTTCAGTTGTTCCAGTTTGTTGCTCATGGTGTGCCCCTTGTTGAAATTGGTTTGAACGACTTTGTTATTCCGAGTTCCGCTGCGCGGCCACCAGGCTCAGGGCGCGGTCAAGCTCCTCCAGCGTGGCTGCAGGTTTATGAGCCGTTTCGCTCAGGTGGCGACGAAACTGGCGCCCCCCCGGCACCCCGGCAAACAAGCCCAGTATGTGGCGCGTCAAATGATTCAGCCGCGCGCCCTGATCCAGTTGAGCTTGAGCATATTCGGCGAATTCGGCGGCCACCTGTTGCCTGGATGGCCCCGGCTGGTTGCGCCCAAACAGCATCTGATCAACGTCTGCCAAAAGGTAGGGGTTTTGATAAGCCTCGCGCCCCATCATAACGCCGTCCAATTCAGAAAGGTACGTCTGGCAGTCCTGCAGCGACTTGAGCCCGCCATTGAGCACTATGCGCAGCTGCGGGTAGGCCCGCTTCAGGGCCACTACCCGATCGTATTGCAGCGGCGGAACATCCCTGTTCTCCTTGGGGCTTAAACCGCTAAGCCAGGCCTTGCGCGCGTGCACAATAAACACCTTGCAGCCGGCCTCCGCCACCTTGCCAACAAAGTTATGCAGGTGCTCGTCACTGTCCAGATCGTCTATACCCAGGCGATGTTTCACCGTCACCGGGATGCGCACCTGTTGCTGCATGGCCGCGACACATTCCGCAACCCTGTCTGGCTCCGCCATCAGACAGGCGCCAATTTTGCCATTTTGCACCCGGTCACTGGGGCAGCCGCAATTAAGGTTGACTTCGTCAAACCCGCTGTCTTCAGCCAATTTTGCGCACTGCGCCAGATCCTGCGGATTGCTGCCGCCCAATTGCAGCGCCAGCGGATGCTCAGCCGGATGATAACGCAGAAATCGTTGCCGGTCGCCATGCAGCAGGGCACCCGTGGTGACCATCTCGGTGTACAGGCGGGCGTTGCTGCTGAGCAGTCGCCAGAAGTAGCGGCAGTGGCGATCGGTCCAATCCATCATTGGCGCCAAACAGAAACGCCATTGCTGTTCTTGCATAGTGACTGTCCAAAAATAGTGTTGAGCTTGCAGCCCTTTTTTTGCTGCGCTGCATTTTACCCGCAAAAGCTCTGGGTTTTTGGCCGAAATGCAAGAAGTGTGTACGGCAGCGGGTTGCGGTGGAGCTATCGGCAAGCTTTTTTAGTCTCGTCAGCTCTTATACAATGATCTCACAGCCGATCCGGCACTGAACCTGGAAGATATTATGCACATATGTTGGCCCAAATGGCGGCTCGCCCTATTCGCTCTGCTTGTCACCGGTGCAACTGCGGTACAGGCGAATGAGACCGCCCGGCAAAACGACCCGTGGGAGAGCATGAACAGAGCTGTGTTCCGCTTCAACGACACCCTGGACGCGCACCTGCTGAAACCCGTCAGTCAAACCTATCAGCGCTCACTGCCCAGACCGGTGCAGTCGAGCGTAAACAATTTTTTCTCAAATCTGGGGGAGGTGTCCAACACGTTCAACAATCTGCTGCAGGGCAAGTGGCGGGGAGCGGGTTTAAGCGCCAGTCGGCTGACGCTGAACACCACCATTGGCCTGCTCGGCCTAGTCGATGTTGCCCAGGCTGCGGGTCTCAACCGCGCGGAGCCTGAAAGCTTTGGCCAGACACTTTCGGTTTGGGGTGTGGGGCCTGGCCCCTATCTGGTGTTGCCGGTATTGGGTTCGTCCACGGCTACGGACACCATCAGCCTGCCGGTGGACTGGACGCTGGACCCGGTCCGCTACATGGGCGGCGATCTTGAGCGACTGGCCATCAAGGGCATAGAAGCTGTTGATGATCGGGCCTATCTGCTGAACGCAGAAGAACTCATCAGTGGCGATCGCTATGTCTTCATACGCGAGGCCTATCTGCAGCGTCGCGAGTACCTGGTGCAAGACGGTGAAATCACGGACGATTTTGGCGGTGACTTTGATGACTTTGAAGACTTTTGACCTTTCAAATACCGCCCTTGGCACGCCAATGGGAACGCCGAGCAACTGAAGGTTCCGGGCCGGCTGAGTCGCCGGGTTGCCGCTTGCACCCCCCGTATTAAAGGAGTAGTGTGTTTTTCCAATCAGCTTGATATGCGGCACGCGAGGTGGTGGCTTCCAAGGAGCCCGCCGTTGCTTTTTCTGCACGGTTGAGCCGCGCGCCCCAGCTTACGCCAGCGGCAGGCGCTTCGGGAATTTGCCCGGGTATCGGCTGACATTCAAGTCAAACCATGAAAGGGTGACGGTTTGGCCGTTCATATGATTTCATTGGCGAAAGGTGTCGTTTCGGGTGAGCACTGAACCGGGCAGGAAGTTGCTGGTAATTGACGACGACTCGCTCGTGCGACAAAGCATAGTGGCCTACCTGGATGACTGCGGTTATCGGGTACATGCCGAGGCGGACGGCCAGGCGGGTCTGGCCTGGTTTGAATCCCACCGGCCGGACCTGGTATTGACCGACCTGCGCATGCCGGAAAGCAACGGCCTTTCAGTACTGCAGGCCATAAAAAAAGTTGATACCGACATTCCGGTAATTGTTATTTCGGGTGTGGGTATGGTGTCCGATGTAGTGCAGGCGCTGCGTCTGGGCGCGGCCGATTATCTGATGAAGCCCTTGGTTGACATTGGCGTGCTGATCCATTCTATAAGGCGCGCCCTGGAAGTGCTGGACCTGCAACGAGAAAACAAGCGCTACCGGCACGAATTGGAAACGGCCAACCGGGAACTGAGCGAGTATGTGCACGTGTTGGAGCGCGATCAGCGCGCCGGCCGCCAGATTCAACTGAACCTGCTCCCCACCACCCCCGCCACCTTCGGCAATGTGACCATTGCCCACAAGATTGTGCCCTCGCTGTATTTGAGCGGCGACTTTGTCGACTATGGCCTCATCAGCAACCGCTACCTTTGCTTCTATCTTACGGATGTCTCCGGGCACGGTGCCTCATCCGCTTTTGTCACGGTCTGGCTGAAGCAATTGGTGCGGCGCCTGTTCAGCGAGAAAAGTGTGGCTCGCTGTGGTGCCGAGTTCGAAGTAGATGCCGCACGCTTGATGGAGGTCATCAACAACGAAGTTGTACGCTCCAAGTTTGGTTGCCACCTCACCTGTTTTGTCGGCATCCTGGATCTGCACACTCGGCAAATGCGTTACGTACTGGGCGGTCACCTGCCACTGCCGGTGCTGAGCACTGCAGAGGGCACACGGTATCTGCAAGGCAAAGGCAAGCCGTTGGGCATCTTCAAGGACGCCAAGTGGGAGGTCTTCCAAGCCGATTTACCTGAGGCTTTTTCATTAACGGTGTTTTCCGACGGCGTGCTGGAAATCCTGCCCGAAAAAGATCTGATTGCCAAAGAGGCTTACCTTCTGGATCTTGTGGCTCAGGCAAAGGGCCACATGCAAACGGTTGCCGCCCGGTTGCGCTTGGAAGACGCGGTCGAGGCGCCAGACGATATTGCAGTTTTGACTTTAACCTCGGGTGACATCAAATGAGTTCCGGGCAAATTCTGGTAGCACAGCATCAGGGCGTCAGCATCATCCGTCTGGTTGGGGATGTGCGCCTCAACCTCTGCATTTCCTTTGATCAATTTATCGGCTCCATGTTGAGCATGGACGATTTCACCTCGGTGGTTTTTGATCTGAGAGAAGTGGAAGGTGTGGATAGCACCACCCTGGGTTTGATGGCCAAAATAGCCATTGGCGCCGGCGAGCGCGGCCTGGAAAAACCGGTGGTGGTGAGCCGCGACCCCGGCATTCTGCGCCTGCTGTTGTCCATGGGCTTTGACGATATCTTTGAATTGGTGTCCAACAGCGAGCTGGCGCCGACGGCAATGGACCCGCTCAGTGAAAACACGCAGGACGAATCGCGAATAAAAGAGAAGATCCTTGAGGCCCACCGTATATTGATGGAGCTTAATCAAAGCAATAAGGTCAAATTCAGGGAGTTGGTGGAAACACTTGAGAACAAGGGCTGTTGAGGGGGTTTTAGTGATAGGTATGCCAGGTTTAAAACTTGCGGCCAAGCGTTTTTTACCGCTGGCCCTGTTGGGTTTGCTGCTGACCGGCTGCGCCACCACGGTCAGCACCAAGGTCAACGCGTTTCGGGCGGAGGCGGCAGAATTTGGAGCCGGTACTGTGGCGGTTCGCGCCGCAAACGAGTCTGTGGGCCAGTCACTGGAGTTTGCCCATTACCGCGTTCGTCTTGAGGCGGCCTTGGCAGACTTGGGTTATACGCCCGTGAATCGTTTTGACACGCGTTACGACAGCCCCGACTACGAGGCGCATATTGCGTTTGATGTCGACGAAGGCAGTGTGCGTAACAGCCGGTTGCGGCCCGGGTTTGCCGAAACGCGCATCTACCCGCATCATCGCGGGTTTGGCTTTGGCCCCAGCATGAGTGTGGTTGTTCTGGAGGGGGCTGCAGAGCAAGCCCTGTATACCCACAGGCTCAGCCTGGTGATATCCAAACCCGCCTCGGGCGAGCGCGTTTACGAAGTGAAAGGTGTTACCCAGAGCCAATGCGGCGTTTTTTCTGTGATTTATGACGAGATGCTGGAATCCATGCTCAAAAACTTCCCGGCTGATAATGGCAGTGTGCAAGATGTGCGTGTAAAGGGCGACGCGCGCTGTTAGG
>CAYNST010000114.1:0-10769 GCA_964399955.1 uncultured Cellvibrionaceae bacterium | reverse complement strand
TTTAGGGCCGATTTCCGGCACTTACTACCCATAGATATTCTGGTCGCGGATCTCTATGGTCATCCACGAGGACTGACTCATGTCAACTGAAGATTTTACTTTAACTGCACAAACGCGGGAAGTTATAGGTAAAGGTGCGAGCCGCCGCCTGCGTCTTTCTGCAGACCTGGTACCGGCTATTGTTTACGGTGGCGACAAAGCCCCGCAAACCATCAGCATTACGCACAAAGAACTGGTTAAGCACCTTGAGAGTGAGGCGTTCTACTCGCACATCATCACCCTGAACCTGGGCGACAGCAGCGAAGACGTCATCCTCAAGGACCTGCAGCGCCACCCGGCCAAGCCCAAGGTGCTGCACGCCGACTTTTTGCGTGTTTCCAAATCCAAGAAAATCACTATCTCCGTACCCTTGCACTTCATTAACGAAGACAAGTGCGTTGGCGTGAAGACCGGCGGCGGCAGCATCCTGCACAACCTGACCCAGCTGGAAATCAACTGCCTGCCGGGCGACCTGCCGGAGTTCATTGAAGTTGACCTGGCCGACGTAGATGTGGGACAAATCGTGCACGTTTCCGACTTGCAACTGCCTAAAGGTGTTGAATCTGTTGCCTTGATTCAGGGCGCCGACCACGACCTGCCGGTGGTGAGCGTCAACAAAGCCAAGGGTGCTACTGCTGACACAGACGCTACCGAAGACGGCGCGGAATAAGCCGTTTCTGTAACGGATTAACGCATTCTGTGACTGTGCAAACACCGGTACAACTCATCGTGGGCCTGGGAAATCCCGGCCCCGAATACGCCCACACCCGCCACAATGCCGGAGAAGATCTGGTGGCCAGGCTGGTGGAGCGGGCGTCTATTTCCCTGACTCACACCCCCAAATTTTTTGGCTTTAGCGGCCGCACCCAGTGCGCCGGGGCCGATCTGCGCCTGCTGGTGCCCACCACCTTCATGAACCGCAGCGGCCAGGCCGTGGCGGCCATCAGCCAGTTCTATAAGATTCCCGCCGAAGCCATACTCGTGGTACACGACGAATTGGACCTGCCACCGGGCAGCGCCAAGCTCAAAATTGGCGGAGGTCACGGCGGGCACAACGGCCTGCGTGATATTATTGCCGCGCTGGGCAACAACCGCCAGTTTGGGCGGCTGCGGCTGGGCATTGGGCACCCCGGCAGCGCCGGCCTGGTGACCGGCTATGTGCTGCAGAAGGCCCCTACCGCTGAGCGCGACCTGATCGCCAGCGCCATCGACAACGCACTTGATGTGATGGAAGATCTGGTGCGCGGCGACTGGAACCGCGCCATGAAAGACCTTCACAGCCGCAGCACGCCCTGAACGGGCGCTGCCCCAGAGCGTTGTTCACCGCCTGCCTGCCTTATTCCTACAGATCACACCCTCCAGGGAACGCAATACCGCCCGGCGGGTCAACCAGACAATGACAACAGGAACTCCTTATGGGTTTTAAATGCGGTATCGTCGGCCTGCCCAATGTGGGTAAGTCCACCCTCTTCAACGCCCTCACCCAGGCTGGCATCTCGGCAGAAAACTTCCCCTTCTGCACCATTGAGCCCAACGCCGGCGTGGTGGCTGTACCCGACCCGCGCCAGGATGCCATTGCCGCCATCGTCAAACCCGAGCGCATTGTACCCACCACCATGGAGTTTGTGGACATCGCCGGACTGGTGGCCGGCGCCTCCAAAGGCGAGGGGCTGGGCAACAAGTTTTTGGCCAATATTCGCGAAACGGACGCCATTGCTCATGTGGTGCGCTGTTTTGAAGACGACAACGTGATTCACGTGGACGGCAAGATCAGCCCGCGCGGCGACATAGAAACCATCAATACCGAGCTGGCACTGTCGGATCTGGACACGGTGGAGCGCGCCAATTTTCGCAATGCCAAGGCCGCCAAGGGCGGCGACAAACACGCCAAAGCTCTGCTTTCGGTTATCGAGAAAATTCTGCCACATTTGAATGAAGCCAAACCGCTGCGCTCCGCCGGTCTCAGTGACGACGACAAACAAACCCTGTCAGAGCTTAACCTGCTCACCCTCAAACCCACCATGTACATTGCCAACGTGGCGGAAGATGGCTTTGAGAACAACCCGTTTTTGACCGAACTGGAGGCCATTGCCGCAGAAGAAAACGCTGTGGTGGTACCCATTTGCAACAAAATGGAAAGTGAAATTGCCGAATTGGCCAACGACGAAAAAGCCGAATTTCTGGCGGATATCGGCATGACCGAACCCGGCCTGAACCGCGTGATCCGCGCGGGCTACCAGTTGCTTGACCTGCACACCTATTTTACCGCCGGGGTGAAGGAAGTACGTGCCTGGACCATCCCCTTGAAAGCCACCGCACCGCAGGCGGCCGGTAAAATCCACACCGACTTTGAAAAAGGTTTTATTCGCGCCGAGGTCATCGCCTACGACGACTTCATCCGCTACAAAGGCGAAGCCGGCGCCAAGGAAGCCGGCAAGTGGCGCCTGGAAGGCAAGGAATACATTGTTGCCGATGGCGACGTCGTTCACTTCCGCTTCAACGTATAGGCTTGCATGAGCAGAACCCAGCCCATCACAGAAAACTCTCAAAGCAATCGCACCCGTGCGGGTGCCGCAGGCTCTGTGGTGCGCTGGCTGCTGCTGGCCGGCGTGGTCATTTTCAGCACAGCCTGTGCCGTGCGTCTTGCCTATAACTACCTTGACCGGCTGATGCTTTGGCAAATAGAGCGTTACGTCAGCCTGGAAGGCGAGCAAAAACCCGCCGCGCGGGAGGCCCTTCGCCGCTTTCACGACTGGCATCGGCAAACCCAACTGATGGAGTACAGCCAGTATCTGCACGCTCTGCAGCAGGGTGTGGACAAGGGCCCGGTCACCAGTCAGTTCATCCACGCGGAGACCGACAAAATCCAGGAGCTGATGGATTACTCCCTTGAGCGCATGCTGCCGGACGTCGCCCGCATCGCGTCCAGCTTCAGCGATGCCCAGGTAGAGCAACTGGAAAACAAGCTGGAAGAGCGCCGGCAGAAGTTCATCAGGGAATACGTCAATCTCAGTCCCGCCAAACAGGCGGACAAACGCTACAAGAAGATGAAGGGCTATCTTGACGATTGGCTGGGCGGGCTGTCCAGGCAGCAACGGGAATGGCTCAAGGAGTGGTCAGAGTCACTGGAGCCTTACGAGGCGCTCACTGCCATTCAACAGATGCACAAACGGCATCAATTGATTGCCGCCCTGCAGGAGCGTAAGGACGCAGACGCCTTGCTTGCCAAGCTACGCAATGTTGCGCCGCACCGTTCAGGGGATATGCCCAAACAGGCCAAAGCCCTGGTTGATCGCAATCAGGAGCGCACCTACACCCTGCTGGCCAAAATCCTCAACGACCGCTCCGACCGCCAGGACGAACGCTTCAAGCGCAAAATTGGCAGTTATATCCGTGACTTCGAGAGTTTGGCCCCAGACGTTGCTGCCACTCCCGCGGAGCCCTCCGCCCCCTGAACACTCACCTAACCGGGTTCAGGCCAGTCGCAACCAGGCCTCCAGTTCCTGCTCGTGCCAGGCACTCAGGGTATCAATGGCCTCGTCCACCACCTTCAGATACACATCCATGATTTCGGTGGCCAGCTTGAACACCTGGGCACTGTTGGTGGTCATGGTGGCGCCGGACAATATATCCATCTCTACGGTGTTCAGCAGAAACATGAACTTCAGTTCGTAGGTCTTGATCAAGGACAAGGTGCTCAGTGTGCCACCCAGTATGCTCTCCAGCCGCTCGGATTGGTGGCGCAGTTTCTCATTGGACGCCCGCGCACAGCCAATCACATAGCGCAGCTTGCGGTCGTGGTGGTAATCGCAATAGCCCTTGGCGGCGGCATAGGTGGCCAGGCCGCGGATCCTACCCACCTGCTCAATCATCTCCGGCGCCTGGCGCACGGCAAAACTCAACAACTCTAGCTGCTTGAACATCTTCGGGTGCGCATTGCTGTCCTCCGGGGGCAAGTCCAGCTCACGGTTGGCGGCTATGTCTATTGTCAGTGGGCACTCCAGCTCACGACTGAGCCCCACCACCATCGCCTGCAACAACTCGATAAAATGCGCATGCAGCTCGAAGTTGTCAATGACATCGTCGTTTTGCCAGTCCACACACACCGTTTGCCAGGCGCTGTGCAGGTTTTCCTTTTCCCGCTCACTGAGCAACCCAGTCAGTGCTGCAAAGGCTTCTATGGCCGTCAACCTGCGCTCCAACTGCTTCTGCAAGGTTTCAAAGTCCCCGCGGAACAGGCTATTGCCGCCCAGCAGAGCCATGCTCATGCCGCGATGCCGCTGCACCAGGCGGGTCATCTGGCTCAGTTGCCTGATCATGGCAATCACATCCTGCCGCCGGCGGTACGCCTGGCAGAAGGCAGTGAATTCCGACGTTGGCGCTACGACACTGTGCGCCTTTATGGGTCGTACCTGTCCATTCATAGTGCATTTATTCTGTTTTAACTAGGGGCCATGCGCCCCGTAAGGGTGATTGCCAAGATAGTGCAGCAGCTTTGCAAGTGGCATGCCTACCCGCCTTGAGCAGCGCTCGGCTCACCCATGACAACCGTAGCTGACCACTGGTACAACCGTAAACGCAATAAACCGCCGCGAGGGATGCGGACCCCCGGCATCAATGCCTATAATGGCCGTCTTTTTCTTCTGGGACACCAAGCCGACCAACGCCATGAAAGACTCATACCAGCCCGCCCCCATCGAACAAGCAGCGCAAACCTACTGGCAGGAACACAAAAGCTTTGAGGTCACTGAAGATCCAAGCCGGCCCAAGTTTTATTGCCTGGCCATGTTCCCCTACCCCAGTGGCAGACTGCACATGGGCCACGTGCGCAACTACACCATCAGCGATGTAATTGCCCGCTACCAGCGCATGCAGGGCAAAAACGTGCTGCACCCCATGGGCTGGGACGCCTTTGGCCTGCCGGCGGAAAACGCCGCCATCAAAAACAACACGGCACCGGCGGCCTGGACTTACTCCAACACAGACTATATGCGCAGTCAGCTCAAGGCCCTGGGCTTCGGCTTTGACTGGTCGCGGGAGCTGACCACCTGCAAGCCTGACTACTACAAGTGGGAGCAGTGGTTTTTCACCCGGCTGTATGAAAAAGGCCTGGCATATAAGAAGGTGTCTTCGGTCAACTGGTGCCCCACCGACGAAACCGTACTGGCCAACGAGCAGGTGGAAAACGGCCGCTGCTGGCGCTGCGACACACCGGTGGAGCGCAAGGAGATTCCCCAATGGTTCATCCGCATCACTGACTACGCCGAAGAACTGCTGAATGACCTGGACAAGCTGCCGCACTGGCCCGAACAGGTCAAGGCCATGCAGCGCAACTGGATTGGCAAAAGCCGTGGCGTGGAGATGCGCTTTGACCTGAGCGCGCCGCTGGGCGAGCACACCGGTTTTGAGGTTTACACCACACGACCGGACACGCTGATGGGCGTCACCTATGTGAGCCTGGCGGCGGGCCACCCCATTGCCCAGGCCGTGGCAGCCAACAACCCGGAGCTTGCCGACTTTTTGCAGGCCTGCAAGGTGCAGTCGGTGGCAGAAGCCGACATCGCCAACATGGAAAAGCTCGGCATGGATACCGGCTTGCGCGCGCAGCACCCCATCACCGGTGACAGCGTACCGGTGTGGGTGGCCAACTACGTGTTGATGGACTACGGCTCCGGCGCGGTCATGGCCGTACCCGCCCACGACCAGCGCGACTTCGAATTTGCCCACAAATACGCGCTGCCCATCCAGCAGGTCATTGCGCCGGCAGACGGCCAGGCGCTGGACCTGAAGCAACAGGCATTTACCGACAAGGGCATACTGGTCAATTCCAACGAATTTGACGGGCTGGATTTTGACGGTGCCTTTGAGGCCATTGCAGAGACCCTGATCGCCGCCAAAAAAGGCCGGGTCAAAACCAACTACCGCCTGCGCGACTGGGGCGTGTCGCGTCAGCGTTACTGGGGCGCACCCATACCCATCTTTCACCTGGCTGACGGCGGCGAAATTGCGGTTCCCGCCCATCGTCTGCCCATGCTGCTACCTGAAGATGTGGTCATGAACGGCGTGCAGTCCCCCATCAAGGCGGATGCCCACTGGCGCCGCGACGAGTTGGACGGCCAGGCGGTGGAGCGCGAAACAGACACCTTTGACACCTTCATGGAGTCCTCCTGGTACTACGCCCGCTACACCTGCCCAAGCGCAGACGCCATGCTGGACCGCGCCAAGGCAGACTACTGGCTGCCGGTGGACCAGTACGTGGGCGGCATAGAGCACGCCATACTGCACCTGCTTTACGCCCGTTTCTTCCACAAGCTGATGCGCGATGAAGGCCTGGTCAGCTGCGACGAGCCCTTTGACCGGTTGCTGTGCCAGGGCATGGTGCTGAAGGACGGCACCAAGATGTCCAAATCCAAGGGCAACACGGTGGACCCGGAAGAGCTGATTCAGAGCTACGGCGCCGACACGGTGCGGCTGTTTTCCATGTTTGCCGCCCCGCCAGAGCAAAGCCTGGAGTGGACGGACACCGGCGTGGAAGGCGCCTTCCGCTTCCTCAAAAAGCTGTGGAAAACCGTTGCCGGGCACGTGGAAGCCGGCACCCCCGCAACACTGGCAGCAGACACGCTCAACGAGCAACAAACGGACCTGCGCCGCAAAACCCACGAGACCATCGCCAAGGTGTCCGACGACTTTGGCCGCCGGCAAACCTTCAACACCGCCATAGCTGCGGTGATGGAGTTGCTGAACGACGTCGGCCGCCAGGCGGATCGCGCCTCGGCCCAAGGGCTGGCAGTAGAGCGTGAAGCATTGGAGGCCGCCGTGCTGGTGCTGGCCCCCATAGTGCCGCACATTACCCACGCCCTGTGGCAGGCGCTGGGCCACAGCAACAGTGTGCTGGATGCGCCCTGGCCGGTATGCGATCAGGCCGCCCTCGCCCGCAACAGCCTGACCATTGTGGTGCAGGTCAACGGCAAGGTGCGCGGCAACTTTGAAGCCCCGGTGGACACCAGCCGCGAAGACCTTGAGCGCCTCGCCCTGGCAGACGGCAACGCCCAGCGCTTTATGGAGGGCAAGGCGGTGCGCAAGGTGATTGTGGTGCCCAATAAACTTGTCAACATTGTGGTGGGCTAGGGGTTGTCTGTGCAGCGAGTTCTGATCCTGTTAACCCTTACCGCACTTTGCCTCACCGGCTGTGGCTGGCAGCTGCGCGGCTTCAGCCAGTACAACCTGCTGGATGAAGTGCAACTGGTGGCGTCCAACCGCTACGGCCCCATGGCTCTGGCGGTGAAAAACGCCATGCGCGAATATTCGGTAGCGGAAAACGAAGACGCCGCTTGGCAGCTGGAAATTGGCGAGGAAGAGCTGCGCCGCCGCACCGTGGCGGTCACCTCCATCGGCTCCGCATCGCAGTACGAGCTGAACCTCACCGTGCCCTTCAGCTACCGCCAGCGCCTGCCCGGGCAAAGCACACACGCCGTGCTGCCGCAGACCTTGTCCGCCACCCGCGTCTACGATTTTGACTTCCGCAACACCGTGGCCAAAACCGAAGAAGAACAGGTGCTGATTACCGAGATGCGCAACGAACTGGCGCGCCGCATTCTGCAGCAGAACCCCGCCGCCGACGCGCAAATCAATGGCCAGGATTAACCCCGAGCAACTGGGCCGCAGTCTTGCCCAGGGGCTGCCGCCGGCGGTGGTGGTGTCCGGCGATGAAACCCTGCTGGTACAGGAAGCCTGCGATCAGGTGCGCCAGCACGCACGCAAAGCGGGCTTTGAAGAGCGGTTGATCTACCACGCCGACAACAGCTTTGACTGGAACCAGCTGCTGCAAAGCGCCAACAGCCTGAGCCTGTTTGCCGAGCGGCGCCTGCTGGAAGTGCGCCTTGCCAGCGGCAAGCTGGCGGAGGCCGGCGGCAAAGTACTGCAGGAGTATGCCCGCAATGCCAGCAGCGACACCTGCCTGCTGCTGATTGCCCCCAAGCTGGAGCGCGCCGCGCAGAACAGCGCCTGGCTGAAGGCACTGGATGCCTGCGGATGGGTAGTGACCGTGTGGCCCATTGCCGAGAAACAACTGCACCGCTGGCTGGAACACCGCTTGAAAAGAGCGGGCCTGCAGGCGGACGCCCAGGCACTGGCTGTATTGGCCAGCAAGGTTGAAGGCAACCTGCTGGCGGCGGTGCAAGAAATTGAAAAACTGAAACTGGTGGCGCCGGATGGTCCCATCACCGCGGAGTTCATGGCCAGTGCGGTGATCGACAGCGCCCGTTACAACCTGTTCACCCTGGCAGACAAAGCCCTGTCCGGCGACGCCCGCGCCGCAGCCACCACCTTGAACGGCCTGCGCGCCGAAGGCACCGAGGCCACGCTTATCCTCTGGGCGCTGACCCGCGAGATACGCACCCTGACACTTTTGAAGCAGGCTCAGGAGGCGGGCCTGCCACTGGAGCGCTCCGCCCGCCAGCACGGCGTGTTCGACAACCGCCTGCCGTTAATGCGCGCGGCCCTGCAACGGTTGGACAAGGCACGCCTGCAGAGGCTGTTGCAACAGTGCGCCTCCATTGATCTGGCCATCAAGGGCGCCGCTCCAGGCTCCCCCTGGGACTGGCTGGCCGAGGTGGTGCTGCAAATGGCCGACAGTCCCACCCTGCTCGCTCCCGCCTGCGACCTCTGGCGCTCAGCCTGACGCGCCTCCACTGCTGTCTGTTCATACAGGCCAGACTGTTTTTTCTGCAATTTCCCGGCTGCTATAAGCCAGGTTTTAATAATTCCAATTCGATCTATGTCTAGTCTTTCACGCTTTTTGGTGACGGCCCCCACGCCGCACGACCTTCTAAGGGTGAGCGAACACTAACAGCACACCCTACACACAATTTATCCACAGGAAACCCGCCCATCTGTTGCCTTGCATAAATCCGCTCACCGCATTATCTTGTATCAAAATCTGAGAGCACCCCAATATATGGTGTTTGCGACTATACTGATTTTGGCAGCCAACTCAGCTCTTAGTACTTGTACACAGGCAACAAAGTGTGTAGGTACGGCGAGCAGAGTCGCTATCAAGCAGTCTGCCGGGGTCGGTTTTGCGCTCAGGTGTATCAGGAAGAACCGGCTGAGCCAAAACCATAATCACAGCACCGCTTTGCCCAAGACGGCCTGTAAATCAACTCATAGATAACCCGTTATTCAAAATAGCTGACGTAGGCACGGCGCGGTAGATTCACCCAGCCGCAAACAAGCTGCGGCCCTGATTGGCCCGCCAGACCACCTCATTATCACCTGCGTGCCCACCCCATGCGCGCACAGACGGAGAGCATTATGCAAACAGACCTGGAATCGCCCCAAGCCAAAACGCCCGTTGCCGGCAGCGGCGACGCTCAATCCCAATCCGCTCTGGCAGCCACCGCCCCGGGGCAGTTGCGCGTGATCAAACGCAATGGCACGGTGGTGCCCTACAACGAAGAAAAAATCGCCGTGGCCATGACCAAGGCGTTTTTGGCCGTAGAAGGCGGCACGGCGGCGGCCTCGCGGCGCATCCACGAGCTGGTTGCCAAACTGTCCCAGCAGATCAGCGCCACCTTCAAACGCCGCATGCCCAGCGGCGGCACCGTGCACATTGAAGAAATCCAGGACCAGGTAGAGCTGATCCTGATGCGCACCGGCGAGCACAAAGTGGCCCGCGACTACGTCATCTACCGCACCGAGCGCGCCAAGCTGCGCTCGCAGAAATCCAAGGTGGCCGAGGATGTGGACTTCCCGCAGATCAACGTCATCATGCCCAGCGGCCAGAAGCAGCTGCTGGATGTAGAGCGCCTGACCACCCTGGTCACCGAAGCCTGTGCAGGCCTTGAAGAAGTGGACCCCAAGGCCATCCTCACCGAGGCCATGCGCAGCCTGTACGACGGCGTCTCCTACGAAGACCTGAACACCTCGCTGGTGATCTCCGCCCGCACCCTGGTAGAGAAAGAACCCAACTACACCTACGCCACCGCCCGCCTGCTGCTGGACAAACTGCGCAGCGAAGCCCTGCGCTTCCTGGGCATTGCCGAGACCGCCACCCAGGAGCAAATGGCCGGTTTTTACCCGCAGGCACTGACCAACTTCATCCACAAGGGTGTGGAGCTGGAGCTGCTGTCGCCCAAACTGCAGGAGTTTGACCTGCCGCGCCTGGGTGCGGCGCTCTTGTCCGAGCGCGACAACCAGTTCACCTACCTTGGCCTGCAGACCTTGTACGACCGCTACTTCCTGCACAGTGACGGCATTCGCTGCGAACTGCCGCAGGTGTTCTTCATGCGCGTAGCCATGGGCCTGGCCTTGCAAGAAGACGACAAAAACGCCCGCGCCATCGAGTTCTACCAGCTGTTGTCCTCGTTTGACTACATGAGCTCCACGCCGACCCTTTTCAACGCCGGCACCCTGCGTTCGCAGCTGTCGTCCTGCTACCTCACCTCCATTCCGGACCATTTGGAAGGCATCTACGGCGCCATCGGCGACAACGCCATGCTGTCCAAGTGGGCGGGTGGCCTGGGAAACGACTGGACCCCCGTGCGTTCGCTCGGCGCCTACATCAAAGGCACCAACGGCAAATCGCAGGGCGTTGTGCCTTTTTTGAAAGTCGCCAACGATACGGCAGTGGCCGTTAACCAGGGCGGCAAGCGCAAGGGCGCCGTGTGCGCCTACCTGGAGACCTGGCACCTGGACATGGAAGAGTTCCTGGAGCTGCGCAAGAACACCGG
>CAYNST010000113.1:8986-10785 GCA_964399955.1 uncultured Cellvibrionaceae bacterium | reverse complement strand
TCACCACTGCACCGTTATGCGTCAGCGCGGGCACCTTGCCCATGGGGTTGAGGGCAAGGTACTCTGGTGTTTTCATGGTCGGGCCGTACTCCAGCACCGTGACATCGTAGTTAGCGCCTACTTCCTCCAGCATCCAGCGGGCAATGCGCCCGCGCGAATAGGGATGGGTGTACAAGGTTATATCAGTCACGTTGAATCTCCTTTGCTTGGTTGCGCTGTTAAGTGTTGATTTGCGATTACAGAATACGACTGATGTAGGCCAGAATCCGCCCTACTTGGGGAAATTTTTTGTTGTTCTAATCTTGGACAGTTTATGCCCGCACCCACCACACGCGTATTGACGGTCTTGGAATTGCTGCAAAATCAAAGCTGCATCAGTGGTGCCGAATTGGCCGAACGGCTGCAGGTGGACCGACGGACGGTGCGGCGTTACATCACCATGCTGGAGGAGTTGGGCGTGCCGGTGACCACGCAGCAGGGGCGCTATGGCGGGTATATGTTGGTGCCTGGCTACAAGCTGCCCCCCATGATGTTCACGGAAGAGGAAACTCTGGCCGTTTCATTGGGACTGCTGGCGGCCAGGCACCTGGGGCTGGCAGAAGTAACGCCTGCCGTTGACACTGCTCAGGCCAAACTGGAAAGGGTCATGCCGGAGAATCTGCGCCGGCGCGCCCGGGGCGTGGCCGATACTACCAAGCTGATCTTGCCGCGCCCTGGCCCCATGCTGGATGGTCCTGTGCTGCTTACCCTCACAAAGGCCATACACGCGGAGCAACGGGTGGCCTTCAGCTATCAGGCGCCAGCAAGCCGGGCGACCGACCGAGAGGTTGACCCCTACGGTTTGGTGTTTCGCCAGGGCCACTGGTATCTGGGTGGCTTCTGCCATCTGCGCCATGCGCTGAGGTCATTCCGCCTGGACCGCATTCATCACGCCCGCACCCTGCCCCACCGTTTCTGCCGCCCCGCCAATTTTGACGCAGCAGAGCATTTTGTGCGCAGCCTTAGCGGTATGTGCCAAAACCACAAGGTGACGGTACTACTGCATACCGATCTTGAGACCGCGCTCAAAGCACTGGACCTGGTGTGCACATCGGCGGATTTACGAGAGGATCAGGCGCAAGGCCTGGTGTTGACCACCTATACCGACAGCCTGGAATGGTTCGCAAAATGGCTTGCTTACCTGCCCTTCGACTTTACCGTGCAGGCGCCAGCGGAACTGCGAAAGGCGGTAGCTGCCTATGCAAGGCGACTGCTGGACGCCGCAGGGGCTGATGCCTCTGGCGCCAGATGAACGCTGGGCCTATCTTCATTAACTTTGCAGTGCAAGTGTGGGAAACATGCGGATATCCTCTTATTTATATATGCCACCTCTATCTGGGATACCTCGGCCTAATTGAGGTTGGGTTTTATCTGACACAGCTCACACCCTGCCAATGCAGCGCAACTGAGAGCTTTTCGAAGGCGGTATATTGGCCAGTCATTCTCGATAAAATGCCGGTTGTGACTTCGCCCCCACGCAGCCCGCCGTGCTGCAGCAAAACGTAAGTTGCAAGCCCAATATCATCGGAGCGCTTCCAGGCGCCGCAACCAATACCGAAGGAGTCTTCGCGCATGTTATTACCTAAACCCCGCAGAGTGTCGGGTTTGTTCAGCCGCGTCAGCTGTTCTGCTCTTATTATGGGGAGCCTCGCTGCCTGCGGCGGCGGAAGCCCTCAGCCGGAGCCACCGATTACTTCATCAAGCTCCAGCAGCTCTTCTTCCAGTTCCAGCAGTTCTTCATCCAGTTCCAGCAGTTCTTC
>CAYNST010000113.1:2678-8886 GCA_964399955.1 uncultured Cellvibrionaceae bacterium | reverse complement strand
CCAGTTCCAGCAGTTCTTCTTCCAGTTCCAGCAGCTCCTCATCCAGTTCCAGCAGTTCTTCTTCCAGTTCCAGCAGCTCCTCATCCAGTTCCAGCAGCTCCTCATCCAGCTCCAGCAGCTCTTCTTCCAGCGGCTATGCAGTTCCAGGCAACAACTTTGCCGTGAACGGTGATGTTGAAAACGGCACCACCTCCTGGGGCGGACGCGGCGATGCGGTGATCGAGCGCACCCTGGAGCAAGCCTACGAAGGGCAAGCCAGCTTGTATGTCAGTGAACGTGCAGCTTCCTGGCACGGTGCTACCTTCAGCGTCGACTACCTTACACCAGGCTACGAGTACGAAGTGGCGGTGTGGGTCAAGCTTGCCGCGGGCTCCGCGCCCCAAACCATCAAACTGACCGGTAAAACGGTTGACGATACCGACCCCGCCACGTTCTTGGAGTACCTGGAAGTTGCCAGCGCGGAAGCGACGGCGGACAACTGGACTCTTTTGCTTGGCAGCTACATCCCAGAAGCAAACTTTGATCACTTCATCCTGGAGGCCTTCGAGGGCGCCGCAGATGTCAGCTTTTATCTGGACAACCTGTCTGTCTCCGGCGAACGCGCAGCACCGCCAGAGCCGCCTGTTGTGGTGCCGCCGCCGATGGGCGAGAAATTTGTTGGCAACATCACCACCCGAGGCAACGTCAGGCCCGACTTTGCCCGATACTGGAACCAAATTACTCCGGAGAACGAAGGCAAATGGGGCTCGGTGGAGAGAACACGGGGCACTTACAACTGGGCGCCACTGGATCGCATCTACGAATTTGCTCGCCGAAACGGCATTCCAGTCAAAGCGCACACCTTGGTATGGGGCAGCCAGGCGCCTAACTGGATCAACAACCTGAGCCCCGCTGAGCAAGCCGCCTCTATAGAAAACTGGATAAAGGCTTACTGCGAACGCTACCCCGACACGGCCATGATTGATGTGGTGAATGAGGCCGTTGAGGGCCACGCACCGGCCGGCTATGCACGCAGTGCCTTTGGGGCCAACTGGATCATTAAATCCTTCGAGCTGGCCAGACAGTACTGCCCTGACGCCATACTCATCTACAACGACTATAACTTCATTACTTGGCAGATTGACGAAATCATCGCCTTGATCACGCCTGCGGTTAACGCCGGTGTGGTTGATGCCCTGGGTTTGCAGGCTCACAGCCTGAACGATCCAAGAATCTGGACCGGAGCGGAAATCAAAGAGCGACTGGATAAAATCTCCCGCCTGGGCGTGCCGCTCTATATCTCCGAATACGATATAGAAGCACCCAACAATGACGCGCACCAGTTGGCAATGTTCCAGGATCAGTTCCCCGTGTTCTACGAGCACCCCAATGTGGTTGGTGTGACGCTGTGGGGTTACGTGGTAGGCGCCACCTGGCGCGACGGCACTGGCCTGATCTACGACGACGGCCGCCAGCGCCCTGCGATGGAATGGTTGATGAACTACCTGGGTCGCTAACGCCCTTGCCTTTCAGGCAACGCATAAGCCGGCTGCAAGCCATTGCAGCCGGCTTTTTTATTGACAGGCCTTAATTGTTGAGGTTAATCCTCATCAAGCAGTCACCTCGCATGTAATTAGCCTGTCAGGCGTTTTCGCCCAACGGACTGAGCGGTGGTTGAGTCCACACGCGGAGCTTTTCGGGAGCTTGCAGAGCTTAAAACTTACCTCTAACATGCGGCAGTGCATCGGGCGGTAGCCAAGGATTGATCGCCATTTAAGACTTCAACCCAACAAACGGACTTACAAATGGACTTTTCCCGCAAAACCTTGCCAATCAAGTTTTTAACCATTGCTCTGTTGAGCACGGCCCTCAGCGCCTGCGTCAGCAAAAATTCTCCAGACGCACAAACAACCCTGGCTCCCCAGCCCGGTCCGGATGGCACTGAGGAAAGCCCAGTTTTTAGCCATTCATCGCTTGGGGAAGCCATTCTGCCAATGCCCGCAGGTACTTACCGTTATCACTTGCAAGATTATGTCAAAGGCCCAATTTTCTACGGCCCCGCCGTCTCGTATGAGTCAAGCCTTATCTGGATGAACAAGGTGAATCCGGAAAACGCTTTGCAGCCCTATAACATCGCTTGCGGTTACGCTGAGGAAGACGGGGAGCCGGATGACGACTATGAAGACAACATCTGTGAGGACGAAAACAACAACATCCTCTTCACTGATGGCAATGATGGCTTTGTGGTAGAGACCTATTGTAGCGGCGCCCTCGAGACACGGATGGCGATAACTAAGGTTTCAGACGAAGAGGATTTTCGCTCCAGTGTGTTGAACATCCGCTCGATGCAATACGATGTTGTTGCGTCCGATGCCGATGCTTGCGCAATCATTCATAGGGTGTTGGTTGAAGAAACCCAAGAAGCAACCGACGAGCCAGAAGGCCAGCTGACCACACCTAGCTCATCCTCGATCACCTTGGCGACGCCATTTCGCGACGACATCGTTGAGCTGCGAATGTCGTTCCTCTACGACGTGGCACCAGGCCGCTATGAGATAGGCGTGCGTGCGAACAATGAGTCCGGGACTCGGCCTGCGTCAGCCCAACTGATCTCCTCAGAGTTTGGCGGAACACCGGAGGCACCGCTCGAAATAGCTGCCACCGGCGGCTGGATCGAGATAACCTCTGCCGAGCTGGCTTCAGTGATCGGTGAATTAGAACTCACCACGGACTCCGGCGACACCATCAACGGGAGCTTCCACGCCCGGCTGGACTGACGCGGCACCGACCGCTTCCAGGCTTGAGGTTTGAAGCACGTCTCTGTAAAAGCATCAAGCCTACTGATCGGCAACTGAAGTAAGCGAAGCAGAAGGTTAGATGCTGCACCTGAACAACCCTTCTGTTTTTCAACTATAATCGCAGGGGCGCCTGCTGAGACACCTATCAGGTGCAAGTGCTTTTTAAAGCAACTTTGCAACAGCCGGCGGCGGATGATGTGTTGGGCAGGTGGCAAGATGCGGATAGGGCGGAGTAAAACCCGCAGCCGCCTCTGCGCGCCCTGCGGGTTGCTGACTGTGGTAGCAAAGAGAGGCGGGGCCGGTATCACTGCATGCCCCCGCTGCATATGCCAAGGTAATAACTACCTCATTGTTTAACTGAATATCTCTGCGTGGTTGGGAAGTATCCCATTACCATCGCCAAAACGCGTCATGTTCAACCCCATGAATTGCCCAACGCTGGCCAGAAGGCGGCTGTGCGGCTGCCCGTTGGCGTCCCACCCGCTGCCGTGGCTGTAGCGGACCAGTTTGTTGGTCTGAAGGCCAAAGTTTTTGGCTCCGGCGAGGAAAAACGGCACGCGATTGTGATCGTGGCTGTTGCTGTGTCCAATTTCGCTGTAATGCATAATCAGAGTATTGTTCAGCAAGGAGTCATTGCCGTCATTTGTGTCATTGAATGTAGTTAGTAGATCGCGCAAACGCTCTGCCCAGAATATGCGGTAACGTTCAAACTCGCCACCTTGCCCCAGATCGTCGTGGGACGCTTCGTGGTCGTAGCGACGAAACCCGGGCAAGCGCACACCATTGGCCTCATGCCCGTAGGCAAAGTGCAAGCTCCGGGTGAGGTCACAGGCCAATGCCTGCGCGGCAATGTCGTGCATAGCGCCGGCAATATTGGCAATAGCGCTTTCGTCATTGGGCCGGTTATCAGGCACACCGGAGAGGCTGATAGTGGGGCTGCTGCACTGATTGGTTGGAACGCTGGCCAGCCGCTGCTCCAGCTGGGATAGCGCATCCGAGTGCTCCTCCAGCCGCTCGCGCTCCAATTGGCCCAGCTCCGTGCGCAAACGCCGCAACTCTGCCGCAGCGTTGGACAGGATACTTTCTTTTGTATTAACGCTGCCAGAAGCCGGAGCACCGGAAAACAACTGGTTATACAACGAGTGCGGATTATCCCAAAACGGCACTTGTTGCCCGTTGCGGTAAGCCGGGGTGTCGTGGTGACTGAAGCGATTTGGCATTACCCCCATCTGCACAGAGCCAAAGGCGGTCTGGTCCCGAAAGTGATCCCCAATCACGATATCCAATGAGTCGTTTCCGTTAGCCGTGAGGGCTTTGCGGTTGCCCTGCTTATGGCCATCACCGATCCGATGGGGATTGTTGTACATGGACACGCCGTCCATGAACAGGATGTGCTGCTTGACGCTTTCGAGTGGAGCCGACAGACGCGGCAAGGTCAGCTGCGCATTGGGCTGCCAAAGATTGGGGCGGTCATACGAGGGGCCGCCGCCATGGGGAGTAAAAACAAACATTACCCGCTTAGGACGCACACCAGAAGCCTGTGCCACGGCCGATCTTGCCAACAGGAGATGAAGCGGCAGTTGCGCGCCGGCCATAGTCGCTGATGTGAGCTTGATGAAATCTCGTCTTTTCATGGTCGTCCCCTTATCGGCGAATCAGGTAGTTGTCTGCAGAAACAATCTCATCCCAAAGGTTCTGGAACGAGTAGCCGCCGGCCTTCCATCGGGCGGCCAGGCGTTTTATTTCGCAGGCATCTGGCTGCGTCCCGGAGGCAAAGGTTTTGAATTGTTCAATCACGCAGGCGGCTGCGCCGTCTGCATTGGCGAGTATTTCCGAAAGCTCATGTACGCCTTGGAAGGGGTGAGAATCAGTACCCTGAATGTCATCAAGCCCGGTGATAATACCGTGGTCGTCGGGAAGAGGGTTCAGCCCGCCAGCACCGTCAAAGGTGTCAAAACCGAAGCCAATATCATCAATATACGCATGGCAGGACGCGCATACCGGGTTGTCCGAGTGCAGCGAAAAACGTTCGCGTGTGGTGAGATTGGGGTCCAGGTCCGGGAACTGGATATCCAGGGTCGCGTCGGGTAAAGGCATGTGTTGACACAAGATGTGGTTGCGTACAAACACCCCCCGGGTGAAGGGGTTTGTGCTGTTGGGTTTGCCGTAAGAAGCCAGTACCGCACCCAACTTCAGAATGCCGCCGCGCTGCTGATTGGTGGCAATGCGCTGGACGTTTGTGCCTGCGCCGTTCAAACCATAATAGGAGGCGAGCGCGTCGTTGGCGTAGGTGTAATCCGCTACAAACAAATCCCGGTAGGTGGAGTCTTCACCGAGGAATACACTGCCAATAAATAGGTCCACCTCTGTCAACATCGCCGCTTTGACGGCGTCATTGAAACCCGGAAACGTGTCACTGTCTTTGTTGACATCATTGAAACCGCTCACACCCAGCCATTGCCGCGCAAAGTTTGCCATGGCGGTGGTTGCTGTGGGCGCCTGCAGCAAGCGTCGCACCTGCGCCACCAGTTGCTCCCGAGTCTTCAGGGCATCACTGGCTGCAGCTTGCAGAAGCGCCGCATCCGGCGTGGAGGCCGTGAAGGTGTAGGCCAGCAGGCTAGCGGTTTCGTAGGGTGTGAGGATGTAATCGCCCGCCCGCGATTCGCCCAGCTCGGCCCGGTACAGGAAGTGCGGTGAAATCAGCAGCCCGGAGATTACCCGCTCTGCTCCTTCAGCGACCGAGGCACCTTCCATAAACAGGCTGACGTAGGCGCTTTGTTCCGCCTCTGTCAGTGGCCGGCGGAACACGCGTAGACCAAAGGCTTGAACAAAACTTTGGGCACAGGCCTGGTTGTGAGTATCGCAGCCAACCACCTGGCTCAAACGATTCTCCACTGCCGCTTCGGCGACGGTTTGCGCCGCATCCCAGTAGCTGGCCAAGCGGGCCTCGCTGACCGAGTTGGCTGCTCTGTTATTGTCGTAGCCGCCACTGCGCACATTGACCGGGAAACCCTGGGTGATGTTGCTCAGTGAGGGCACAGCAAAAAGATCATTGATGGTATTTTGGTATTCCGCGTTGGTCAGCAGCCGCAAGGTGCGCGGCTCGGGTTCGGCATCGTCGCAGCTGGCCACCGGCGCCTTTTCCCAGGTCAAGATATATTCCGCCACATCGCTGGCACAAGCCCCTACACAGGAGCCGGGGTTGACCAGAGGCATTGTCTGCTCAATCAGATTTGTCAAACCCACCAGGGTGTTGGTCAAAAACTGTGTGCCCACAGCGTGGCAGCCTACGCACAGTTGCTGATAATGATCGGCGCCGGCCTGGATATCGTTAGCGGCCCCGGATGACGAGCTGGAACTTGAAGAACTGGAGCTCGACGAACTGGAACTTGAAGAGCTGGAGCTTGACGAACTGGAACTTGACGAACTTC
>CAYNST010000113.1:0-2578 GCA_964399955.1 uncultured Cellvibrionaceae bacterium | reverse complement strand
GACGAACTGGAACTTGAAGAGCTGGAGCTTGACGAACTGGAACTTGACGAACTTCCCGCAGTGTCCGTGTTCTCCCCACCGCAACCGGCGGCGGTCAGCACAAACAGCGCCACCCAGAAACTGGACAGAACGCTTCCCTTTACTGAGTGCAGCATGTTGGTATCCTCGATTGCCAGGTAGTGTGAAGTTAGATCAGGTTGCGCGGATAGCCTTGACGCGCTGTTTTATAGCGCGGTCACCGTACATTAATCACGGGGACAAGCTCTGTGACTTGTCGGCTCAATGCAGTTGAAATAGACGGAACTCGCCACGATCCGACCCTCTGCAGCAAGGCTACTGCAAGCCTTTGCACATGAGGGTGACATGACGCGCATAACGACAAGAACAGGCTGGTCAACTACTTTCTTTGCGAAGTGGGTCTCACAACCAGCCGGCAAGCCTCCCACGCTGATGCAGTGTTCAGGCCGGTGTTGTTGAGCGGTTCCGCCGCAGGCGGAAAAATAAGAGGGCCGGAATAGTTGAGCGGGGGGGCAGTAGGTTGGGGGAACCGCAACGCTGTCCCTGCAGGCATCTGCCTGCGCGGCAGGAGCGCGGGTATCAAGCGTGGAGCAAGCTGGGTAACCTGCCAGTATGGCCCTGGTCCCACTGGCAGCGGATTAAAGCCACCCCATCATCCGCTGACAGGGCAGAGCATCAAGCGTATCAGGAGCGCGGGCTCATCCTGATCATCACCACATCATGGGCAGGAATCTGCAATTGCAGTGGTTTGGTGGTATCACCTGTTTCACCGTTCCACAAATCAACCCAGTTGAACTGCTGTCTTCTGAAATCGATTTCGTAGTTGAAGATATCGTCTTTCAGTTCGTAAAAGTGCAACCAGTCATGCGTGTAGTTGAGCGTGCTGTTGCCGCGATTCAAAAACAGGAACGCCCACTCTTTGTTTTCCAGCGGTTTGGCAAAGATCATCAGATCCTGGCCATGAAAATACTTCATGGCTTGCACGCCGAGCTTGTCCTGGTTTACTGCAATGACCTGTTTGTTGGTGAGGATGTTGCGCGTAGTGTCCGACATGCTGCGCAAGTCGTTGCCGGCAATCAGTGGCGAGTTCATGACGGCCCAAAGCGAAAAATGCGAACGGTCTTGCGCCTCGGTCATGCCGTTGCCCACTTCCATCATGTCCATGTCATTCCAATGACCCGGACCGGCAAACTTGCGGAGTTTTTCCTGTTTATCAAGGATTGGCAGCACGCCAAAGGATGACCAGGAGCCGTGATTGAGCTCGCAATCCCAACAGGGATAAATATCACCGGTGGTGCGCCAGGCGTGACCAACTTCCGGCGCCCAGTCCCAGGGCTTGTTGTCACCCCACTCACAAATGCTGAACAAAATAGGCCGACCGGCTTTATGCAGGGCGTCGCGCATGGTGGTGTAGGCGCCGATGGGGTTGATGTTCTCGGTATCACACCAGTCGTACTTAAGGTAGTCGATGCCCCATTCTGCGTAGGTCAATGCGTCTTGATATTCATGACCACGGCTTCCCGGGTAACCGGCACAGGTAGTGTCACCGGCATCAGAGTATATGCCCAGCTTCAGGCCTTTGGAGTGAACATACTCCGCTACCGCTTTCATCCCAGAGGGGAAGCGCTCTTTGTTAACTTGGATCCTGCCGTTCTCGTCGCGTTTTCCATGCCAGCAGTCATCAATATTGATGTACTCATAGCCGGCGTCCTTCATGCCGGATGACACCATGGAGTCGGCCATTTCGAAGATCAGTTTTTCGTTAACTTCGCAGGCAAATGTGTTCCAGCTGTTCCATCCCATGGGTGGGGTTTGGGCAAGCTCTTCAAACTTTTTTGCCAGAGCGCCCCCACTGTAGGAAGAAGCTATCAAGATGCCAGATAACATTGTTATTTTAAGAGATCTAAACATGAGATTTACCGTAGTTGCCAAATAAGATAGTTGGCTAAAACCCAGCCGGAGAGCCACTCTACAGCTTGGCCTTCATCTGATCAAGTGATCAAGGTGGATGCTTTTGCCAGTCATTTACGTCCCGCCTTGGCGCCAACCCTGATGACGGCGCCAGGCGGTGGTTGTAGCAACCATCGCTCACATATCACCAGACTAGAGATCGCCGGTAAAGCCTGTGGCCCCTGGATCCGGGCAGAAATACCGCTCGCAATCTCAGCCCAATCAGCGGAATTTGTTATCTTCCTGTAACGTTATGGTCAGCATTGCGCCCATGCATCATGCAGCGCCTCAACCTGCTTCAACAACTCCAGCGCCCCTGCCTAAAGGCATTCCTGCCGCTGCAAGGCCCGTTTACCTGGGCAGCCTCCGGTGTATCATTCACCTCCTGCAGACACGGCGGCTTGCAGGGTCAGGCCGCCTCTATTTCAGTGCGTCCTGGCGGTTCCGGCCAGGCGTTTCATTCAAAACGGCAACCGGTGACACCTATGAATCAAAACCCCATACCCTGGCAACCCGGCGCGGGCGGGCTGGACAAGATCTGCTTGCAGACCGGCAATGGTGCTGCGGCTGAAGTCTACCGCTACGGCGCTCATCTTACCTCCTGGCGCAC
>CAYNST010000112.1:0-10947 GCA_964399955.1 uncultured Cellvibrionaceae bacterium | reverse complement strand
TTTTGCGGCTGCAGGTGTGGCTAAGTGTTAATTGTTTGGCCGCTCTGTTAACCCGCAGCGCTCCAACCAGTCCGCACGAGCTGCTGAAAATCGGTCATGACCTATTTCGCACCGGAGGGTTTGCGAGTCGTAGCGTATACTTTGATTGACGACCCGGTCATTGACCCACCAGTGGCCAAGCGCTTTAATCATTTTAATTTCCCTGTCTTCCAGCGCGTCCATGTCCAGGTCTAGCAGGTTCAGGAATGTTTTCTTCTCCATCGCTGAAAAAGCCGCAGGGAAACACCAGCGCCCGTCATTGAGTACGGGCTGCAGTAAAGGGTTCATGCGCACCAGGCAGGGGCCGGGGTGAGGCGACGGGTTTGTGCTGCTGCTTCCGCCCAGTAACATATGGGCGATAAAATTGGCGGCTTCCGGCGGTTCGGAGATAATAGCCATGCTCAGCTTTTTGACGTCGCGAGAAAAAGTTGATGTTTCCAGGTTCTGCAGTAGCTTCTGGTGGTCGGTTGGGCAGCGTTGTTCCGGGTTGTTTAACGGCAACAGGTTATTGCCGGTTCCCAGGCTCAGCACCAGGATATCCTGGTCGCTTCGCGGCGTGGAGGGGTAAATAATGAGCGCCTCAGTAATGCCCACCAGCACCGGGTTGTTGTTGCCTCCCACACCGCCGTCCCAGAAGCGATGGCGGCGGTTTTTGTCATAGCGGAGAGTGACAGGTTCGTCAAAAAAGTTGACGGGGGCGTTGCAGGCAGCATCTACCGCTTCAGCCAGTGTGTAACACTTGTCATCCTGGTTGCTTTTGAAGAACACTGCACGGTTTTGGTCATAGTCGAAACTGCAAATAACAAGGTGCGGTTTTATTTTTTGGTGCAGCTCGCACATGGGTATGTCAGCGCACGCGCCAATAGCCGCTCTGATGCCGTCGAGCTTGCCTTCCGTTTTATATCTTGGGCCGGCCCCAAGGAGTTTTGTGAACAGACGAGTAAACAGCTTTTCTCCCCACCCGTACCGTCTGAAGATGCTTTTGCGTGTTTGCTCACGAAGAAACAGCGCAATCACATCGTCTATGTCGCCGTCTTCGAAGGACGCTTTTATCATGGCGGCCAGCATCAGGCTGCCGCCGGAGTTGGCTGCGATCACATCAAACTGTTCGAGGATATCCCGGCATTTGGTGCCGACGCCTGTGTCTTTATATATGTGCTTCAAAGCTATGGCTTGCAGAATGGCCCAGGTCCCTCCGCCGTCCAGAGATAAAATTCTAATTGCCATTGAGTAAGCCTGTGCTAGTTGACAGTTCAGCAACGTACAATACTGGTTTTAGATACTAATCGATTTGACAATTGCTTGCCGAAGCGCCTGCGTCGCCTCTGTGGCAAAGAATCTGTGTTCGGAAGCCTTATTCACCCGCGTGATTCTGGTGTCGGGGGCTCCGGTTTGCCACCTGTATCCGCCTGGCCGAGCGGGTCTCTGCCAGGCTGTCAGGAAACCGTTAGACGAGGGTCATTATGCCTGCCAGGACTGACATTGTTCACGATCTTTCCGCAAAACGATTTGTATTGCCGGTGGAAGGCCGGGAGGCGGTGTTGGAATACCGTCTAAGTGCCGGAGGCCATCGGGGAGTAGGGGCAACGACGATTGATTTCATCCAAACCTACGTGCCGGCCGAGTTCCGTGGGCGCGGCTTGGCGGAGCGGCTGGTGCGCCATGGTTTACAGTGGGCCAAAGCGCAGGGCTATGATATTCAAGCCAGCTGCTGGTATGTACGCAAGTTTATCCGCCCCTGACTCGCTTGACTGGACTTAACCGGCCCAGCAAGGTCGCCATGATTGCCAACCGCCACACAGTTGCCCTGCGTAAACAGTTGCTTGCACATCCAATGGGTGCATAATCACACGATGCGGCAGAAGGCCGCCAACTCAAGAAGAGCAAAACCATGACTGTATCTCTCACCCCTCTAATTTCTCTGATTGCCGGCATTCTGATTTTGCTGATGCCGCGTCTACTAAATTACATTGTGGCCATTTACTTGATTGTTATTGGTCTGGTTGGGCTTTTTGGTGGCGGGTTCAATTTTCGTCTATAACACATAGGGTCAGTATTCAGCCCGCAAATTAGGACGCGTGCTGAAGTGACACATAAGTTGAACTTTCCCCGCCTACCCGTGCTGCTTGGTCCATTGCGGGCTTAGTCTCCACGGTGCGGCCGAATTCAACGCCCAAGCATGAGCGCGTGCTACTTCCGGGGTGTCAATGTCAGTATTACTGTTCAAGCTTTTTAACGTCGCAGAAGACGAAGCGGACGATGTGCGCCGCTTGATGCAGGAGCACGGGTTTGCCACCTACGAAACCCATGCCGGTTTTTTCGGCCTGGGTGTGGCCGCCATCTGGTTGGAAGACCGGACGCAACTGGCCGCTGCCCGGGCAGTCATCGACCGCTATCAGGTGGAACGCAGTGCTGACCAGCGGCAGGCCTATGCGGAGCAAAAGGCCCGCGGGGAGGTGCCTACCCTACGCCAAAAGCTGGCGTCCAACCCGTCGCGCTTTGTGGCGACAGTGGTGGTCATTCTTCTGGTACTGGTGGTTTCGGTTGTGCCCATCTGGAGCGTGATGACAGCCTGATAGGCCCGCCATTATCCCTGCGCCATTATCCCTGCGTGGGCCGCCGGCGGGTCTTCCTCCATCCGCTGCGCGCCCGCTCGTACGTGGAACCGGTCAGGCTTTTAATCAGCACCGGCTGTACGCGCGTATATACAGCAGCGACTGAACAAACGTCTGTGTTCAGTGCCTGGAGTGGAATCCTCGCTGCGGCGGTTCACCAGGCAGGTGTCTGACACCACAAACTTCTCAGCGCCCCTAAAAAGTGCCAAGCGGGTCCAGGTCTAAACCTGGGCTCGCTTTTGCTGCGGGTCGACGTCTTGACAGCGCCAGCCCGACAATACAATTTTGCACCGTCCAAGCGGACTCTGGAAAAAGCCGAAGACTCGATCATTTTGGGGGTTGCTTACAGGACGGCAACAACAGTCACTCAGGAACAGGCAAAGTCATGCTTCCCTCTTCGGTTTATCAGGCAGTGTTCCATTCTTCCCCCGTTGGGGAATACCTGCTTTCGCCCGACGCGATCATCCTCGATGTCAATGACAGTTTTCTGCAGACGGCTTGCAGAACCCGGGAAGAATTGATCGGAAAACAGGTGTTTGAGGTCTTCCCCGATAACCCCGACGATACCAACGACACAGGAGTCGCCGCCCTGCGCAAATCCTTGGCGCGGGTTGTGGCATCCGGCAAGCCCGATACTCTGGCAGTGCAGCGCTACCCCATCCTGATGACGCAGCCCGACGGCTCTCGCAAATACGAGGAGCGCTATTGGAGCGTGGTCAATACCCCTATTTTTGATCAACAGGGGCGCTTGCAGTGCATATCCCACAGCACCATGGATGTCACCAACATGATCGAGGGCAGCGCAACAACGGCGCATGCGCGCACAGAGGCGGGTATGTTTACCCGCGCCCAAACCATTCAGCAGATCAACCATGCGCTGGAAGCGGAACGAGCCCGACTGCGCCACCTGTTTGAGCATGCCCCCGGTTTTGTGTTTTTTACCCGCGGCTCGCAGCATGTGTTTGAGCAGGCCAATGACGCGTTTCTGGAGCTGGTAGGCTCACGCCCCGTCCTGGGGAAGTCGGTTCGCGATGCTTTTCCCGAGCTGGCGGGCCAGGGGTTTTACGAGCTGCTGGATAAAGTTTATCGCAGCGGGCAGCCCTATCGTGGAAATGCCCGCAAAGTCATATTGCATCGCGTTGCAGGTGCTCAGCCTGAGGAGCGTTTTGTCGACTTGTTGTACCAGCCAATTGTCGACGAAGAGGGCCAAGTGCTTGGCGTTTGCGGCCAGGGTCATGACATCACCGATAAAATTCGCATAGAAGCCGCACTGCGCAGCAGTGTGACTCGCCAGTCATTCCAGTTGGAGCTGGCTGACCGCCTGCGTCCGCTGGCCGCGCCCGATGACATTGTGGCCGCCGCCAGCGAGATGCTCAGCCGGCAGCTGCAGGTGACACGGGTGATGTACTGGGAAATAGACGATACCACCGCCACGTTTTTCATCCGGCGCGATTGGGACAGTCAAGAGCTGCCGTCCGTCGCCGGAGAAATCCGCCACCTGGAGGATTTGGGCGCGGAGCTGTTGGCCAATCTGCGCGCAGGCGAGGCGGTAATCGTCCACGATGTGCAGGACGACGCGCAAGGCCGCAACTTGGCCAAATGCCTGGCGCCTGTTCCTGTGCGGGCGAGCCTTGCACTGCCTTTAGTCAAAGCCGGTCAGTTGACCGCCGTTTTGAGCCTGGTCCACTCCCAGCCTCGGCAGTGGACAGACGAAGATTTGCAGCTGTCCCGCGATGTTGCCGAGCGCACCTGGTCTGCTATGGAAGGGGCGCGTGCGCAGGACGAGCTGCGTGAGGCGAATCTGCGCAAGGACGAATTTCTGGCGATGCTCGCCCACGAGCTTAGGAATCCGCTGGCACCTATCAGCGCCGCAGCCGAACTCATGAAGATGGTTCGCCTGAATGAAGCCTTGGTCAAACAGACCAGTCAGCTCATAACCCGTCAAGTCAACCACATGAGCGGTCTGGTGGATGACCTGTTGGATGTGTCCCGGGTTACCCGCGGGCTGGTCACCATCAACAAGAGCCCACAGGAAGTGCGCGCTATCATGTCGAGCGCGGTTGAGCAGGTCAGGCCGCTGATAGAAGCTCAGGGCCACGACCTGAACATAGAGCTGCCGGCTCAGCCGGTGCAGGTTTTGGGAGATCAGAAACGCCTGATCCAAATCTTGACAAACCTGCTCAACAACGCCAGTAAGTACACACCGCCCGGCGGTCAAATACAGCTAAAAGTGGAGCTGCTTGAAGACCGCGTACTGATTCATGTGAAGGACAACGGCATTGGCATTACGCCTGAGCTGCAGGCCAGGGTTTTTGATCTCTTCTCCCAGGCGGAGCGCAGTGCAGACCGCTCCCAGGGCGGATTGGGTCTGGGGCTGGCGCTGGTCAAAAGCCTGATCGAGCGGCACGACGGTACGGTTACCTGCCACAGTGACGGCCCGGGGCAGGGCAGCTGTTTCACCATCTGTCTGCCGCGGCTGATTGAGGAAGCCCCGGCCGGGGAGGTTCAGCAGGAGCAACTTGCTGCCCAGACCACTGCGGAGCTGCTGAGAATTTTGGTGGTGGACGACAACGTAGACGCTGCGGAAACCTTGTCCCTGCTGCTTCAGGCGTCCGGCCACGAGGTACTGGTAGAGTTTGGCGCTTTGGAGGGGCTGGAGCGCGCCCGCAACGACAAGCCCGATGTATGCCTGCTGGATATAGGCCTGCCGGAGATAGACGGCAATGAACTGGCACGCCGGCTGCGCTCTCAGCCAGAAACGGCGGATGTCACACTGATTGCCATAACCGGCTACGGCCAGGAAAAAGACAGGAAAAACGCGCTGGAGGCGGGCTTCAATCACCACCTGGTCAAACCGGTGGATACCGCCAAACTCAACCAATTGCTGGGGCAGATTGCGCATGCGTAAGCCGCTCGGCTGTCAGCGGAGGCGGCAAGGCCCGGGAGCCACAGTTTCACCCATTCGACGACCCGGGCAGCCCAGCAACAGGATCCTCTGATGAGCAAAAATATCCTTGCCATTGACCAAGGCACCACCTCCAGTAGAGCCGTGCTCTACACTCCGGATATGCGTGTCATAAGCACCGCGCAAGAGGAGTTCAAGCAGCATTTTCCCGGGGACGGCTGGGTGGAGCACAACCCGGAAGATATCTGGCAAACGGTTTTGCGTAGCTGTCGCAGGGTATTGTCCACCGCCAATCTGAGTGCCTGCGACATCAGCGGCATTGGCATTACCAATCAGCGGGAAACTACGCTGGTTTGGGATAAAACCACCGGCAAGCCAATTCACAACGCCATTGTCTGGCAGGACCGTCGCACCACCAGTCTATGCCGCAAGCTGCAAGAGGATGGGCTGGAGCCGGTCTTTCATCAGCGCACCGGGTTGGTGTTGGACCCCTACTTTTCCGGCACCAAGCTCAAGTGGATTTTGGACAATGTTGCGGGTGCGCGGGCCAAAGCCGAATGCGGTGACCTGCTGTTTGGCACTGTGGATACCTTCTTGCTGTGGCGGTTGAGCAAAGGCCGGGTTCATGCCACAGACGCCACCAACGCCTGCCGCACCTTGATGTTCAACATTCATGAGCAGCAGTGGGACACGGTATTGCTTGAGAAGCTGGGCGTGCCCAGCAGCATGATGCCTGAAGTCAAAGACAGCGCCAGTGACTTCGGCTGCTGCGATGCGGAGTGGTTTGGCGAGGAAATTCCCGTCTACAGCATGATTGGCGATCAGCAGGCTGCTCTGATTGGACAGGCGTGTTTTCAGCCGGGCATGCTCAAAAGTACTTACGGCACCGGCTGTTTTGCGGTGGTGAATACTGGCCGTGTGCCGGTGGTCAGCCAGCGTCGCCTGCTGACCACGGTCGCGTATCGGCTTAACGGCGAGACCACTTATGCACTGGAGGGCAGCATCTTCATGGCTGGCGCCATAGTGCAATGGTTGCGCGACGGCCTGGGCCTGATCAACAAGGCCGATGATACCGAGGCCCTGGCCCGATCCGTGCCACACGACCAGTCAGAGATCATGGTGCCGGCCTTTACCGGCCTGGGCGCCCCCTACTGGGACCCGGACGCACGCGCCGCCATCTTCGGCATGACCCGCGACACCGGCGTCAAGGAACTGGTAGCTGCTGCCATTCACAGTGTTGCCCTGCAGACCGAGGACTTGTTGCGGGCCATGAAAGAAGACGGCATAGCGATAAAGTGCTTGCGGGTGGATGGCGGCATGGTACACAACCGTTGGTTCTTGCAGACCCTGGCGTCTTTCACCGGCCTGCCAACGGTTACCAGTAATACAGCTGAAGCCACGGCCCAGGGGGCGGCCATGCTTGCGGCCCTGCAGGCGGGCCACTTTGCCAGCCTGCAGGCGATGCAGCAGATCTGGCAAAGCAAAGAGAGTTACCGGCCGGTGCTGACCCAGACAGAACGCGACCGGTTGTACAGCCGCTGGCAAACCGCAGTGGCCAAGGTGCGCAGTCAATAGTGCAATAGTGACTCAGCGCGGCACCACCCGCAGTACCCGCCCCTGTGGGTAATCGGTCAACAGGTAAACCGCGCCGTCGGGGGCGGTGCGCACATCTCGGATGCGCTGGCCCAGTTCGGCAAACAGAGTTTCTTCGTCTTTGATCTGTCCGCCGTTCAGGCTGAGTCTGTGCACGCGCTTGGCCGCCAGCGCACCCACCAGCAGGCTGCCTTGCCACTGCGGAAACAGGCTGCCCTGGTAAAGGGTCATGCCCGAGGGCGCGATAGAGGGCGTCCACTGCAGCCGGGGCGGCGTCATGCCGTCTCTCTCCTGGAATGGCGTAACCCTGGCGCCAGTGTAGTCCAGCCCGTAGGTTACCACCGGCCAGCCGTAATTTTGGCCCGGTCGAATGATGTTTACCTCATCACCGCCTCTGGGCCCGTGCTCATGGGCAATCAATTGGTTATTGGCACGGTCGTAGACCAGGCCCTGCACGTTGCGGTGACCAAAGCTGTAGATCTCGGGTTTGGCGGAGGCTTGACCTATGAAGGGGTTATCAGGAGGTGCAGAGCCGTCAGCCCGCAGGCGCACAATGGTGCCAATGTGGTTGCGTGTGGTTTGCGCCTGCTCGCGGTTGTCAAAACCGTCGCCCAGAGTCAGAATCAGTGTGCCGTCGGCCAGCCACGCCATGCGCCCGCCGAAATGGGCGTCGCTGTACTTGGCCGGCTGGGCGCGAAAGATTTCCTCCACCTCCAGCAGTTGATGTGCCTGCAGTCGTGCTCGCGCCACGCAGGTGTGATTGGCGGCGAAGCTGCCGCAGGCGTAGCTAAGGTACAGCAGGCCGGATTGCTCAAAATTCTCCGCCAGCAAAATGTCTTTGAGGCCCGCCTGGCCGGAGTACAGCACCTCCGGTACACCGGGAATTGGCTTTGGGTGCAGTTGTCCCTTGGCGTTGATCAATCGCAGGCGACCGGCTCTCTCAGTCACTAAAGCTTCGCCGCCCGGTAAAAACGCAATAGACCAAGGGTGTTCAAGTCCCTCGGCAACAGTTTCAACGCGATAGGCGGGTGCAGGGGCCGGTTGGGCCTGGCTGTCGGCTGTAAACCAGGGGGCGGCCAACAGCATCACGGCCGCAGCCGGAAGGGCGCGGTGTAGGTGGGGCCTGGAGCTTGAGCCCGGCGCACGCTCCCACCGCCTCACCAGGCGACCAAACAACCAACCCGCCAATGCTGCGCTTGCCAGCATGGCCGCCAGGCCGCCACCGGTGCGGGTGGCCGCAATCAGTGTAGGCATGGGCGCCTGGTGATTGGCAATTAGAAAAGCCAGCCACAGGCCAGCGGCAGCAGCCAGCGCACAAACCGGTGCCTGTAGGCGGGCCGGCAACCCCTTGCCCAAGCCCAGTGCCGCAGCCTGAGAAAACAGCAAGCTTACTCCGAACAGCGCCGCATAGAGTGGTGAAAAATTGGCTATGTCTTGCGCGCTGGTCTGTACACGAACACCTAGCGGTATATGTACCCCCAGATTTTGCAGGGCCAACAGATTAAACTGGGTTTGGGTCAGGCTGCCCAGCAGCGTGCCCACGGCCAAAGCCATGAGAAAACTGAGTAGAATCAGCGGCCAGTTTCGGCGGATGGACATAGCGGCTCCTGTGATTGCCTTTGCTTGCTCAAACGGTGGGTGACTTCACGGCTGAAAACCTGCCGCCCCGCAACTTGTACGCGCTGATGGCGCAAGGCGCGCAGCGGGCAGGCCGCTGCGTGAAGCCGGCAAGGCCCTCCGCTGCGTCACAATGCTTACACGATAACTAAAAAAACGACACAGGCAGGCGCTAGCCCGTGAAAAAATCGGCCGTTTCCCGCACAATTGTCATCTTTACCGTCAGCGCCACAGAATCACTTTCCACTGAACCACCAGAGATGACCTTACAGCCATGAGTAACAACGCGCCCAAGCTATCCATTAGAGTCAAACTCAAGGAAGACGAAGAAACTCGCGAACCCGAAACGCATGAAGAAGTTGTTTTACTTTGGGACCGCATCATCGGCCTGGCGTTGGCGCTTGGACTGGTGGCGACCGGCTTGAGCATCGGCGTTTGGTACTGGCTGCACGACCCCCAGCCCACAGCCTCCCGGCAGATGGCGGCAACCGAGCAGGCCGCCCCGGCGTTGGACACAGCAGAGACGGAAGCGGTGCGGCAAGCGGTGGCACAGGAGCCTGCCGCTGCCGGCCTGCCTGCCGGCGATCTAACCCGCAGCGCAGGCATTACCCAAAGCCCGATGGTAGAGCCTGCTCCCAGCCTGCTGGCCAATGCGGAACCCTCCAATACACAACGGCAGCCCCAACCCGGCCTGGAAGAACCCACAGCAGCCGCCCCCACCGAAGCTCAAACGGGCGTTGGGGCCACCCAGGCGCCACGAGCGTTTGCCGGCGAGGACCGGGACGGCATCGAAGCGCAATCCTTGGCTGCGCCGCAGTTTGAGGAGCAACAGCAAGACCAAACCGAGGCCGCATCGGCTGCGGTTTCAGCTGAAAGCGACGCGGTTGGGGAAAGCGGGGACGCAGTGGTGCATATTCTGTCGGATCATTTGGTACGCGCTCAACTGACCCGCGATGTGGTGGACCGGGAGCCGGTGGACAATGCCCCCGCGGTCATCCAAATGAATGACGAAGGAATACTCAAGGTCTTTTTCTTCACCGAGCTTGCCCGACTGCAGGGTGAGACGCTGTATTACGACTGGTACCTGGGCGACGAACGCATGGCGCGCGTGACCATTCGCCCGCATCTGCAGTCCATGCGGGCCTACGCGGTCAAACACATAGATCAGACCATGCTTGGCAGCTGGCAGGTGCGGGTGCAGACTGCGGATGACTCGCCTCTGGCCATGGCCGAGTTTGAGGTGCGTTGATCACCCAAAAAAAGTGGTAACTATTCAGCTCACGCCCGAATTTGCCCATAGCGGCGTTCAAAAATGGTCATTTACACATGTAAACTCACATTTTCTGCCTTGCTCTGCTCAAATTCGAACGCAATCTGAACAGTCACGGGAAGAGCTGAATAGTTACAAAAAGTGAAGGGTAACCCCTCAGTCAAGGTGTTGGGTCAGTTCCTCAAGTATATTGGGCAAAGTACTTCGTAACTCATCAGAGCAGTCACGAGGTGCGCTGGATAGTGACGTTGTGCCAAAGCCGGTATGAGAACCGGGCCGAGAGCACAGGTGCGCACGCGCGCCGGAGCCATGCCAGGCGCGTATTTGTTCTCTTGGCAAGGTATCTCGTCAAGCGACACTGCGTTGAGTATCTTGAGTCCTGCTTTCAAAGCAAGACGACGGGGGCTGTGCGCGATGTTGATTGCGCCACACTTGATCGCGGTCACAAAACAACCCCCCGCTGAAGCTTGACTGGCCGGGAATTTGGTATCATGTCGCCCTTGCACGGCAAACTGCGGCAGCGTCCGGACTCCGCACCAGCCCCATAGTTTGCGATCTTACTTTGCCGTTCAATGATCCCGAATACTCCACATCAACATCCAAAGGAAAACCCTACTCATGTCGTCTAGTAATATTCCCTTTCCACCGTTGAGGAGCTTCAAGGCGGCCCTGTTCCTTAGCGCATCTATGGCTTTGTCCGCCTGCGGCGGCTCTGCGACGCCCGGCCCTGACGGCTCATCCAGCAGTTCCAGCTCGTCCTCTAGCAGCAGTTCGTCGTCCAGTAGCAGCTCAAGTTCATCGAGTAGCTCGTCGTCTAGCAGTTCTAGCTCATCCAGCAGTTCGTCAGGGATGGTCGTTGATGGAAGTTCAAGCTCTAGCAGTTCCAGCAGTTCCAGCAGTTCCAGCAG
>CAYNST010000111.1:1898-11106 GCA_964399955.1 uncultured Cellvibrionaceae bacterium | reverse complement strand
GACGAAAAAATGGCCTCCAGCAGTGGTGATGAGGAAACGTCAACAGACCCTAGATCTGTCCATAGCAGCGGCCCACCATTTAATAAAAAAAAGCCGTTTCCACAGGGAGAGACACCTTGTTCACCGTGCTCTGCATAGGTCTGGCCGCAAGCTGAACAGTCATTGGGCGATCGCAAAAATGACAATCAAATGACTATACGCTTGCCATTCTGACAACGGCTCACTGACCATTACCTACTACCGCGATGCACAGAAACTGATTGCCCGTGGTGTAGATGCCGCCGACGAAGGCGTGCAGTTCAGCAACCGTTGGTGCACCGCCCGCTGACAAGGCTCAACATGCACTTACATATTTTGCAGGCTGCGCACTGACCGCCTGAGCGATTTTCAGGGCTCAGGCCTCTGGGGCAACACCTCAGGCAAAAAGCCACCGGACTGATGCTGCCACAGCGCCGTGTAGTGGCCGTTCAAGGCCAGTAGTTCCGCGTGACTGCCCTGCTCCACTATGCGGCCGCCGTCCAGCACAATCAGCCGGTCCATACGGGCAATGGTGGACAAGCGGTGGGCTATGGCAATGACGGTTTTGTTTTTCATCAACCCCAGCAGTTGCTCCTGAATGGCCACTTCTACCTCGCTGTCCAGGGCAGAGGTCGCTTCGTCCAGTATCAGTAGGGGCGCGTTCTTGAGAATAACCCGTGCAATGGCGATGCGTTGCCGCTGCCCGCCTGACAGCTTCACGCCGCGCTCACCCACCTGGGCGGCGTACCCGCGTTGACCCCGCCAGTCCACCAGCGATGTGATGAAATCATGAGCGTGCGCCTTGCGCGCAGCCGCTTCCACTTCGGCGTCGGTCGCCTCGGGCCTGCCGTAACGAATGTTGTCAGCAATAGAACGGTGCAATAGCGACGTATCTTGAGTGACCACGCCAATGGCCGCGCGCAGGCTTTCCTGCGTTACCTGGCGCACATCCTGAGCGTCAATTTCAATGCTGCCCGAATTCACCTCGTGAAAGCGCAGCAGCAGATTGATAAGGGTGGACTTGCCGGCACCCGAACGGCCAATGATGCCCACCCGCTCGCTGGGTCGCACCCGCAGGTTGAAATCCTTCAGCACCTTTTCGCCTTTGGGATAAGCAAAATGTACTGAGTTAAAACCAATTTCGCCCCGACTGACCCGCAGCGGCTTTGCCTCCTCTGCGTCCACCAGGGTGTGAGGCACGGCTATGCTCTGCATGCCCTCCTGCACTGTACCCATGTTCTCGAAAATACCCGCAATTTCGAATGACACCCAGCCGGACATATTCGCAATTTGCCAGGCCAGTGGTACCGCCGTGGCCACCAGCGCCGCGCTGATAATTTCCTGTGACCAAAGTGCAATTCCTGTGACCGCCGTTGCGGTGATCAACAACGCATTCATTGCACTCAGCGTAAACAGGTAATAACTCATGGCGCGCATGTGCGCCGCCACCGCGCGCTGATTGGCATCCACCGCCTCGCGTACGTGGGCATCTTCATCTTCGGCTCGGGCAAACAATTTCACCGTTAGAATATTAGTGTAGCTGTCCACGATACGGGCCATCACTGTGGAGCGCGCCTCCGAAGACACGCGGGCCAGCGCCAGCAGACGCGGTACAAAAAAGCGCAGAAAAAACACGTAGGCCAGAATCCACAGGCCGGTAGGCAAAGCCAAGCGCCAGTCCGCCCAAAGCATCAACGCCAAGGAGCTGATGCCGTAGGTGGCCAGAAACAGCGCCGCTCGAATACTGGCCATGACACTTTCGCGCAGGGATGCGGCAGTTTGCATTACCCGATTGGCTATTCGCCCGGCAAAGTCATTCTGGAAGAACGGCCAGCTTTGCCGCACCACGTGCCAGTGGGATTGCCAGCGCACCAAGTTGGTGGTGCCCGGGATAATGACATTGTGTCGAATGGAGATATCCACCGCTTGCAGCAGCGGCCGGCCCACCAAAATGATGCCCAGCAGTACTGCCAGCTCCGGCCACTGATCACGGATGGCGCCCGCACGGTCCGTGGCCTGAACCAAAGCGGTCAGGCGGCCAATCATCACCGGAATCAGCATATCCACCAGTGCTACCGCCAAGACCGTGAGCACCATGGCGCCATACCAAAACTTGGTCTGACGCACGTAGTACCAGTAAAACGCCAGCAAGCGGTTTGGCGGCGTGCCGGGACCAACCGTGGCCGTTCCGTTTATTCGGGATTCCAGAAAACGCATCATGGGCAAGGCAACATCGTTAAGGTGGAGGGGGGAGCAGACTTTGGCCTGCGGTAGTCACATCGAAGTGCCGCAAGTCGGTCGGCGGTCTGGGTCACGCCAGTTGACGCGGCATGTGCTGTAGTCACGGCCAAATCACGAGAGGGGGTTCAGCCATACGCGATTGGCGGTGGGGCGGATTGCAGAGGACCCTGTATGACTAGTGCGCAAAGCCGGGCAGGCCGCTTCGCGACGTGGTTACACTTATTGCCACCCTGCCCTGGCTCCGGCACGCAGAATCTGCTCCGCTGGGCCCGCACATGCCCTATAAGCGGCCAGCATCCACCCCGGCCGCATTCTAAACCGTATAAAGCAGGACACTGGCTGCTCTTCACCAGCCGCCAGGCGCGTGACTCTAGACAATGTTGCTGAAATTAGGCTAGCTTACAACCGGTTACACCGGGCCGCAAACCAGCCCCAAAAACATCGACAAATAATAGGTAAAACATGATTGCTAGTGAGAAAATTTCCCCCTGGGTGCGCCTGTGCGCCGCTTGCATGCTCGCCCTGAGCCTTGTCTCCTGTGGCATTCTACCTCTTACAACCGCTGTGAATGATGATGCCCCACAGCTCATTGATGGTCAGGCGACACCCGCAACCCAAGCGCTGTACCGCAACCTGGCGCAACTGGCGCAACACTCCGTGCTTTTTGGTCACCAGGATACTTTGGCCTACGGCGTGCAATGGGTGGATGAGCCTGGCCGGTCCGACGTACACAGCGTTACCGGCGCCTATCCCGCCGTGTACGGCTGGGAGTTGGGCGATCTGGAACTGGGGGCAGAGGCGAATCTTGATGATGTAAACTTCAAAAAAATGCAGGATTGGATCAAACAAGGTTTTGAACGTGGTGGCGTGATCACCGTCGCCTGGCACACAAACAGCCCGTTGACCGGTGCATCCTCCTGGGAAGTGGTACCAACCGTAGAGCACATCATCCCCGGTGGCAGCCATCATGCGCAGTTCAAAGAATACCTGGATACCCTTGCCGATTTCCTCCAAGAGCTCACCTACACCGATAGCGACGGGCAAGAACAGCTTATTCCGGTGATTTTTCGGCCGTGGCACGAACACAATGGCGCCTGGTTCTGGTGGGGCAAAGATACAACATCCGAAGCAGACTACATTGCCCTGTGGCGCTTTACCGTGGACTATCTTCGCGACGAGAAGGCACTGCACAATTTGATCTATGCCTTTTCGCCCGATCGCAGTCGCATTGATCTGGACAGTTTTGATGAAGATTATTTTTACGGCTATCCCGGAGATGACTACGTGGATATTCTGGGCATAGACAATTACCACGACTTTGGCAGCGCCAGCGGCCCCGACCCCCAGCACCAACAGCAGAATTTGATCCGCAGCCTGGAACAAACCGTGCGTGTAGCGCAGCAACGCAACAAGATTGCGGCGTTGAGCGAAGGCGGGCTGGACGGTGTGGGCGAGCCATACTTCTGGACAGAAAGATTATTGGCGGCACTGAACGCCAACGATGAGACTCGCCAAATTGCCTATGCCCTTATGTGGCGCAACGCCAACCGCGAGAAAGAGCAGCGCGAGCACTTCTATGTGCCCTATCCGGGCCAAATGAGCGCCGACGATTTCGTACGCTTCTATCAGCACCCGTTGATTATGTTCGGCGATACCTTGCCAAACCTGTATCAATAAGAGCCCATACCCAGGCGCGAGGGTGAAGCTGCATCAAGCCCTCGTGTCCACGCCTCAACCACCTTCGGCCATTGCGGTTGCGCCTAATTCATCGTGCAGCCTGATGGGCAATTTAGGCTGCGGGCACTACTGGCCGGTCGGCAAGCGTCAGCGGCCATCCAGCTCAATGCGCACCAGCACGCCATTTTCAAAATACAGGTTGCGGGTAAACTGGGTTTCACTGCCGCGGTACACCCATTTGTCCACTCGGACGACCTCGGCAATGGCCGCTTCCTGGAAATCGTTTCTGACCGCGTGCTGTATATATTTTTCGCCTACCTGGTAGGCCGAGTCGGCTTCGCCGCACAGCCGGCTCACCTTGTCAAAGCTGTAGCCTTCCAACACCAGATGCTTGCCACAACGCATGCCCGATGCGAAAGCCCAGCCCGGAGCCAGCAACACAACCGCCACCAGTACAAACCGAAACCCACTCATATAACCCTTCCTATCTAAACGAATGTTGATCATTATTGTGAACGGCGCATCTGAACCTCTGCTGAACCCAGCCGCGCGCCTGAATCCGAGCGACCAGCGGCCGCGTAATGTCCTGCAGGTCAAGCTGCGTGGCTTCCCCTACCACCGGACCTGCCGCACCCCCCCACTGCAATCAAAGACAACGGAACAACACCATGAGTTTACTGCTATCCTGGCTAATCATGTCATTTGCTGTATGGCTTACGGCGGCCATTCTGCCGGGTTTTCATGTCAAGGGTTTCAAGAGTGCCATCCTGGTGTCGGCCATCTTCGGCATCTTGCACTTTCTGCTGGGCTGGCTGATCTTTGCAGTATTCACTGTATTGACTTTGGGGCTGGCATGGCTGCTGGCGTTTATTACGCGCTGGATCATCACCGCCATGCTGTTGAAACTTACCGACCGGCTGACCAGCCACCTCACCATTGATAGTTTTGGCTGGGCCTTAGGGGGCGCGCTAATGATGTCAGCCATTGGCACAGTTGGACAATGGCTGGTATATGCCATGCTGTAGGGAGCAAGTTTTCTTTGCAAATAATACGGCTACTCATAAGCCTGCACTCTCGTTGCTCGTGCCTGCTGCATTAGAAGTGCGATTTTCTCTACCTGTAATTTCTCAGCACATCCCGTGACGGTGCAGGCTGCGTCAGCAATTGTGCGGCGCAAGGCGAAAGGTGTGAATTTACAGGTGGATAGGACCATTTCTTGACGCCGCCAGGGGCAAAGCCGGGTGTGAGCTGAAGGGTCACCTCTATCTTTCTTTGCAAGCACGGGCGTAAGTTGCTACTTTTGCAGACAGACGCCCGTGCTTGCATCTGACACTTGCGCAGCCAGGTTGAGATGCAAAGGCACGACATGCAGCAGCAACAGCGCAAAGGATAACCATGCTCACCCTCATTGTTAAACTGCTCAAGGTACTGAATTCGGAAGACTCCCCCTGGCAGGTGGGCTGGGCGGTGGCGTTTGGCCTGCTGGCCGGGCTCTTGCCTTTTGGCCTACTCACCCTGTTGATCCTGCTCATTGTCTGTTTGTTCACTGTGAACCTGACGGCATTTTTGCTGGTATGGGGGCTGTGTGGCGGCTTGATGCTCTTTTTTGGCGACGCGCTGGAAGCCCTCACCTGGCAGTATGCACAACAGCCAGGATTGTTGCAGCTACTGGCATCCAGTGAATTCTTGCAATTGCTGCACCTTCACCACACCCTGGTGCTGGGTGCACTTGTGTTGGGCCTGCTGCTGATGGCGCCGGCCGCCTGGCTGGGCAGTTGGCTGGTAACGCTTTACCGACGCACGATTCGCAGCAAGATCCAGCATTGGAAGATAGTACACGCGCTGAAAGCCAGTAAACTGGTTCAGCTTTATCAAAAATTCAGTTGAAGAAAGCCAATGATTCGCAAGTCCGGTTGGTTGATATTTTTAGTGTTGCTGGCCTGTGTGCTGGCGCTGGTCTATCTGTTTGCCGGCACCGCCATCAGAGCCGCGATGGTGTTTGGGTTGGAAAAAGCGGTGGGCGCAGAAGTCAATATCGGTAAGGTATCCGTGAGCCTGGCGCCACTGGCGCTCAACATCGAAGACCTGCAGGTTACGGACCGCAATGACCCCCGTCACAACACGGTCAGCTTCGAGCGCGCGCAAGGTGCGTTGGAGTTGTGGCCGGCGCTGCTTGGCTACTACGTAATCAATGATCTGTCGGTGGACGGCCTGGCCTACGGCACCCTGCGTCGCACACCCGGCAAGGTTTTTCGTGGCGAACACGCAGAAGAGAAAGAGAGCCTAGACCTGGCCGCCCTGCTGCGACTGGACCTGCCAGACGCTGACGAGTTGATGGCACGAGCCGACTTACAGACAGAGGCAAAAGGAGAAGCACTGAAACGGCAGGCCCGGGAACAACAACAGACGCTTGAGCAATTGCAGGATGAACTGCCCAGTAAGGAAACATTGCAGCGGTTGGAGACCGAGATCCGGGCACTGACCGAAAGCGACATTGACAGCCCCGCTGACCTGGCGGCAAAAACCAAACAACTTGCGGAGTTACAGGACACCCTCCGCGCCGAGCGCGACAAGCTCCGCCAGGTGCAGCAGCAACTGGAACAAAGCCGGTCCAGCCTGCAGCAAGCCGTTGACGAGCTGCGAATAGCCAGTTCCGGTGACTATGAGCGCCTGCAGCAATTAGCCAATATCCGCGACGGGGGCATGGCGCCCATCAGCCAAATACTCCTGGGCGATTTCTGGGGCGAGCGGATCGCTCAAATAGAAGGGTTCTACCGCTTGGTGCGCCCGTACATTCCCGAAAGCTTTGGCGGCAATGACGAAGCTGCCGCAGTACCCAGCCTGCCCAACCGCATTCTGCCCCTACCCCGCCAGCCCTACCCGGATTTTTGGGTGAGGAACGCCCGGGTGAATTGGCTGGTTGGCGGTGGCGAAGCCACCATCAGCCTGCAGGATATCACCGGGCAGCATCACATCATCGGGAAGCCCACGCGCTTCGATATGGATGTGCAACGCCTGCCCCAGCTGGCGGCCTTCAATTTGACTGGGGATTTTGCGGTGTTTGAGCAGATGACCACCAGCCTGAGTTGGCAACTGCAGGACTTTTCCCTGGCAGACTTTGCCCTTGGCAGCGGCAGCAGCGCACTGAATATTGCCAGCGGACAACTTAATTCCACCGGTTCACTGAGCCTCAAAAACAATCTCATTGAACAACAAGCCGAGCTATTGCTGCACCAGGCGGCGTTTAAAAGCACCGGCAACCGGTACGTTCAGCAACTGGCAGGACTGCTGAACAACCAATCGCAAATCCCCTTGGCACTGGGCGCGACTGGGGCTCTCAGCGCACCGGACGTCAGCGTGCGCTCGCCCCTGGATAAACTTATTGGCGACGCTTTGCTCGGAGAAGCCAAGGAGAAAATTGCCTCCTTGCAAAAGGACTTGCGTCAGCAACTGGACGCCAGATTAGAACAACAACTGTCCGGTCAAAATGACTGGCAAGGCCTGCTTGACCAGCAGGAAGGCGAGGCCGAGAACCTTGAAGAGCGCATCAATAGCATGCTGGAGGCTCGCTTGCAGGGTGTGGCCTCTGAAGCAAAAGACAGGTTGAAGGACGGCGTGCGCGACCGCCTGCGCCGCTGAAGCGTCGCATGAACAGGACTTTTTGCTTGCATTTGTTGAGGGACGTCACGCTCAGCCGCCCTTTTCCGGGCTGAGGAGGTAGTACCTGTCTAGAATATAAACAATAATGCTGGGTACATCACCAGGCCGAGTATTCTATGCAGGCACAATTGACCACCACCTTCGCGCTCCTGGCTGGCTTGGCGTTGACCGCTGGCTGCGACAATTCTGGCACCACCAGCCGCGATCCGTTGCCCGCCGACGGGCAAAGCTCCAGCAGCTCCTCCTCTGGATCAAGCAGCAGCTCATCCAGTAGTGGTGGCGCCTTGGGCGGCATGACCGTGAGCAGCCATACACCTGCCGCCGGAGCCAGTCGGGTTGCGCTGGTGTCGCCGGTGCGGATTGTTTTCAACCGGCCGGCGTTAAATGGCAGCTTTGCCGATGATCTGCTTACTCTGCACTCTGGCGAAACACTGGTTGAGGGCCGGCTGAGTCAAACGGACCCGCACACCTTCGAGTTTGTGCCGGCCGCCAGGCTGGCACCTAACACCCAATATCAAGTACTGGTGGGCGAAGTCATGTCCAGCGACGGCGAACCCCATGCGGCCTATGCGTTCACCTTCACCACCGTGGCCAATATTGGCGGAACGGCACAGAACGTGATTGACAACTGCATGAACAGCCGCGACATCAATATGTTGGCCGCCGTCAACGAGGCACGCAGCCAAAGCCGCACATGTGGGCCGGAAGCCATGCCGGCCGTGGCCAGCTTGAGCTGGAACTGCCAGCTGAGGGAAGCGGCGCAAGCTCACTCCAACGACATGGCGAGCCATGACTTCTTCTCCCACGCTGGCAGCGATGGGTCCAACCCCGGTCAACGGATTGACAGGACCGGTTATCGGTGGTCTGCCTACCGAGAAAACCTGGCCGCCGGCCAGCAGACCATCAACCAGGTGATGACCGGCTTGCTCAACAGTGATGGTCACTGCCTCAACATCATGGCCAGCAATGTGACTCAGTTTGGTCTGGGTTATACCGAAAGCAGCCGGTCAGGGTACCGCACCTTTTGGACGCAGGTTTTCGCCTCACCCAGACGCTGACGCAGCGAAGTACCGATACGCCTAATAGTCCGGCGGTCACAAAAAAGCCCGGCAAATCGCCGGGCTTCTCGGTCAAGGCTTAGTGGGTGTTCAACCCCAGCGGTTATTTGCCGTTACCACCAATAGACGGCCGCCCAGCTGTACTCCCCCTCGCTGAAGTCAAAGTGGTAAAAGTCGCTGTCGCCCTTGGGAGGCAGTGGGGTACCGGCCGTAGTGATGGCTGGGCCGGCTCCGTTGATGGTCACTGAGACTGTTCGGCCATCAATATTCGAAGCGCCCCAGTTTGTTATAGCGTCCCGGGTCTTGAAACAAAACGCGGCTGTTGTCCCAAAGCTTCCGGAATTGCCTCCACTGGCTTCTGTGGCGCAAGCGCTGCTATCAACCGGTGCACCTGGCACCCCGGGACTATTTCCGCCATCAAAACCGTTGTGGTTATTGCCGGTGTCGCCGTTATTGCCGCCGTCCGAACCGTTGTGGTTATTGCCGCTGTCGCCGTTACTGCCGCCGTCCGAACCGTTGTTGTTATTGCCGGTGTCGCCGTTATTGCCGCCGTC
>CAYNST010000111.1:0-1798 GCA_964399955.1 uncultured Cellvibrionaceae bacterium | reverse complement strand
GGCTCAGGGGTAGGCTCAGGAGTAGGCTCAGGGGTAGGCAAAGGCGCGGGCGTGGGGTCGGCCGGGGGCGGATTGTTGTTGCCACCGGCATTGCCGTTCCAGCCACGCACAAGATCTCTGACGTAGGCACCGGACTCTGACAGGTCCGCTTCGCTCCAGCCTCCCGCAGCGCTGGCACCGGGGTTGAGTGAGGACGAGCCCTCGGCCTTGTCGTTGAGCGCCCAATTGGCATGGCTGATGCCATTTTCTTGCAGAAAGTTCATCCAGACGTCGGTTTCCGCTCGGGCGACCGCGCCGTCGCCGTCGGCATTGACCGATCCCCATTCGGTCACGAACAAGGCTATGCCATTGTCCATTGCGGTGCGCGCTTTAGTGCGCAATTCTTCACCGTGGGTGCCGGCGTAAAAATGCAGGGTATAGGCAATATTATTGAAGCCGGTAATGGGGTCCAGCGAGGCCGCATCCACATCCTGCGACCAATTGGGTGTGCCGACAATGATCAAATTATTGGCGTCGATCTGCCGGATAGCGGCAATCACGGCCTCGGCGTAGGGTTTGATGGTATTGCTCCAGGAAACCTGAAGGGGCTCATTATATACTTCATAAATAACGTTGTTGTTCCCCTGGTAGCGGGTGGCCATATCCTGAAAAAACTCTATGGCTTCCTGCTGGTAGTTTTCTGCGTGGTGACTGTGCCAATCAATGATCACATACATACCGCTGGCAAGGGCAGCATCCACTACAGCGGTCACGCGCTCACGGTTGACCTCCGGGTCGTCAAGATATCCGCCCACATCTTCCACGCCCATAGCCGCTCTTACCAGCTTGGCGTTCCAGTCGCTGGCGAGCCAGGCAACCGTACCGGCGGAATAGAACGCCTCACCACCCCAACCCGTGTTACTCCAAAACAGGCTGCTGCCCGCCAGGCTAACCGGCTGGCCGCCGCTTAGAACCCTGTTACCTTCAACCGTCAGCGCAGGTACGTTGGCCTGAGCAAGCGTACAGACAAAAACCGCGCACATGAACAGTACTTTGTTTACCGCCTTCATGAAGTGTCCTCTGATTAATTTCGCATCACCTCCCGGCAAAAAGCCGGCAGCCCTGCTGTGAGCGCAACTGTAGGTGCGGGCGTCAAGAGCTGTCAAACTGCAAAGGACCATTGTGTGAATGGTGTCGGAATTAAATGCGTGGAAATTGCAGAGAAAAGAATCAGAGTAATCCAAGCTTGAATAACGGCACACCCGTTGAAAATTCCTGCGGGGCAATCCGGGGGCAGCACAATCTGGCCAAGCGTAAAAAAACTAGTACTGAGGAATGAAAAATAAAATTTGATGAGAATTACAATGGGGAAACCAGCGGGACGATGCCCAGTCACTGTTTGTGGATGTTAAGCATAGGAGTCAGACCGAATCTGCGCGATTGACCGAACGAACAAAACCGGCAAATGACTGTATGGTTTTATTGTGCTCTCAACCCCACAGCGCGGCCCGCGTGTTGCAGCCGGCCCGCCAGCACGGCGCGTCTGGTTTGAGCCCGCCGGTGACCGCCCACAGCCGGCAGCCGTATACCCAACCAAAACAGGCTTTCTGGGCCGCTCCAGATACAGGAGTTTAGTACTAGGGTCTGTTGCGCCGGGCGTGCCTGCACAGGCGACTGAACCATGCCCGGACCGGTCAAACGTTGCACACATTCGTACATAATCTGAACCGCTACGGGATAGATGGGATGACGACCAATAACAGAATCAAGGTGAATCAGGTAGCCTCCATCCAGTCTCTGCAGGGGTATAAAGCGCTAG
>CAYNST010000110.1:0-11254 GCA_964399955.1 uncultured Cellvibrionaceae bacterium | reverse complement strand
CCTGAAAACGCGCCACTTGTCGTTGCTCCTCGCTCATTTGGAGTGACCAAACCACACTCGTCGCGCCTAAATTGGCGCGTTTTCAGGTGTAACAGAGGCGATGAGGAAACGTCAACAGACCCTAGTTCCTGCGCGCTGATTGATGGCGAGGACACACACTTTTTGCGCTCCGCACGTAATCAATGCATGAGCGCCGTATTGGCGCGCCCTTGGCGCAAACCGCAAAGAAGAAGACTTTCATGGCTAACAACCCGCACGCCCTCAACCTGCCGCCCGAGTTTGCCGGGCTGGTGTTCAGCAACCACTATGCACGCCTGCCGCCAAACTTCTACAGCCGGGTAAACCCGACCCCGGTACGCCAACCCGGGCTGATCAAGGTGAACCACGACCTGGCACACGCCCTGAACCTGGACCCTGCAGCCCTGGAAAGCCCCGAGGGGGTGGCCATGCTGGCGGGCAATCTGCTGCCGCCGGGCGCCGAACCGCTGGCTCAGGCTTACGCCGGCCACCAGTTTGGTTACTTCAACCCGCAGTTGGGCGATGGGCGGGCCATTTTGCTGGGGGAGGTGGAAGACCGCCAGGGCGGGCTTAAAGACCTGCAACTGAAAGGCGCCGGGCCCACGCCCTACTCCCGCCGAGGCGACGGGCGGGCGGGCATAGGCCCGGTGGTGCGCGAGTACCTGGTGAGCGAAGCCATGCATGCCCTGGGTATAAAAACCACCCGTGCGCTGGCGGCGGTGACAACCGGAGAAACCATCTTCCGCGATGAGGCGGTGCCGGGCGCGGTGCTAACCCGCGTGGCCAGCAGCCATGTGCGCATTGGCACCTTTGAGTACTTTCGGGGAAAAGGCGATCTGCAGTCCATCATCCGGCTGGCGGATTTTGTCATTGAGCGGCACTATCCAGACGCCCGGGCGGCGGAAAACCCCTATCTGGCCCTGCTTGACGGGGTGATGAACGCCCAGGCGTCGCTGGTGTCCAGTTGGATGCACGCAGGGTTCATTCACGGCGTAATGAACACCGACAACATGAGCATCAGCGGTGAAACCATTGACTATGGCCCCTGCGCCTTCATGGACGTTTACAATCCGGATACCGTGTTCAGCTCCATTGACCGCGACGGCCGCTATGCCTTTGGCAGCCAGGGGAGCATAGCGCTGTGGAACCTCAGCCGTTTGGCGGAGTGCCTGTTGCCGCTGTTTGCCGAAGATACTGCAAGCGCGGTGAAGATTGCCGAGCAACAACTGGGGACCTTTGCGCTGGTGTTCAAAAGCCAATGGCTGACGGGAATGCGGCGCAAGATAGGGCTGTCACTGGAGCTGCCCGAGGACGAGGTGTTGATTGAAGCCCTGCTGCAGATGATGTACGAGCAGCAAGTGGATTACACCCAGACCTTTCGCTACCTCACCCGTTATCTTTCTGACGAAGCCACCCCCGACGACCAGCACCCCTTCACAGAATTGTTTGCTGCAGACCCACAGCCTCTGCGGGACTGGTTGGCGCGCTGGCACCCGCGCCTGCAAAAAGAAGAGCTGCCGGCGGAGGAGACCGCCCGTGCCATGCGGCAGATCAACCCGGTTTACATTCCCCGCAACCATCGCATAGAAGCCGCCATTGCCGCCGCGCAGAACAACGCAGACTACACCTTGGTGCACGAGATGGCAGAGGTGCTCAGCCAACCCTACACAGAGCGAGCGGGCTTTGAGCACTACGCGGAACCTGCCGAGCCCAGCGACCGCCCCTACCGCACCTTTTGTGGAACCTGAAAGCGAATAGGCCCTGAGCGGACACTGCGGCGAAGCCTGCGCGGTTTGAGCAAAAGCCAAAGGCCCGCACCCATCAATAACATGACAAGCAGCAGTTGGGGCGCCAGCAGGCCCCAGCGCGGGCCCCGGTTGACCACCACCTGCCAGGGGTTGTCGGGGTTTACCCAAACCCGCAAGGTGTTGTCCGCCCGCACGGCAGACTCCAACTGCTGCCCAAGCTGCCGACGCACAAACGGCAACTGATCCAGTGCAGACTCTATAGCCACACCCTCTCCCAGGTAACGCAGCCGCTCGAATTCATAAACGTATTGCCGCTCCGCCCACGGCACTTGTGAGCGATAATCGCCGTCCAGCATAAATGCCGGCACCGGCTGCCAGGACTTCATGTTTTGCCACTCAAGCAGATGCGGCAGCAGGGCAAAAACCAACACGCCACCACCGGCGACCAGGAGCGGCAGCGCGAGCAGTAGCCGGGCAAGGTGCGGCTTTATGTTGTCCAGCATAACCAGAGGGTACTCCTGTGAATTCCGCCGCCGGCGCAATGGTCCCGTAGGTTCAAGCGGGCACAGAGGCCCCCGCCTATTGCATACGCGGCAGGGGCTCCCGCCGCTTTGTGCGGCCTGCGGCGCTACTCGGCCATGAGCCTTTCCGCCTCGTCCATGTGCAGGTTGGCGCGGCGGCGCGGCAGCGCTTTGGGGTGGGCCTGCTGCAGCCAGTTGATCATCTTCTCTCTGATCTCGCAGCGCAGGTCCCAGGCCGTGGGACTGTTCTTGGCGCTCATCAGCGCCCGCAGCTCCATGGTCTCGGTGCCGGAATTGATCACCTGCAACACCTGGACATTGCCGTCCCAGTGTGGGGACGCCTGCAGAAACTCCTTGAGCTTGGCACGCATTTCATCAACCGGCACGGTGTAGTCGGTATGCCAGGTCACATTGCCAATGATGGAGGCGGTCTCCCGGGTCCAATTTTGAAATGGCTGTTCAATCACGTGGGTCAAGGGCACGATCAAGCGGCGCCAGTCCCAAATCTTGACCACTACATAGGTCCAGGTGATTTCTTCAATCCAGCCCCATTCGCCTTCTATGACAACAGCATCGTCTATACGTATTGGTTGCGTCAGTGCTATCTGGATACCCGCCAACAGATTGGACAACACCGGCCGCGCGGCAAAGCCCACCACAATACCCGCCACGCCGGCGGACGCAAACAGGGACACGCCAATGTTGCGGGCATTGGGAAAGGTCATCAGGATGGCGGCGATGGTGACAAAATAAATGAGCACCGTGACCGCCTGCCGCAGCACCCGCAGCCGGGTGCGGATCTTGCGCGCCTCCAGGTTATCCTCTACATCTATGCGGTGGCGCCCCATGGAGAACTCACTGGTAACGTGCACCACCATCACCGCCAGCCAGCCGCAGATGGCAATGAACATCATGGTCACCAGACGCGAGATAACGGCGACGGTCTGCTCGGGCATATCCGTCAATGGCAGGGTCATCTCCACCGCCAGAATCATCAGCGCAACCCGCGCAACGCCGCGCACCTTTTCCAGCACCTGCTGCCACTTGGCGGACTCTTGCCGTCGGCTGGCCTGCGTCAACAATTTGAATAGCAGCCAATGAATCAGAAATGAGAACAATATGGCGACAATCAGCGCACTCACGCCTATAACGTTAGGGGTACCGACCAGATCCATGAAGTGGGGGTTGCTGCTGAGTGTTTCCGGCATCCGTGAACTCCTGTTGGTAAAATTTTAGGTGGTGGTGCTGAATGCGCCCGCACGGGGCGGGCCGGCGATACGCCACTGCTGGATTCAGTTTATGCTTAGTGGCGGCAGCTTCAGCATAACGCCGAATGCCTGAGCGGTGAAGTTTTTGCCCAGGGGCGGCAAGCACCGGCCAATGGCCAGAGCCACCGCCGGCACACTTAATAACAGCAAAACCGGCAAGGCCTGCGCGCTTCCGGTTCAACAGACAAGGTTAACCTATGGACAGCAACGACCTGCGCATACTGCTGCAATCAAAAATTTCACTGCTGGTGATGGAGACCTACGACGAATCGCGGGCACTGTCACTGCTGCAATCCCACCTGAAGGGGGCAACCAGCGGCTGCTGGCGCTGGTCTGCCACCGACGGCTTGCGCAGCCTGGGATTTGGCCTGGAGTTGGAGGGCGCCAGCAAGCACGAGGAGCCGGAGGCGGTGCTCAAACACATCAAGGCCTCCCGGCCAGCGGCGGCCTACGTGCTGTGTGACCTTCACCCCTACCTGGACGAACCCAAGATTGTTCGCCTTATCAAGGACATTGTGCTGCCGGGCCAGGGTGTGGGCCACAAGCTGATTCTGCTCAGCCACCGGCTGACGTTGCCGCCGGAACTCAGCCGCTATGCCGCCTCACTGAAATTGTCTCTGCCCACCGAGGACGAAATACTCTCACTCATACGGCAGGAGGCCAAGCTCTGGTCCGAGCGCAATGGCGGGCAGCGCATTCAGACAGACAACGTCACCCTCAAGAAGCTGGTGAATAACCTGAAGGGACTGCCGCATCAGGATGTACGCCGCCTGGTACACGGCGCAGTGGTGGACGACGGCGCCATCACCGAATGCGACCTGCCGGAGGTGACACGAGCCAAATTTGAATTGATGGACATGCAGGGCATACTGCATTACGAATACAGCCTGGCTCACCTGAACGATGTGGCCGGGCTGGAGAAGCTCAAAACCTGGCTTTCCGAACGGCGTCAGGCGTTTCTGCAGTCCGAACAGGACGAACGCAAGCTGGACCTGCCCAAGGGCGTGCTGCTGTTTGGTGTGCAGGGCGGCGGCAAAAGCCTGGCGGCCAAGGCCATTGCCGGCATTTGGGGGCTGCCGTTGCTGCGCTTGGATATGGCCGGCCTGTTCAACAAATACGTGGGTGAAACCGAACGCAACCTGCGCGAGGCGCTGAAACTGGCCGATGTCATGGCGCCGTGCGTGCTGTGGATAGACGAACTGGAAAAAGGCCTGGCGCAGGGCGACGCGGAAAACGGCATCGCCAAGCGCCTGCTGGGCACCTTTCTCACCTGGATGTCCGAGCGCAAGTCCGCCGTGTTCATTGTGGCCACCAGCAACAATATAAGCCAATTGCCGCCGGAGCTGGTGCGCAAGGGCCGCTTTGACGAGATCTTTTTTGTGGACCTGCCGGACGCTCTGAGTCGCCGCGCCATCTTCCACATTCACCTCACCCGCCGCGCCTTCAACCCTGCAGACTTCAACCTGGCCCTGCTCACCGGGCTCTCCTCGGGTTTTACCGGGGCAGAGATAGAGCAGGTGGTGGTGGCGGCCGTCTACGCCGCAGCCGCCGAGGGTGCCCCGCTTAGCACCGCGCAATTGGAGAGGGCCATCTCCCGCACGCAACCGCTGTCGGTGGTGATGGCTGAGCAGATTGCCGAGCTGCGCGCCTGGGCGGCAGAGCGGGCGGTATTTGCCAATTAACGGAAGCTGGACCGGCTTACCCTTGCGCAGCCATTCAGGTTGAGTATGATTGCCACATCCGATTGCAACAGCGAGCGCACACTGCCATGGCTTCTCTTCAAGACCAGTTATTGAAAGCCGGACTCATCGACAACAAGAAGGCCAAAAAGGCCTCCAAGGAAAAACGCAAGGAGGATCGGGCGGCCTTTCGTGACAAGAGCGGCGTTGACCCGGTCAAGCAACAGCTTGAGCAAGCCAAGGCCGAGAAAGTGGCCCGCGACCGGGAATTGAACCGCCTGAAGCAGGAGGAGCAACAACAGAAGGCGATGCTGGCGCAGATCAAGCAATTGATCACCAATCACCGCCAGGCCAAGCACAGGGGCGGCGAAGAGCTGGAATATCACTTTACCGACGGTAAAAAGGTAAAAAAAATCCGCGTGTGCCGCCTGGTCAACCGGCAGCTGATCAACGGCCAGTTGGCCATCGTCAAGCTGGCGGAAGCCTACGAACTGGTGCCTCGCGTGGTGGCAGATAAAATAGCCCAGCGCGACGCCTCTTTTGTAATCTCCATCAGCGCGCCCACCAGCACTCCGCAGGAAGACGAAGACGACCCCTACAAGGATTACCAGATCCCAGACGATCTGATGTGGTAATCAAACAATCAGGACGGCGGCGCCTGGCGCTGCCGGCCAATAACCTAACCCTCCCCTACTGCGCCCTGCGGTAGCTCGACGCCGCCAACACAGCCAGCAGGAGTGCACTTCCTCTAATGCGTTATTACGACTGTATAATCATCGGCGCCGGCGCCGCAGGTTTGATGTGCGCAGCCACCGCCGCAAAGCGTGGCAAAACGGTGGCGCTTTTGGACCACGCCAACAAGGTGGGCAAAAAAATATTGATGTCCGGCGGCGGGCGCTGCAATTTCACCAATTATTTCATCGAGCCCGGCAATTACATCTCTGCCAATAACCATTTCTGCAAATCCGCCCTCAGCCGTTACACCCAGTACGACTTCCTTGCGCTGGTACAGAAATACAACCTTGAATATCACGAAAAGACCCTGGGCCAGCTGTTTTGCAACCACAAAGCCGGGGATATTCTGCAGATACTGTTGAGCGAGTGCGATGCCGCCGGAGTGGAGATTCATACACACTGTCAGGTTGACAGCCTGATCTCTGCAGATGCGCCGGGAAACGCTCGCTTCAAGCTGACCACCAGCCTGGGCGAATGGGCTTGCCACACTCTGGTGGTGGCCACCGGCGGGCTGTCCATACCCACTATGGGTGCCACCGGTTTTGGTTACGACATTGCCAAGCAGTTTGGCCTGCGCGTTACACCCCGGCATGCCGCTCTGGTGCCTTTCACCTTAAAAGACCAGCTCCTGGCCCTGGCGCAGTCTTTGGCGGGTGTGTCCCTGCCGGTCCGCGTCCACTGCGGGCAACAATCCTTCATGGAAGCGCTGCTGTTCACCCACAAAGGCTTGAGCGGCCCGGCCATTTTGCAGATTTCCAACTACTGGTATCCGGGTGAGGAAATCGTCATCGATTTTCTGCCCAATGAGGACCTGGGCCAACTGATATTGCAATGGCAGGCCCAGGGCAGCAAAGCGGAATTCAAAAATCTGTTGGCGCAGCACCTGCCCAAACGCTTTGTCACGGCTTGGTTGGAAGCGCAGGGGCTGGAGGCTTTGCTGGCCGGTAAACCCCTCAGCCAGTTCAGCAAAAAAGACATTGAGGCGGTGGTCGCCGCCTTTCAGCACTGGCGCTGCCTACCCGCCGGCACAGAAGGTTATAAAACTGCCGAAGTGACCCGCGGCGGCGTCAATACCGACGATGTCTCTTCAAAAACCTTTGAGGCCAAAAAAACCCCGGGGTTGTTTTTTATTGGCGAGGTGCTGGATGTCACCGGCTGGCTGGGCGGGTTCAATTTTCAGTGGGCCTGGTCCAGTGGCTGGTGCGCGGCGCACTACGTCTGAGCGCCCAACACCGCGACCAGCTCATCGCCGCTGGGTTGCATCAATCTGCGCCTGGCAAGGGGTAGTGCTCCATCAGGTAACACAAACAATCTTTTTTTATCACGCTCACATCGCGGGTGATCATCGCCGGAATGCAGGCCTTCTTTAAAAAGATCTGGCCATTGGTCAAGGTGATGTAGTCGTCTTCTATTGCCTTGCCGGCTTCATTGCCAATGGCCAGCGGCGTTTCAATGCCCGCAGCCACCGTGCCAATGGCAGTATTGGCGGGCAACTCACGAAAATTGTAAAACTCTATGCCTTCATCCAGGCTCACATCCACGCTTGGGTCGGCAAACCCCAGGCTCAGTTGCGGCGGCACCTTGACGGTTGCCACCGTGTGGTAAAGGTCCAGGTCACGTGCGGCAATGGGGCGCGCGGGCAAGTTGCTGAGGTGCAGGCAGGCGTCCAGGTATTCGTGCACGTGCTGGGTGCCGCTCTGCTCACCGGATAAACCGCATTCTATGGTGACCGCCGGGCACAGCCCCGCAAAGGCCATGCTTTGCACCCCCTCGGGGCGAATAAAATAAACCACCGTGCGGGAAAACAACCGCGCCAGGTGCAGGAACTGCCAGTCGGTGCGGTTGACGCAGGCGTAGTGCGGGTTTTTGCCGGTGTTGTTGTGCACATCCACGCTCAAATACACATCGCGCGCCTGCATTTCATCAATAACGCGCTGCATCAGCGGCTGTGGCGGGCCCACGGACGTACCCCAACCGCGATTGAAGTCTTCCTGGCCCTCAAGAAAGCGCTGGCCGTGGCGCGCGGCTGCAACATTGCCAATAAACAGCGACACCGCGCGCGGCAGAGTTTTGTTCTCATAGGCAGCCAGCAAGCGGCGCACCGCCTCCCAGCCGGTGTGCTCATTGCCGTGCTGCAGCACCGAGATAAACAGCGGCGCCTCTCTCCTGCCCTCCAGGTGAATTAGGGTGGGCCCCTTCAGAAGGGTATACAGTTGGCTGGCCTGCAATGACAGCAGCCCGGCAGGCAAATGATTCAATACCGTCAGCATTAGACTTCCCATAGGTGGACGGGTTGCCCACTGTGTTGATTCTGCAGATACACCCGACTTAACTGCTGCATGTCGCGCCCGTGCTTGGCCACGAAGGCACGCTGCCAGGCGGCACCGTTCCGACCACCGGCTAGGCGCGCTGCAATGATGCCCAGGTAATGCTCTGCATCTTGCGGGTCTATCTGCAGGCTGTCCAGCCCGGCGCGGGCCAGCGGCAGCAGTTGGTCGCGCAGCAGATCGGTGCAGGCGTGGGTGCGACCGTCCAGCCACTGCAGGCGGCAGCCCAGGCTTTGCTGCACGGCGTTGTAGAAGTTTTGCTTGGCAGCCGCAAAGGGCAGACTCTGCTCTGCGGCAATGTCCTGCTGCAGCAAGGCGGCAATCAAACCCCAAAAAAACGCGGCATTGGCCATCATATCGGCAATGGTGGGGCCGGCCGGCAACACGCGATTTTCGATGCGCAGGTGGGCCACACCCGCATCGTTGAAACCCAGCAGGGGCCGGTTCCAGCGCCAGATGGTGCCATTGTGCAGGCGCAGATACGGCAGCGTCTCTTCTGCCTCGTCCGATTGGGCGGGGATCAGTACCGGGTAGTGCGCCAGGTTCTCCTCAAAACATTCCAGCAGAGAGTGCTTGGCGTAGCTCTCGCCCAGGGTTACCCGCTGCCGGCCGGCCCGCCCCAGGTTTACCGCCTGCTCAAACAGCGGAATGCGGGATTCGTCCCACAGGTCCTTGCCAAACACGTAAGGCGCGTTGGCACCGACGGCAAGCAAGGGCGCCGACACGATCTGCGCCGCGTTGTAGGCGCGCACCGCTTGCTGCTGACTGACCTTGAGGTGAATCTGAAACGAGGTGGTGGCCGCCTCCAGCATGACGTCGTAGTGCTTGGAGGTCAGGCGCTCCCGCCCTTGGATGTCCAACGCAATGGGGGACCGCCCCCGCTGCTTCAGTACTTGCTCGTTCAGCGCCCGGTAACGACGCCCGGCGGACATATTCTGCAGGGTCAGCTGGCTGTCACGCAGCTGCGGGTGAATGCCAATGGTCATGACATCCATGCCCAGGCGGTTTGCCGTTGACCTACACGCCTGCCAGCGCCGCTCCAGGCTGTCGCCAAACAGACGCAGTGCCGGCCCGCTAAGCGCCTGCGGCTCAACGTTGATCTCAAAGTTGAATTTTGACAGCTCCGGCACCACATCGTCGCTTTGCAGTTGGTCCAGAAATTCCTGGTTGCCGGGCACCGGCTGGGCATCTCCGCCGACCAGCCAGGCCTCCAGCTCCAGGCCGCCCACCGGCCCGGCGTTGCAGAATGTGCCCTGCTGAAACATGGCGGCGAGGGCTGTGGTTTCCCGCCGCAGACGCTGTTCAAAGCGGTCGAAATCCGCCTGGGTGAATTGATCGGTGGCTATTTCCTGCCCCATGCAAAATGTACCCGAATGGCTGTTTCAACTATGTACGAAGCCTTGGCCGGTTTTGGGCGCTCCCCTGACGCGGCCTGCGGTGGGAGGTCCCAACACACACCACCCGTCGCAAAACGGGGCATAAGCAAGGGCTCACGCAATCTAAGGGGTGATTCAGGCACGTATGAACAAACAGTTTCATCTACCGCAGGTGCGCCCTTCACAGCAGGGCCTGCATTGCTCTGGCAGCACAGGGCCACTGCGCTATAATTGGCCGCTGATGCAGCGGAGCCCGGCTAACCGGGCAGCCGTACGTGTTATGCTGCCGGGCACTGCGCGGGTCATGCTCTTGGGTGAGTTTGTCGGCCCGCCCCCAGAACCCGCCAGGCGCAAGTATGCACACTGCGCAGGACCGGACTAATTAAAAATGCCAGAACGGACTCTGCATGATGCTTACGCAGCTATTGCGCTCACACAGCTGCAGCACCATTTTCAGGCAGCCGAGGGCAAAACCGGGCGCAAGCAGAATAGCTAAAGGCTTACCAACTAACCATTCAGCTCAACCGGTGACTGTTCATAGTGCGTCCGAATTTGTGCAGAGCAAGGCGAAAAATGTGAGTTTACGCGTGTAGATAACCATTTTTTAACACAGCCATGGGCAAATTCGGGCATGAGCTGAATAGTTACACAAACTCATACTCAGGTAGACACAACCACAGGATTCAAGAATGAAAATGATCAAGGCACTTTCAATTGCTGCAGCCATTGCCGGCGCCACTGCTGCCACCGGCGCTGTCGCCCAAAACGACAACCTGCGCAACAACAGAAACACCGGCAACAGCGCCAATAACATCAGCTACAACTTTGTCGGCTTGGAGTATTTGAGTCAGCGACTGGACACTAGCGAATTCAGCTGTTCGCAAGACGGTTTGAACTTGTATGGCAATCTAGACATTAGAGATGGCTGGTTCGTGCGCGGCAACCTTACGGACGTCAGTGGGAACAGAGGTTGCGGTTCCACCACTATTTCGATCGGTGGCGGTTACCACACTCAGTTCAATGATACGTTTGATATGTACGGTACTGTCAGTTTCGAAGACATATCCATAGACAATCACGAGGATGACAGCGGTCTGGCTTTGGCGGCCGGCTTGAGAGGGTTTGTCGCCGAGCGCCTGGAGGCCGACCTAAGCGTACACCACTCCACTGCTGGAACCTCGGGCACGATGCTTCACGGTGGCTTGGCCTACTTCTTCGATGAGCGTTTGGCCGGCACCTTGGGCCTTGGCATCAGTGGCGATGAAACGTCAATTTCAGTCGGCGCACGTTACGACTTTTAAGTAAAATAGTTTGCTAAACCAAGAGGGTTCTGGCGACCATTGGTTGCTTGTCGCCAGAACCCTATAACAACGAAACCCCGCGTTCCAACGGTCATTGACAACGCACAACACCTCGTCAAAACCTACTGGCACGGGGCACTGCCCTGTAGCTCCAAAAAGAACCCCTTCCCAGTCCTGCATGGCGACATACAGAAAGCTCTGATCTGTCCGGCGCAAAGATTGTTAACTAGTGCCCATCCATAAACAGGAATTTTTTCCAGTTTCATTGTAATGGCGTTTTG
>CAYNST010000109.1:2488-11385 GCA_964399955.1 uncultured Cellvibrionaceae bacterium | reverse complement strand
AGCAGCGCGTTGATCTGCCGCTTGGTGATGGTGGTTTGGTGGCGATAGTCGAACGACTCCAGCGGTTTGTCCGCCGGTGTTAATGGCCAGAAGTGGGTCAGTTCAAATGGCCATTAACAGGGGCCAACTCGACCAGTAACGAGAGAAGGGCTGGCCCAAGTTCTTCAAAGCTCAAGCCGGGCTGAATCACTGTCTGGTTGAGGTGTTTTTCAATCTGGGTAGGCTTACGGCGCATCTATTCGGGGTTCCTGATACAGGAAAACATACATGGAAAGCGGCTAAATTGGGCGGCTCTTGCCGGCCGGCACTGGCGTCCCCGGACCGCTGCCAACAAAGCTGGACCCTTATAAGGCAGATTTACGAACTTCGCTCGCGCCTGATCCTATCATACGCTGACGTTAGAAGAGCCAGTACAACACCGAAGCCGATTCCGCACAGCAGGAGCGCCATTGGATACCCCAGAGCCCCCCTGAATCGCTCATCAAAGATGATGGCGTCTATGATGATGAAAGGGAGCAGGCAGAATAGCAGTATCGCTGACCATCTGATCACTGCTCCACTAACGTCATACAGGCTTATTCGATTTTTGTTCTTGGGCATGTCTCAATTGTGATCTTGTACATTGGCAGACACCCCAGCAATGAAGGCTCTCTGGCTGCTCTCTTCGGTTGTCCTCGCCGGCATGAGGCTCAACCAGTGGTAAATTTCGCACTCAAGCGTACGGTCGAACCTATGGGTTTTTTAACCTGGCGACCGCCGCTCGAGGCAACACAATCAGTATTCCGCTGCAAAAGGCGATGAGGAGCGTTATTCCTATCGGTTTAAAGAAACCGAACAGGCGCCCCCCAAGGAGAAAATTGTCTAGCAGATCGACAATAAAAAGTAACGCCATTGCGATCAGAGAGTACTTTATGAGCCCCCCGCCAATGGAATACATGGAGTATTTTCGATCCGCAGACACTTTTCTTACCCTATTCACCCGGCTAATGGGAAAGGCTCAGCTTCCGTCCCCACCAAATAGCCTGTCTCTGACGGCCCCCGCCAACAACAGGAGCATCCCCACGCCGAAAAGCGCCAAGAGCAGGCCAGCGGGGATGCTTAGTATCGGCCTGAATCTGCTATCCAATAACAACCCGTCTACGATGAAGAGCTGCATCAGAGAAAGCAGGCCGATAACGGACCAGTTGAAGCATCTTCCGCCTAGTTGGTAGAGAGGAAAGGTCTTTATAGTAAGCGCTACAGATTTCGTTTTCGATCACAGGGGCATTTACCCAGCTCGCTGCCTGAATACGCCCCTGCCATTAAGTTCTCTGATATCGCACCGGCGCCCGTAGCCATTTGAGCCCGGTAAAACACTTTTTTGTCTACCATCTTCGGTGCCAGCAGACCTTGCCTCTCCATGAGGCGCCAGAAGAAGCCGCGCTGAACTCTTACCATATTCTGGGGCACGAGTGCGCCGGCTGCTCTGCCAATCCCGCCGCCTAGCGCAGCGAATCCGCTATTAAGTACTACGCTCCATTCATCAACCTCACCACAGTCCAGCTTTGATCGTAAAGCCGCTGCTCCACCGGATGCTGCCATTCCAGCAAACACGCTTCCGCCGCCACTGATGAATCCAACGGCTCCCGCTTGTAGTCGATCGAGCAAGGCGGTGCCGATGTCATTGACAAGCAATGAATAGGCGAATCCCGCAGTCAGACCTACGATCCCTCCGATCATCTGCGGCATGGCAATGATAAGCCCGCTAGGATCGGTGTGCACAATCGGACTGGCGGGCTGCATACCCATAGGTATTTATACCCCCAAGAAGGCCCATAGGAGCACTCTCCATATAACGGTCCCAAATGGCGCTTCCCTGGCCAATTTACGAGCTTCGCGCGCGCCTGATCCTGTCGTACGCTGACGTTAGAAAAGCCAGTGCAACACCGAAGCCGATTCCGTACAGCAGGAGCGCCACTGGATACCCCAGTGCCCCCCTGAATCGTTCATCAAAGATGATGGCGTCTATGATGATGAAAGGGAGCAGGCAGAATAGCAGTATCGCTGACCATTTAATCACTGCTCCACTAACGTCATACAGGCTTGTTAGATGTTTGTTCTTGAGCATATCTCTGTTGTCATCTTGTGCATGGGCAGCCACCCCACGAGCTCCCGGAATACGCCCCGGCCATGGAATTCTCAGAAACAGCAGCGGTAGCTGCTGAAACATTAGTTCTGAGCGCTATGTTTCTGTCGACCATTTTGGGTCCCAGAAGGTCCAGTTTTTCGGCATACCGGCCGAAGAAACCTCGCTGCTCGCGAACAAGCCTTTGCGGAACGAATGCTCCTCCAACTTTCCCGAATCCGCCGCCGGCGACGGCGAACAATCCATTAACTCCAGAGTTGAGGACGTCGATCTCGCCGCAATCGATTTTTGACCTTATTGCGGCGGCACTCGCTGACGCTATGAAGCCCGTGTAGACGCTTCCGCCGCCACTTACGAATCCTGCCGCACCGGCCTGGAGACCGTCAAAAAGCGCTGTGCTAAGGCTGTTCTCGTTAACATACCAAGAGTAACCGAAGCCGACTATAAAGCCCAACGCCCCTCCGACAGTTTGTGGGGTGACCCACAGGCCATCGGGATCTGTGTTTATTAGCGGATTTCCTAGCGCATAGGCGTAGGTGTTGGCACCACCGAGAAGCCCGATTGGATCGCTCTCCATGTAACGACCCGTGTAAGGGTTGTAGTAGCGATGGTGGTTGTAATTGAGCCCGCTCTCACGGTCGAAGTACTGGCCTGGAAACCTTTTGTTCAGGTTTTCAGCGTCATACAGAGCGTAGGTTTCACCGAAGGGCGCAGTTTCTATTTCCCAAACCACCTCTCGGCTTGAGTTGGTCATCATGATGGGCGTCGCTAAGTGATCATTGTGTACAAACAGAGTCTGCATCGCCGTGCTGCTGCCAATCCTACTCACCGCCGCGACTTGTTCCTCGTCAAGATAGATGTGCTCCTTCACCGGCTTGCCGCTGCCGTCTAACTCCTGAATCAGCTTTCCCTGGGTGTCATAAATGAAAAAGGTGGTAACTCCCCCCAGCGTCTTACTGCTGCGTCGCCCGAAGGCGTCGTAGGTGTAGGCGGCCTCTTCTGGCGCGGCCTCAATCGGCTCAAAGTTAGCCTTCAGCTCGAAGGTGTCGCTGCTGACGCCGTTAAGGCTGCTGCTGATCTCCAGCTGACACTCAGCTGCGACGCCTGCGCACTGTGCAACTTGCCATCCGGCAAAGTAGTAGCCGACCTCAGGTACCGCGGTGAATGTTTCTTCGGTGACTTCCTCGTAGCTCTCAGCGCAGTCCGTGGCGCCTTGGCCGCATAGAATGGCGCCTGAAAGGGTGTTGATCTGACCTGCACCGGCGACCGAGACCTTTAGGCCTACGGGCTGGCCCTCTTCAACCTCGCCCTCGCCGCCACAACCTGCCAAGAGCGAAAAGGAGAGTCCAAGGGAGGACAACAACATTTTGCTTGGGTTTATCTTGTTCATTTTCATTGCGGATATCCCTTTTTTCGAAAGCGGTTCAGTTGGCGATGACAGGGGTAACCGACTTCAGTCGGCCGTCCTGGTCGTGATTAAAAATCAACTCTTTATCGCCGGTGATGCCGGTGATATTGCCGCTCTCGTCGTAGCTGAACACGCGCTCCGTTGCGCTACCTGCACTATCCTTCACGATCCGCTCCACGCGGCTATTGTCCAGAGGGTAGATGTACATCTCGGTGTAGACCGGTGTGCCGTCTCTGGAGATGCTTCGGTATAGCCGATTACCGACCGCGTCATATTCGTAATCAATTTCCCCGTAGGGGCCGTTCGCCCAGTCGAGTCGGTGGAGTGCGTCGTACTTTAGATCTTTGGATCGGGCTGAGTCCCCAGGTCGTGCGATACTGCTTATGTTGTTAAGGGCGTCGTAGCCAAAGTCCAAACTCGACTTGATGTCCGAACCGTTACTCAGCGTCAGTGTGTCGATGCGGCCATCGGTGTCGAACACCTCCACCATCTTAAGGCCATTGCCGTAGGTGTACCCCTCAACCTCGCCAAAAGGTGAGTGCTGAACTTCCGAAACTACCTTCTTGGCGGTGGTTTGAGCGTTGTCCTTCGTGGTCACAGCTTGAACTCGACCCTTGGTGCTGTCGTAGCTCACCACGCGACCACCCGGGTAAGTCATCTGAGTCAGGTTGCCAGCCAGGTCGTAGTCGTACTGAGTTACGGCCGTGAAAGCATTGGCTCCGGGCGCCGTAATTGTCTGTGTTTCAATCGCTAACTGGCCAAGGTCGGTATAGCCATAGTGGGTCTCAAAGTCGGGGCTAGAGATGCTGCCCAGCCGTCCGATCCCGTTTGGATGAGCCTCATCGGCTAAGTCATAAGTCCAATGCGTGGCATCCAGTGTCCCTACCTTGCGCTCGCGCAGGCGGCTTAGCGCGTCATACTTCATCGAAGTGACCACTTCCTGTGCATCCTTCATTTCTGTAGGGTTGCCTGCAGCGTCGTACCAGTAGTCCAATGTGCCGCGATCAGGACTTACCTCCCGAATAACCTGGCCAAAGCCATCGACAACATACGAGGTCGTGTGTTTATTGGCGTTGGTGACACCCGTGAGTTGATTCTGGCCGTTGTAGGCAAATTCTGTAACACCGCCAGCGGCGTCGGTGACATTGATGAGGCGCCCCAAGGCATCATATATGCGGCGTGTCTCCAGAGTGCCGAGGGTGGCGTGTCCGGCTTCGTCCACGTCTTTCAGTCGGTCATTGGAGTCGTAGCGAAGAACCGTTTCCTGTCCGTGATTGCCGGAGCTTTTCATGATTCGACCGAGCTCATCGAAGACGCGCTCGCTCGTCTGCCAAATCGTGCCCCCTGCGGTTCTGACGGTCTTTGATTTCCACTCCCCGGTAAGCGCTAGGGGCACCATGTCGATGCGTTCGCCAAGATCGTTCTCAATCGCAGTCAGCTGCCTCGCTGCATTGTAAGAGAAGGTCAGGGAGGACTGGTCAGGAAGGGTAACGGAGCGCAAGAGGCCGTTCGGGTAATAGTCGTAATCCGTCACGGCGTCGCCCTTGGTTGTCTTGACCGTCACCGAGTCGAGCAATCCCAAGCCATCATAAGCAACATCGGTGATGATATTGTTCTCGTCCGTGATCGTTGCCCAATTGCCAAGACTGGTGTGATCACCGTACCGCACGGTGTGTTCAAGCGCGTTTACCTCGCTTACGAGGAGGCCTCTTTCACTGTAAGTAAGGGTGGTTATGTCGTCTACGGCGCCTTCGATCTCCGTGGGAGCGCGGGGGCCATTTATGCTGTGGGACATTATCTTGGCGCTGTCAGGGTAGTACACGTACTCATGCACCCAGGTGCGCGATCGGCCCGCAGTGACATAGGGCTCAAGGATAGGCGTGAGATCCGTGACCGTCTCCTCCTTCAAATTCCCGAAGGTGTCGTACTCTAGATCTGTTTGGCGATAGTCCAGCCAATTGCCTTCGGCATCCTTACCGCGGATGGAAATCAAATCGGGGCTTTGGAGCGTCGCGTGCCATACAGTGGTGACTTCCTGTGCGGCGTCTGTCGCCTCAAGATCACTTCCGATCCCGTCCGTCCATTGAAAGCCGCGTTCCTCAAGCGTTACCAGTCCCTGATCGTTCCGTTCGAAGCGTGTGACTACGTCCTCTCCGTCGGTTATGGTTTTCAGGAAGCCCCTGCCGTCGTAGGTAAAATGTTGATTCGCTGCCGGGCAGTTCTCTGATTCCTTGTCTTCTATGTGCAGGACCTGCTGGATGCCGTAAATATCGACGTAGGTATACAACTTGTCCTTACCCGCGGCATTGGTCACTTTGGTCCGATTGCGATTCTCGTAATCAATGATCACCTTCTCTGCACCGTTGTCCCCATGCTCGCTGCTGACAGCCCGGCCTTTGCCGTCATAGGACCAGGTGGCGTAGCGCTCACCTTTTTCGTCCTCAATGCCTGTGAGCAGGTGGTCGAAGTCAGGGTTTTCGTACAGGTAAGTTCTGCTGGTGGATTTGCCATCTGGATGGCTGCTCGCGAACTCCACCTTCGTCAGGCGCTGCCCGTCGTAGCGGTAGGTGTAAGTGCCGTGGCCGTCAACGCTTGTGGTTTCGACCAAGCCGTCCGCCTGGTATGCCAGGCTGATGCTATTGCCGAAGTCGTCGCCAACTGACTCGACGAGGCCGGCGGATCCGTAGTTGTAGTGGGTGCTAAGCCCGTTTGGCATCGTTTGCCGAAGTAGCTGTCCATCCGCGTTGAAGGCGTAAACCACATTGCTCTCATTGCGGAAATGGAATCCGGTGCCTTCCTGCGAAAGCGTGGCTACGACATTACTGGTGGGTACCCAGGTGCCGTTTCGCTCCTCAAACTCGTACTGCGTACCGTCTTCGGTGGTGACGACCCGCAAAGTCTTAACGGGTGTCGCATCGGCTGCTGGCATCGGATCTTTATACACGCGGACAAGCTCAATCTGGCTGCCGAAGTCACTGCTCCAGCCCCTACCGAATATGCCGACCCGGCCATCCTGGCTATTATAGTGCCGCACAAGGCCAAGGTTTGTGAAAGCTCCTCGAAATGCAACATCCACCTCCCTTTGATACTTGTTGCCGGTGGCAAGGTTGATGGGGTTGCCAACAGCAGCGCTCGGGCCTCGCTTGGAATTACAGTCGTCATCAATCTGGGCGACGGTCGGGGCGCCAAGATTGAGGTTGCGGTTCTGCACGTAGCAGACGCCATCCTGGGTGAAGAGGTCACATTGGCTAACGTCAAAGGGATCACCGGCATAGGCGTTGTTATAAAGAACGCCTATCACCATTGCATCACGAACCACATCCCCACTTCGGCCGTGGGCCTGACAGCGAGCACCAGTGCTGCCAAACAAGCCCCAAGTTGCACCTGGAACAAACTCAAGGGAGAACCCGTCATAAAACAGCGCTTGGCGCTGAGCCCAGTCTCGTGAATAGTGTTCACAGGCGCTGTAGGCGGATGAAAAAGTTCCGAAAGATGAAAACGGCCCGAAGTTCCAGGGGCCTTCGGCGTGAGCGGCGGAAGACATGGCCAGGGACAGTGCCACGCCAAGTTTGGCTTTCTTGGCGGCTGATTGAATCCTCATGAGGTGCTCCATGGACAGTGAACGGGTTAAGGCAGGCCTAAAGGGGGGTATGGTGGGGGATGCCCGCTGGCATTTGTACCGGCAAATGTCTGCAAAGTCTGTGAGATATTGCTCACAAAACCGCGACTGAATGCTGTAGCTGGCAAGTTCAGCGAGTTTGCGTATCCCTTCATCACGCTGTTGACTGGCTCTCCAAGGAGACGCCGTCGGTTCCCGATGTATCCCCCTGGACCAACGGAGCTCTGGTGGTGTCTCAGAAGGCGCGGGATCGGCTTGATGCAGCTCTCGCCGCTTACGGCGAGTTTCTGCCTGTGACAACATCGCACGGACCATTTTGGGTATTCAACTGCCTAACCATGGTGGCAGCGGATGAAGAGCGCAGCCGCCGGATCGAAGAGCAAGGGCAGGTGCTTGATGTGGAAGCCCTAAGTTTTTGCGATAGGGACGTGGGAGACTGCTTGGTCTTCAAGACCACTTACGACCCGTGCCGCTCTTTATTCTGTAGCGAAAAGCTTCGGGACTTAATGCGTGATGAAGGACTGAAGGGCTTAAATTTCGAACCTCGCTTGGCTGGCGCGTTTTAGAGCCAAATGCGGCGACCGATTGGAGCTGGGTAGCGTGACTCGGCTGTGGGGGCTTTATGTGGATCAAAAGTAGTAGTCAAATGCCGCATGACCTTGAAGTTGTAATCGGTCTATACGTCGGCGATTGGCCTAGCCGCGGGCGTGGTGGCATTATCGATGTATACGCTTACGATGGCCGCTGGTTTAACCTTCCTGAAGGTGTGGATATTGTGGGCTGGATGCCGATTCCAGATACCTCTGCTATTTACCCACCGGCTGATTCTGCTTCAGGGCAGCGCCCAGATAGCCCGAAGCTCATTGGCACTGTCGAAACTACGATGCCTGACGTTCTTGAGTGTATCTTTGAGGGGGATTTCTCGCCAATAGACACTGAAAAGGACATGCTGTGATTGAATGTATCGGCACACGTTCGTTTTCCTGCGCGCCGGCGAATCAGGGATCCCTGCTTAGACTGACGGGGCATTTACGCGTAGGAACATACGGTTTAGAGTTCGCAGACGCTAAAAGTCTTGGCCGCCTTGGCTAGCTGGTCGCCAAGCTCACCCCAGCCCCTATCCACGAAGCCCTCCGGGTAGCCGTTTCGAGTTGCCCAGAAACAGTGGCCGAAATCGTCTGATGTGCCCGGAAAGCGTCCTAGCAAGCCAAGTTTGATGCAGTGGCTCATGAATCGCTCAAGCTCGGAGCGCATGGCTTCGACTACTGTTGGCGCCAGATCAGGGGTTTGACACCCATCACCGAGCGGCCTGCCATCCTCGGTGGTGCTGCCCCACATTTCGGCCTCTATGTATGCGCCTAATGCGTCCGCAGCCGGCGCCATTATCGACTTTTTATGACGGGGGAAGAGCGATAAGAACATTGTACAGCAGCCCGATGGTTCATTTTTTTTGTCTGAACGAATCCCCGGGCCGGAAGGCGGTCAACGCGTGGAGGTATTCACCCTCGGCTCGGTAGAAGACGCCCCCCTTTGATTGCGCGACCTTTAATAAAAACCATCACCGGCCGACAGCAGATCTAGCTCTCCAGCCCGTTCAGTTGCGCCGGCCATGGTCAAACCAACCACAGTTCGGCATTTGGATTCGGATCAAGCGAAGGCTGTCGATCGCGGCTGCTCTGCCGCGCTTTCCGACGCTGTGCCCCAATCTTCAGAAAGCTTGACCGGAATGGTCGAGCCTTTTCATT
>CAYNST010000109.1:0-2388 GCA_964399955.1 uncultured Cellvibrionaceae bacterium | reverse complement strand
GACGCTGTGCCCCAATCTTCAGAAAGCTTGACCGGAATGGTCGAGCCTTTTCATTCTCGGAGTGAAAAAAGTTTGCTTCCTGACCAACCGGAAATGATTTGCGCACCCAGACCTGCTTCACTCCATCGAGCTCTGGCTCAAATGCTCCTCGATCCAGTCCCAACGCTTATCCTTCACCATGACAAAACGACAGCGCCCCTCCGACATATTTGCCCACAGGCCTCCAATCAGCCGATCGTCCTCTACCGCTGTCCATCGGTCTGCCCCCTTGTACTCAACCGCCAAGATCGCTCCGGGCTTGTTATTGGTAGCAGGGAGTTGACATAGAAAATCTGGATAAAAACGCCCATCGGCTTTTTGCAGGTAGAAAGAGCTGCCTTCGCGTCTAACCAGGTTTCTCACCCAGAACTGCATGCGACCTCGCTGCGCCTGAATGTCCAGCCAACAAGCGCACTCGAATTCTTCCTTGCTGTCAAAATCGCCAATGCGTCCGTAAAAATGTTTGCGAAAATCGAAGTTACCGAAGCGTCCGTCGTAGTCGCGGCTTGGTGCATAGGCGTGCGGATGGAACTCAAAGACGTACTGATCGCTTACCGCAATGCGTTCGGCTGCTTCGTTATCAAACATCGTTTCTTGGTAGGCTTTTCGGACAGCCTGCCTGCGCAGATCACGAATCCGCGCTTCCACGAGATTGCGAATCAGGAACTTTTGCAGATTAACGCGAGCGGGGCTAAATTGGTCTTGTCGCAATAGCGTGTTCAACCAAGCGGCAACAAAAGCCTGTTTGCTGGCGTGGGTGAGAGACGGGTCTGGCAAGTTTCGACACAACCAGGCGGCTAAGCGAACTTCATCCCAGTTTTCGGGCTGATAAACCAGGCCCAAGTCGCGCTGCAATTCGGGTAAGAAGCGGGAGATCATCCTACCGGTGGCGCCATCAAAATCTATTTCGCCGGCTTCGTAAACCCGTAGTGCAGCCCCCAGCGCGCTCAAATCATCCGCTGTGGGCGCAGCGTCGAAGGTAGACACCTCCCAGGGGTATTCCAGCACCTCCGGGTCGTCAAACAAACGCAGCTCTCCCTGCACCCGCAAGGCAATCTGCGGCACTCTAAAGCGCTCTCCAAGTTCGGCCGGCGTCTGGAAGAAGTCGATTGCCGTTGTTCGGCTGGCTACAGCCGCTTCAACTATTGCGGTGGCTGCCGATCTGCTCCCGACGGATGCCTTGAGTGTTTCGGTTTCATCCTCCGTCAGCGGCGTGTTGATGGTGAGCGTGTTGAGCTTGCCGTCCCACTTTATTTTATCCCGCACCGGTTTAGGCACACTTTTCAGCTCAGGCTTCTCGGTCAAGGTGATGGCAACCGGGTGGAACACGGCGCGCCCTGCATGCCCCTCCAAATCCAGTCGCGCCTGCTCGACTTTTGCGGCAGTGATAAAGCCTGCAACTTCGCGCCGATCAAAGCCCGCTCCCGCCACCAAACGGTCGCGCAGTGCGCCGGCGGTTTCTGCAAAGTTGCGTGATACCACAAAGGCATAGGACTGGTTCAGGGCCTTGGACTGCCGGTGGCTGGCACCGGGCTGCCGCAACACGCGTCCCAACAACTGCTCTACCGCAGTGGCTGATGACAAAGACGCCATACTCACCAAAATGTAGGCAAATGGACAGTCCCAACCTTCGGCCAAGGCTTTCTGGGTAATAACATACTTTACCGGGCAAGCCGGATCTGAAATGCCCAGCTTGTAGTGCTCATCAATTTGCTCCAGACCTTTTTCATCACCGGTTGCGACGACGATTTGAGTGGCCGGAATGCTGTGATTAGTGATTAATTCTTGTCGTACCCGCTCGTAGTCCAGCGTATCCACACCGGTGCGTCGCGGTTCGGACTGAATCAATACCAGCGGACGCAGGTATGCTTTACCGGCCCGATGCTCTTCATCCGCCTGTTTTTGCAGCGCTTCACGCCTGCCAATGGCGTCGGCTAGGCACTGTTGCCAATTAGGCTCTGTCTCCAGCACCACCGGTAGTTTTATCATTTCCTCAGCCTTTAGCTCGGCGGCGGAGACGCTATGCAGCACGTTGCTAGGCGTACGTTCAAGATCAGGGGTCGCGGTCAGCTCCATAACGCCGCTGGGGCGGAAGCGCGCCAACATATCAAAAGCCAACTCTGTTCGGCTATTGTGCGCTTCATCCACAATCACAAACGGCCGGCGCAGCCGCAATACGTTGGCCAAAGAGCACGGCGTTGTGCGGTCGGTGCCGTCGCCCTCGTACAGCAATTCATTGCGTTGGCTGGGTGATAAGGCATCAAAGTGATGCATCAGCGCACCGCTGTTCTGGTACACCTTGCGGGATTCCTCGTTCTCCACCTGAAACGCCTGACGGGTTGCCACGAT
>CAYNST010000108.1:0-11585 GCA_964399955.1 uncultured Cellvibrionaceae bacterium | reverse complement strand
TAGCATCGGCAATCTCCGGTTCGCGGGTTGAGAGCACGCGTTGAACAACGCCCCGGCCATCACAAAAGCTGCAAGCAAAATTGTTGGCAGATCATCAGCGCACAAAGCGCGCTCAGGCATTTCCCTGTTGGTGACGGCGGCCTCAAGCATACCCGGGTTGCCTTAAGGCTGCGCGCAGTCGCCTTTCGCCGGTGGAGAACGCCCAAACACATCGTTGCGCAGTTTGTTATAAAGAATCACCGCCGCCAACGCGAGCGTCACCAAGTTGGCTGCCGCCACCGCCCAATCCTGCTTCAAAACACCGTAAACCAGCCACAGCGCTACGCCTCCTGTAAAAATACTGTACATCGACAAGGACAGGGACCGGGTATCTCGCGTGCGGATAACCCTTACCGCCTGCGGCAAAAAAGAAAAGGTAGTGCAAAAGGCCGCAGTGAAGCCGAGTAAGTCAATTCCGCTCATATTCTCTTGGGCACTCTCTGGATGATGTTTTTTTTGGCATTCCGGCCGAAAAAAGTATTCTCCGCATGGTCCGCAGCCAGTTGAGATAAATGTACTGGTTAAATTCACCCGCCAACGGCTCTGCCGCGCACAGGCTGACTATCTGCCGCCGTTAGGATAGCTCAACACGGTGGCCTCCAAATGGAACAGCTACTCCCACACTTGCAAAGCACTGCATGGGGCAGAAAACCTCGCCTTCGGGAGGAAAAACGTATTTTCGGCCACGGCGTGTGGGTGCCACACGCCACTTCAGTATACAGGCAAAGGCCAATCCTGGCCGGCCGCCTGGCGACGTTAGAATTCCAGCAGTCCAAGACCTCGATGCACTGGCGCAAACATCGGTCAGCGCGTTACGCCAGTATAAAGCCATAGGGCATCGCTGGGCGCGTCGGCAAAAGTCGTAAGCAGGCCCATTGCTATCCCGACCGAAGCTCCGACTGGCCTAGGCTGTAACCGATAAGGCCGGCCCAAAGACGGAAGTGAGGCAACCAAAGGGAATGCACTGCACGACCCGCAAAGCATCTGATATGCTTTACTGCTACCTTGGTGAGGAAAACTTTGCCTGGCGACGGTTGCGTGGGCCCAACCGGTTGATCATAACTCAGGCCGGTAAACGTGTGCTGTAACGGAAAACCGCTGGCACACGCCGGTTCAATAAAAAACAGAAACGTGGAGTGACACATGACATCTCAACTAAAAAAGAGCCTGCCCTGGGCTATATTGGCTGCCAGCGTCGGAGCTACAAATACTGCAGTGGCGGAGTACACCAGCGGTTTTTCCATCAGCCCCCGGTTCGAATACCAGCATCTGGACAGCGAGCAGCCGCTGGATAACCCCTTTCTGGGCGGCTTGGGGTTGGGCTATCTCACGGCCAGCCCGTGGGCGTTTGAGCTGACATATATGAGGGGCCAGACCGAGCGCGCCACTAGCAGTGACAGTGTCACCCTGGATTTACTGCGTCTGGACGCGCTCTATCGTCTCACCACCAATGAAGCCGTGCAGCCTTTTTTGCTGATTGGCGGCGGCAAGCAGCGCTATGACTACGGCAGCTTCGACATCGCCAACGACATGATCAACCTGGGCCTTGGGGTAAACATCACCATCAACAGTAATTTGGCGTTTCGCACCGATCTGCGCCTGATCAACGACATGGAAAACGAGTTAACCAGCTACGCGCTTGGCATGGGCCTGAGCTTTCTGCTGGGCTCCACATCCCCTGCACCGCGACAGCCCGAGCCACCGGCTGTGGTTGCGCCAGCCGACGCCGACGGTGACGGTGTTCCAGACGGCCGCGACCGCTGCCCAGGCACAGCCCCCGGCGTGGCGGTGGATGAATACGGCTGTGAACTAGTGCAGGACGACGACGGTGACGGTGTTCCCAATCACCTTGATCAGTGCCCGGACACCCAAGCCGGCGCCAAGGTGGACGCACGCGGCTGCTACATCGTCATCAGCGAAACCGTTGAAGAAACGCTTAACATCGTCTTTGCCAATAACTCCGCAGATGTAGACCCGGCCTATTACAGTGAGGTGGAGAAAATTGCCCGCTTCATGCGTGAGCACCCAGAAACCGAGGTGGTGATTGAAGGTCACACAGACAATGTGGGCTCGGTAGAGCACAACTTCCGCCTGTCGCAGAGCCGTGCAGATGCCGCTGCAGAGGTGTTGGTGCAGCATTTCGGCATTGACGCGGCACGGGTGCGGGCCACCAGTTTTGGTCCCACCCAGCCTGTCGCGGCCAATGACACACCGCAAAATCGCGCTTTGAACCGTCGGGTCGTGGCCAAGGTCAGCGCCCGCGTCGAGCGTTTCCAAGAGTAATACTGCCGGCCTGCTCCAGGGGGTGCGGCCCTGCCCGTCCCCCCTGGCAGCTTGACGAAAAGGCCCGTCTCCCGCGCGCCTTCGCAGTCCTGACCCTTCGACGACCCGATCACTGCTTCTGCTGCGTATCCATGCAGACCAAGGGGCAACCCCTCCAGACATATCGGGCCTTTCCCATGGCGGCGCTGGAAAGTAATTATCCGCGCCTATAAACTCACATTTTCACCTTGCTCTGCACGCATTGGTACCGTCTCAATCATTACGAGGTGGACGGAGCAGCAGCACTTAAGGTAAACGTGGAGGCAGTCTGTGCCCGCTCGCAAGCATCACCACTCGCAAAACAACAGCTGGCTGCGCGCGGCCGTGCTGGGCGCCAATGACGGCATTGTATCCACCGCCAGTCTGATCATTGGTGTGGCGGCCGCAGAGACCAGCCAGGAAGCCATAGTCCTGGTGGCCGTTGCGGGCCTGGTGGCTGGCGCCATGTCAATGGCAGCCGGCGAGTATGTGTCTGTAAGCTCACAGGCGGACGCCGAGGCCGCCGACCTGGCCCTGGAGCGTCGCGCCCTGGCAACCGACCGGCCGGGCGAGCAGCAAGAGTTGGTGGACATATACATAGAGCGCGGGCTGACCCGTCCCCTGGCGGAGCAAGTGGCACAACAACTGATGCAACACAACGCGCTGGAAGCTCATGCTCGTGACGAACTGGGCATTTCCGCGAACTCCAGCGCCCGCCCGCTGCTGGCTGCGGGCACCTCCGCCCTGGCGTTTTCCATTGGCGCCGCCATGCCGCTCGCCGTGGCGATGCTGGTGGCGCCCGCCTACCTGATTGGCATTTTGGCCTGCATGTCACTGCTGTTTTTAGCGTGTCTCGGCGCCTTTGCCGCCTGGGTGGGCGGCGCCAACATGGGCAAGGCGGCCCTGCGGGTGACCTTTTGGGGCAGTACCGCTATGGCGTTGACCGCCCTGATTGGCAGCCTGTTTGGCGGTTGAACTCAGGCGGTCCAACCCAGCAGTGGCGGAACCGGGCAATTAAGGCTGTCTGCCACCACTCTGAACAGCTCGGCTTCGTTTTCACAAACCCGGCCGTCTATCTCAATGCAGCAAATGACGGCTTTCAACAGACGCGGTTTATCCAACGGCTGCAGCTTTGCCAGTGCGCCGAGCGCGCGATCCAGGGCCGCCAGCGACAGGACGCCCGCGTTCTCCGGCACCGGCGGCAAGCCCGGCAACAGTGAACGCACAGAAGCAAACGCGCGTTCACTGTCTGTCCCACCGGCTGCGCAGACCGCCGCCAACAGTTGGGCAACCTGGGGCATCAGGTGAGCCAGCTTTTTGTTGACCGAAGCTACTCGCGGCTGCACAGACAGGGTAACCGAGCGGAACAGGCACCATTCAAACAGCGAAACCGCCTGGTCTGCCTGAATCAGCAACAGCATGTTTCGCTTCAAGACCTGATAGTCGCCGTCGCTTAACTGCTGCAAGGCTGGAGCGGCAAGTTCTACCAAAGGCAGATAATCGCGCCGATGCAGGCCCGCCAGCGATGGCAAGAGCCTCTCCACCGCCTCAGCCAGGGGTGCGGCGGCCTGCTCGTGCAGCAACGCAAGTTGTGGTGCAGGCTGCACATGATCCAGCGTCAGGCCCAGGATCAAAGCCATTGCATCTGCGGGCCTATGCGCGGCCTGTTTAATGTCCTGCGGTAAATTTTCCAGCAAACGGTGGGCATAACTCAAATGCTTGGGCTCCGGGTTGCCAATGGAGGCCAGGGCGGGCCCTGCAACTACCTCTGTCCGCTCGGCAACTGCCAGCCCTGCGCCCCGCGCTGCAAAACCGGACACGGCCCCGGCCGCCAAGACACCAGCCGCCGCACCGGACAGCGAGGTATCAGTCGCAGAATCCGTTGTCAGAAAAACGCCGTTCCAGCGCGGTTGCACCCGACGAATACGGACCTCCAGCGGCGGGTGGGTATTGAACCAGGCCAGAAACGCACTGCGCACGCCCTGGCCAAAATAGAAATGACTGTACTGCGCAGCGTGCGGCGTGGACAACCTTGAGCCGCTGCGGCACCCACCTATTTTTTTCAGTGCCCCGGCAATGCCCTCGGGGTTGCGGGTAAATTGCACGGCGGCGGCATCCGCCAGAAATTCACGCTGTCGGCTGACGGCAGCCTTGATAAGATTGCCAAAGAAAATTCCGCAGTAGCCGATGGCCAGCAGTGCCGCCCCCAGTGACAGGTAGGCATTGGCGTTTTTCTGGCGTCGACCACGCCCGGAGCGCAGCAGCAGTTCACCCAATAGACCTATTGCCAAAATACCGTGCAGCACGGTGACCAAATGAAGGTTCAGACGCATATCGCCAAAGTGTATGTGGCTGAACTCATGGGCGATCACCCCCTGCAACTCGTCCCGATTCAAGCGGGTGATGCATCCGCGGGTAACGCCGATGACGGCGTCGCGTCTGTCGGTACCGGCGGCAAAGGCGTTGATGGCGTCGTCTTCCAGCAGAAAGACCCGGGGCACCGGGTTACCGGAGGCAATGGCCATTTCTTCCACCACGTTCAGTAGCCGGCGCTCCTCCACCACCTGGGTTTCTGCCTGCACGGGTTTGCCGCCCAAGGCTTGTGCAACCTTGACACCGCTGCCGCCCAACTGCACATATTTAAAAAATGAACCCGCCACAATCACCAGCAAGGTGCCCAACCCAATCCACAGCAGCAACCCCGATTGCAGGTGCAAGGCGACGCCGTCCCAGAAGGACGCCGGCACACTGGCTCCCACGCCTGCCGTTTGGCCGATGAACAGAAAAACCGACACCGCGAGCATGGTCATCATCACCAGAGACACCACCGCCATGGCCATCAGGGTTAACAACCAGACGGTATTGCGCCGCGCAACATCCTGCTGCTGAAAAAAATTCATGGCTGTCTACCGCTGCAGGTTAGAAAGATACTTTAGGCGCAGCCTGTATGGCCACAGTGTCTTCAAACTGCAGCAGTTGTGCGTCTTGGGTATGCCCCATCATATTGGCAAAAACCACCGGCGGGAAACTCTGCCGGTAAGTGTTGTAGTCGGTAACCGCATCATTGAAGGCCTGACGGGCAAAGGCAACCTTGTTTTCGGTGCTGGTCAGTTCCTCGGACAACTGCATCATATTGGCGTTGGCTTTCAGATCCGGGTAGGCCTCAACCACCACATTCAGCCGCCCCAGTGCGCTGCCCAGAGCGCCCTCTGCGCCACTGAGACTGCTCATTGCCGAAGCATCTCCAGGTTTGGCTGCGGCCGCAGCCAAACCTGCCACGGCGCTGTTGCGTGCGGCGATCACGGCCTCCAGGGTTTCGCGCTCGTGTTTGATATAGCCCTTGGCGGTTTCGACCAGGTTGGGAATCAGATCGTAGCGGCGCTTCAGTTGCACTTCTATTTGGGCAAACGCGTTTTGGAAACGGTTTCTGAGATTGACCAGTTTGTTGTAGATGGCGATGATATAGATAATTAACGCAGCAACAATAACAAGAAACACAATGGCAGAGACGCTCATGACAGATCCTTTCTGGGCGTTGGGGTAAGGAAGGTCAAGTTTCAAGATAGCACAGACGCAGCAGAATCTGCAGCGCCGGAGGAAGCCGCTGCAGAGGGATCAATCGGGGCTGGACCAGGCCAGCAAAAACAGCGTGGCCGCGCGCATGACGGCGACTCGTTGAGCGGGGATAATGGTGAGCCTATCTACCAGCGGAGCGCTGGTGGTAGAGCTCCATGGCTTCTGGCAGTTGTTCCTCGATTTTGGATATGCGGGTGCCGGGCGCCGGGTGAGTAGATAGCAGCTCCGGGGGGCTGGCGCCCCCTGCCTGCGCCTGCATTTTGCCCCAGAACTCCAACGCCTGCTCTGGGTTATAACCGGCTTTGGCCATGAAAATCAGCCCCAACTGGTCCGCCTCGGACTCCTGGGCGCGGCTGAACGGCAATAGCACCCCCACTTGCGTGCCCATGCCATAAGCGGTCATGAAGAGGTTTTGCGCCTGCTCGGGCCGTTCGCTGATCAGGGCTCCCAGGCCCACGCCTCCCAACTGTGTCAACAGTTGCTGGCTCATTCTCTCGTTGCCATGCTCAGCGATCACGTGGGCCACCTCATGGGCCATAACCGTTGCCAGTTCGTCGGCGTCGCCATCAATCATGGACATAATGCCCTCATAGACAACCACTTTGCCGCCGGGCATGGCAAAAGCATTGGCTTCTTCACCTTCGACCAGACTGAACGCCCAGGTGAACCCTTCTACGCGATCCAGATCTCCGGTCTGGCGCAGGTAGTCTTCTACCGCTGAAGCAATTCTTTGACCTACAGTCTGCACCGTGGCGGCCCATTGGGCATTACCCGACGGTTGCAATTGCTGCATCATGGATGCGTATTGCGTCTCGCTAAGCTGTTGGAGCTGGGATGACGGAATAACGCTCAACTGATTGCGCCCGGACACCGGCACTTGAGAACAAGCAAAGAGAAATGCGGCAGCAGAAACGGCCAGTAACCTGGAATGAAAAATCATAGTCAAATCCGTATTAGTCCAATACCTGAGCGGGTGACACCCTACCACCCGCTCATTGTACGTGGGCGTCGCGGCGCCCGTTCAATCGGATTGACAACAGAGATCTCCTGTCGCCGTATAGACGCCGCGGCCGGATAACGCCAGGCGCGTGATCAGTCTCCGGCCAGAGCCTTTTCGAAGACCCCGGAAAATTCGTTTATTCTTTCCGCATTTTTACCCAGGTCGCTCTGCCCCACCCGGGACTTACTGCGCACATCCACCCGTATTGCCGAGGGTGTGGCCTGCAGACGTACAACGACATCGTCTTTGAAACCAAACCATCGCGTGGTGTCTGTGGCCTCGATGCGTGCCGTGCCTTGCTCATTCACAGCGGCAACAAGCTGCCAGCCCAGCCGGCGAACCGCCTCCTGAGCGGCCAGGTAGGCGTCGTCCATGGGCACCTGCACTGTGAGGGGCAGGATGTTGGGGTAGGCTTCCCGTTGCAGGCGAGCCACCTCCTCGCCCGCGTATTCGGGAGGATTAGGCGCCTGCGCGCGCAGGGGCAAAATATCGACAAACTCAGGCGGGTTGGTAAGATCGGTGGACACATCGTGAATGGGCGGCACTTTGCGCGCATTTTGCAGCTGACTGAGGGGAATATAGGCCGCAACAAAACCCGCCAGCGCTGAGAACGCCAATGCCTGCACCACGCGCCCCTCCGGCCGTCGCCAATAGCTGTAGGCAATGATCAGTACCACACTGCCCGCTCCAACCACAGCCGCCAAGCGCAGCAGGGCGAATGCCTGACCCAGCTCCAGCCAGTTCAGGCGGTAGGCGGGGCCGGCGGCGGCAAGTAGAGCCAGGGCTGCGAAACCGCTGATGATTGCCAGAGCACAAAATAACTTGTTCATGAAGTTTCCTGATCGATGGCGGGCCGCCGGGATAATAACCGAGTTATAAGAGCCGAGGCTTGTACTGATGCCGGCCCCTTGGCGAATCCTGATTGTTGTAAGCCTGGCACTTCGGCTAGTCTCGCCCGGGCGCCGCCGCCGGACTGACGGAGGGCTCTGCGGTTGACGACCAGCGCACAATATTCAAATGCGACACGAGTAAGCGGCTCTGCCCCTGCTGGCCGGTGAAGTCAATTTCATTGACCACGATGTGACGCGACTTCACGGCGCAGCCCCAATAAGGGTTATGCCCCCACCAGCCATACCGGCCAGCCGAGCGGGGATTGCGCTGCCGGAAGTTGATCGCCCGGCGCACGTTGTCGTGTTTCAGCCAAAGGCATCCATCATCGGCATGGCTGTAGGCATCAAAGGTTACCAACAGGGACAGTGACAGGCCCTGTTGAGCCAGACGGTTGGCGGCAACTATGGCCGTAAAACCGCCCAAACTGTAACCGTAGACAGCAGCTTCACGGCCCTTTTCCACGCCGTCACACAGGTAACCCACAACCTGGGTTACCTGCCAGGGGTGAAAGACTCTGCCACCGGCTTGCAGCAGCAAAGTTCGCAAAGCCGGGTTATCCCCGGCTGCGACCCCTCCCAACCCGTAGATGCCGGCAATCACATAATTCGCAGGTGTATCTCCAAGCCCGGGCAAAGCACCCGGAGGCGCATGGAGCCTGAGCGGATGAGGCACATCGGTCATAGCCATTTACTCATAAGAACACGGCTCGGATCCTCTGACAGCCGAAATAGAGTGACTTTACAACCCGTTTCGGTTTGCGCAGCAGCACCTTAGGGTCTGTTGATTAGTGAATGCATGCAGGAGTCTCCCTTCCATGAAGTAAAAACAGCCGGAAGCATTGCGGTTCCTTTGCTATACCTAGTGTTTACCCAAAGGGACACTCCGCAACCGATCATGCGCCTACTGCTGTTATCCCTGGTCATAATGTTGAGCAGCGCGGCCCAGGGGGTATCCTTTCTGTCGTTTGACCCCAGCTCCATGGCCACCGGCGGGGCGGGTTCGGCTGCAGGAATGCATGGCGCCGAACCCTTTCTGAGCCCGGCAACTTACCATCGCGGTGGCGACTGCTTCATTCTGCGCGCCTACGGCGGTGCACGGCTCATCGACCGCCAGCACTTTATCTCGTCCGCCAAAAATATGCACGACGCCCAGGACTCTCTGCAACTTGAGGACCGGTTGGCGGCAGCCGAGGCAGCTTTCGCGGCGGATAACCTCAACTCCGGGGCGCTGCGGGAACTGGGGAGCACTGCGGATGAAGCAGTACTTATGCTCAACGCCCTACCGGACAAGCCGCTGCGGGTGGGCGCCTCCGTGGGAGTCTTTGCCCACGCACAAAAAGACTGGCTGGCGGGCGGATTGTTCAGTCGGCGCTATCTGGTGTTGGGCTCTATCATCAACAACAACAAGCAGGATATGCAAAGCATCGAGTATCTGCAGTCGGCGGTGCTGGTGGTCGCCGATCTGCTTGATGACGTCGAAGAGATCGGCCAACTCGTTGAGGCACTGGACCAGGATGCCATTGCCGGGCTGGTTCAAGCGTCCGTTCGCGCCCAGGCGCTGGACCCGCAACTGCAGGATTACAAGTCCATTCCCGGCGTAACCCCGTTGATCCAGGCACTGACGCGCTTCAGCGACAACGTAAAACGACTGCACGCTCACGCGGACCTGCAGGGGCTGCTGGTTGACCTGGTAGCGCAAAATGCCGACTATGAACTGGGAAATGAGCTCCAAGTTGATGTGGACCTGCCCCAGTATTTGCGTTACGAGCTGCCGGATAAAATTAATTCCACCATTCTTTTCTCCGGTGCGGAGGTTGAAGAAAGCGGAATAAATTTGTCCTTTGCTCTGCCGGAAAAACCCGAATTGATATTGGGGATTAATATCAAGGAAATGCTGTTTTCCACTATTGATTTTGTTCAGCGCGTTGACCAGTTTGACATAAAAGGCTATGAAAACGCGGCAACTCGGCGTGACTACCGGTTCTGGAACCTTGACGTCGGCTTCCGCTACCAACTGACAGAGCACTGGTCAGCCGGGGGCATTTATAAAAACCTGCGCCGCAAAAACATGGTTACCGTGCTGGGTAACCGCATTCAGGTCAAGCCAATAGCGCGCGTGGGTTTGGCTTACCAGCGGTCCATCTTGCAGCTTGCGGTGGATGCGGATCTCACCAAAAATGACCCCCTGGGTTTTGACCCCTACAAGCAGTATGTGGCCTTTGGCGCACAAATCAATTACTGGCGGGAAAACGCCCTGCGCCTGGGCTATCGACATAACTTCGTGGACGGTACCGGCCTGCCCTCTGTGGGGCTGGGGTTTCAATTTTTTGGCTGGACTGCAGATTTTGCCGCAATGTATGCGTCAAGCAACGACGAAGCAGGTGTCAGTGCACAGCTTGGTTTGCAGTTTTAACCCCTTGCCGCATGCACTTGACGCTAGGGATCACCCAGAACCCTGCCCCGCCCACCTGCGGCTAATGCCTTTTATTGCTGCGCAGCACCATCAGCACCCCCGCAACTACAACCGCTGTGACCGCCGCTTTTTTCACCACGGCGGTTTGGTCGTACTTCCATTGCGCTTTTATGCCTTTTTCTGCACAAATGTTAGGTATCCGGCCGGCTGTCAAGTCGTCGGCTATACCCTCCAGTACATTGATGCGGTCCGCCAGCAACAGAGACAGCCAGCGCCCGTAGCTGCCCTCGCCGTAGCGAAAGGCGAAGCGTCGAATGCTGCCGCTTAGGCCCGACGGCGGTACAGAAGTGCCGTAGACGGCTGTCACATTGGGCCGCTCATTGGAATGCAAAACCTCCGTGCCAATGGGCTGTTGCTCTGGCCTGTCCCACTTGTAGCCCTGGTGCTCACCGTCGACCCGGGTTTTCATGGGGTAGGTTGGGTCGTTTTTAGGATCTGCATCAATGCCCCAGCCTTTGATGTGAGTGGCATCCTTGATGCTGCCACGATCTTGATTGAAGGTTTCCATGGTGGTTCTCCTCTACTATCGTGCGGCCGAAGGTGTCATCAGTACGGGCTTGATGCAGCCGTCAAGTTTGTCTGCAAAAATCCGGTAACCGTCTGCAACATCCTCAAGTGGCACCCGGTGGGTGATCAACGCTTTCGGGTTGAGAATGCCTTGTTGCACATGGTCGATAAGTCGCGGCAGCAATCGCTTGACGGACGCCTGATTGGCACGAATCGTCAGCCCCTTGTTAACCACATTGCCGATGGGGACCAGATTGTCGGTGGGGCCGTAAACACCAACAACGGAAACCACGCCGCCCTTTCTGGCAGAGTTTATGGCCCAGTGCAGGGCGGTGGCGGAGCCGGCCTGCAACAGCATTTTTCTGCCGGTCAGGGTCTGCATGGCGCTGCCGGCCGCCTCCGCTCCCACGGCATCAATACACACATCTGCGCCCAGTGAATCCGTGGTCTTTTTGATGAACACCGTCGGGTCTTCCAGCGAGCGGAAGTTGTAGGCTTCGCACTTGGCATAATTGCGGGCAAATTCCAGCCGGTACTCAACCTGGTCTATGATCATCACCCGAGCGGCGCCGAACAACCAGGCGCAGCGGGCAGCCATGATGCCCACTGGCCCCGCGCCAAACACCACCACGGTGTCGCCTTTTTGAATGCCGCCCATTTCCGCCGCCTGATAGCCGGTGGGTACCACATCGGTAAGCATCACCGCATCATCCAGGTCCATCCCCGCCGGTATCACGGTAGGGCCCACATCCGCGTAGGGCACGCGCACATACTCTGCCTGCCCGCCGTCGTAACCACC
>CAYNST010000107.1:0-11651 GCA_964399955.1 uncultured Cellvibrionaceae bacterium | reverse complement strand
GCAAACCAGCGCGGTGAATCGGCCGTGGCCCTGGCGTCAAAGTAGGGGCTCTGCGGGTCAAACTGTGTGGGATCCGGGTAGGCGGGTGTCGTCGCCTGCGCCAGACCGGCTATGCCCATGCTGGCGCAGCGGCTGTGATAAATAAAAATGCGGTCGCCGGCTTGAACCTGGTCGCGCAGGATATTGCGCGCCTGATAGTTGCGGATCTGGTCCCAGCGCGCCGTGCGGTCTGGGCTTGCCGCCAGGTCCGCAATGCTGAACTCGTCCGGCTCTGTCTTGAACAGGAAATAATTCACTCGTCCGTCCAAACCCAGCGCAAGGGCTCGCCAAAGTCATCTTTGAGCAGTTTCTTGCGCGGTCGGCGATGTTTTTTCGCGGCGGCTGCTTTGGCGTTCTTGCGCGCTTCCAGCGCCTGCACCACTTCATCCACTGGGGTACGACTTTGAGCCGGAGGCGAATCGCCCCGCTGGCTGAAGGGGTTGTGATTGCCAATATGGCCGCTGATACCGCGCGGAACTTCACTCACTGCGCCGCCCTGCTGCAAGTATTGCTGCATCTGCTCTTCAAGCTCCGCGCGCAATTGCGCTTTATTCGGCACCGGCTTCATGGACTACGCTCTAAATTAACCACCGTACACAATAGCGCGCCTGCGGGATTGATGAAAGGGCAGCCGGTCAAAAAATCAGCGCTTGGCAGGTTCGGCCTGCAGGTCCCGGTCGCGCAGACCCATCAGGTAGAGGATGGCGTCCAGTCCCAGCGTGGATATGGCCTGCTTGGCGGATGCCTTGACCAGTGGCTTGGCGCGAAAGGCTATCCCCAAGCCGGCAATGCTGAGCATGGGCAGGTCGTTGGCGCCGTCGCCTACGGCAATAACCTGTTCTAACGTAATCTTCTCCCGTGCGGCCAGTTCTCTCAGTAACTGAGCCTTGCGCTCACCGTCCACAACGTCGCCGACAACGCGCCCGGTCACCTTGCCGTTTTCGACCTCCAGTTCATTGGCAAACACATAATCAATGCCCAGCTTGAACTGCAGGAAGCGGCCAAAGTAGTTGAAGCCCCCCGACAATATGGCGGTTTTGTAGCCGAGGCGGCGCAGCGTGGTGATCAGGTGCTCGGCGCCCTCCGTAAGCCGCAACTGCTGGGCTATGCCTTCCAGCACCGATTCGTCCAGACCCTTCAGCAAAGCCAGGCGTCTGGCAAAGCTGGCTTTGAAGTCCAGTTCGCCGCGCATGGCCGCTTCGGTGATGGCGATGACCTCATCGCCCACGCCGGCAGCCTTGGCCAATTCGTCTATGACCTCGGCTTCGATCAGTGTGGAGTCCATATCAAAACAGACCAGCCTGCGGGTGCGACGGTACATGTCATCCGCCTGGAAGGCTATGTCTATGTCCAATTGAGCCGAGACGTCGGTAAACTCGGCCTTCAACTGTGACAGGTCGCGGGCAGTACCACGGGCGGTGAACTCCACGCAGGCTTTGCTTTGATGATCAGTCAGGTCCAGTGGAACCCGGCCGGACAGGCGGCTAATGGCGTCTATGTTCAAACCCTGCGCAGCTAGGGCACCGGTAACGGCAGCAATGTGGCGGGCGCTGATCTGCCTTGCCAGCAGGGTAACAATGTGTCGTTCCTTGCCCTGCTGAGCCACCCAGTCGTCGTAGCTGGCCCGGCTGATCGGCTGATGCGCCAGGGACAGACCCAGACTGCTGATGGTTTCCGTTAATTGTGCAAGCACCGGTGCCGGGCTGGATTCGGCGGGAAATTCCACCAGCAGGCCAAGGTTCAAGGTGTCGTGAATGACAGCCTGGCCAATATCCAGCACATTGACGCCGTGCTCGGCCAGCAGCTGTGTGGCCGCAGCGGTGATAGCAGGGCGGTCTTGACCGGTAACGCTTAATAGAAACAATTTATTCACAGTGGGCATTCAATAAGGGTTTCGGGCGTGCATTATACAAAAGCGCCCGCGCAAATGCGCACCCGCAGGGGAATATGTCTGCAGCGCTGAACCGCGCAAGGCAAAGAGGCGGTGTGGGCGCGTATCAACCCCACCTTTAAAAGAAGCTTGCAGCGGGTTTGTCGCCGGCTGAGGTGGCGCCCTAATCTTGCGTTACTGCGACTCCCCGCCTAGTCTAATACTGACTAACAAATAATGTTATTTAAAAAGAAGGATCTATGCCAAAAAGTTTGATCGTCCCGGTGGTGAATTTCCGTCACCTGCCGCCGCTGTTTTGCCTAAGCATGGGGGCGCTGCTCGCAGTACTGGTGACAGTGTTTGTCCTGTCGCAGCGCCACGGCAACAAGAACGCACAGTTGTTTGACGAATTCGGCACCGCGCTGGCCAATTTGACCGCGCAGGAATCAGTCAATGCATCGGCCGAGCGCGACCGCCTTCGCCTGCAGGCCCTGCTGCAAGGCGTGGTGGCGCAGCCCCGGGTGGCCATGGCGTCCGCCTACGACGCCCAGCACACGCTGCTGGTGCAGGCCGGGGAGGCGCTTTCCAGTGATCAGGCTGCGGTTTACAGCGCCGAGATCCGGGTGCAAAACGCCGTTATTGGCCATGTCAGCCTGGTCATAGATACCCGTTTCCGTGGGGATTCCACCCTGCGTTGGACGTTGCTTGCCATTGTGGGATTATTGCTGATTATGGCGGGGCTGGCTTTATACGAATGTTTTGGTGACATCTGGTATCTGGAGGTTAGGCCCTGGCCCAGAAAGCCGAAGCCAGCTTCAGTGCCGGTAGCCCAACCCGCGCAGGCCGGCGTGCCAAAGCCGGCAGGCGGTCCTGCGGCAGGCGGTCCTGCGGCAGTAGAGGAGCCGACCGGGGAAGATGCATCGCAGCACAGCGACCTGATCATCTATCTGCGCAACCGCAAACGGCTCAAAGAGCAACTCAACAGTGAAACCTTCAGCGCCTGCATCAAGCGCTTCGAACGCCTTCTCAATCGGGTTCTGGCGCTGTACGGCGGTGTGCGTGTGGCAAGTGAGAGCGCTGAGGACTATTACTGTGTACGCTTTATGAGCCAGGAGAGCGTGGCCGATGCGTCATTCAGAGCCGTCTGTGCGGCGCACTTGCTGAGCCAGTTGAGCCAGCAGCAGAAGGTGAGGCTGGAAACCCTGGCGCAGATCTGTACCCACGACTGCGATGTGAAGCTTGCTCTCAACGAAACCGGCATCTACCTGCAGCGCTCCGTGCTTGATGAGGCACTGCGGGCCAGATTGGTCCTGCGCGAGCTGGACGCCGGCCGCGCTCACGTTGAAGGCTTCAACGATGTGACGGCGGCATTGCTGACGCGGCAGCAGGCTCAGATAAGCAAGTCCCTGGCCTGAGGGGCCGGGCTTATCCCGCGTGGATGTCATGAGGCCGGTGGTGTGGCGCGCACGCCCCTGCGTAAAAACTAGCCCAAGTTGTAGCTGTTCAGCTTAACCCTGAGCTGAATACCTACTCCAGGCTTAGCTCTCTGTGTCGAAGTCGTAATTCATGGCCTCGGTCGGCCCCTGCAGGTAATAGCCCTGGATGTAGTGCACGCCGGATTGCCAGAGCTTGGAAAGCACACTGGCGTTCTCCACAAATGGCACGATGGTGATCTTCTCGTGCTCGTGAATATGGCTGACCAGCTCGCCGAGCGCCTCCGGCTCTCCGTTGCCGCTTTGCAGCTCCTGTGTGAAGGAGCCGTCCACCTTGATGTACTGGGCCTTGATGTGCTGCAGCGCATTGAATGGGTTCAGCGCGCAGCCAAAATGACTGATAGAGCACTCGCAGCCCAGGGTGTGAATTGCCTGGGTAAAATCCCGCGCAATATTCAGATGGTCGTTAATATCCATTTCCTGCAATTGGAAGATAATCGCATCTGCAGGCAGTTTGGCGGCTTTAAACGCAACGCCCAGCCAGGGCGGCAAGGTGGCGTCTTTCAACGAATCCCTGCTCAAGTTGACAATCAGTCGCGTCTGATGGCCCTTGGTGCGGTGATCAGCCAGTACCTTGATGGATTCCAGAATAACCCAGCGGTCAATCTTGGTGGCTGCCCCCATTTGCGTGGCCACCTCCATGAATTGTGTGGGTGACACGCCGTTGTTGTCGTCATCGACCATGCGCAGCAGCACTTCGTAATGCTCTTTGTCGGAGCCGCGCAAACTGAGGATGGGCTGGTACAGCAGGCGAAACTTGCCTCGGTCCAACGCTTTTTGCACCAGTATGGCCATCTCTTTGTCCGAGTGGTTCTCGGCGGCGCCCGGTACTTCCGCTTCTTCGTAGGTGCTGGCAAAGCTAAGTTTATTGCTCTGGTGCTGCTGCCTGGCTGTTTCCAGCGCATTCAGCGCATGGCAGATGATGGTGTCCGAATCTTTGCTGGTTTCGTGAATCAACGCTACGCCGGCAAAATACTCCAGCTGCAGGGTGGCGCCATTGATGTCGACGATGTGATTGCGCATGGCCTGCACCAATTGCTCGGCGCGCTCCTGAGCCGCCGTGGCGGAGATATCCGGAATCAGCAGCATGAAACCGTCGTCACCAAATCGGCTGAGCACTTCATTGTCCTGCGCCAGTGAGCGAATATGCGCAGAAACGGTCTCCAGCGCCAAATCTGTCGCTCGCAAGCCCGAATGCAGCTGCACGGTGCGCAGCAGGTTGTCCACCGCCACAAGAACCAATGCGGCGTTGCTCTTCCCGCCTACAGCGGTGTCTATGCAGGCTTCCAGTTTCTCGGTCAGCTGCGTTTTACTGCAGAAGCCGGAGTCAACCGGGGCTGCGGTCTGTACAGTGTGGGGATTGGATGCTGCCTGGGGCAGCGCGGGTGCCCGTATCAAAAACTGCACGCAGGGCTCTTCTTCATACAGCGCCTTGCGAACGTCTACCTCGAGAGTTCGCAGGTCGCCCTCTGCCCGCACGCCGCCAAAGGTCAGGGTCTGTGTTTCGACGTCGCTGCCGGAGAGGATGAAGTCCTTCAAAAAAGCCTTAACCCGGTCCTGGTCCTCATCCGCAACAGTATCAATGACCGGCATGCATTCCAGGTCACCGGGGTCTGCGTAATCCAGCAGCTGGGCAAAAGTTGCGTTGACGTACAGAAACATACCGTCCTGCACCATAGCAATCGCGTCGCGCGAGCTGCCAAGCAATTGCTGATTGCGGCGCTCCAGCTCCTTGCAGCGCCGCTCGGCCAGACGTTGGGCGTTGCGATTGTCGCGGTTGTTGAACTCGCGGTTTATCACGTGTAACAGGTGTTGGTCGTCATCCAAGCGGACAACATCGGCCGCTCCCAGTTTTAACCCATCCAGGTTGCTTTGAGTGCCTTCGGCGTCGCTAAGCAGAATGACGGGCACATCTTTATTGAGCTTGCGGATCTGCTTGATGGCGTAGGCCACGGAAACCCGCTCGGAGCTGTCAAGGCCAATCAACAGGTCCCAGGATTGCTCCTGCAGCAACTTGAGCAATACCTCTTCACTCTCAACGTGTTGAGCCCGGGTTGCGCGACCGGCGTTGTTCAGCATGCTGATCAACCGCTCGGCTTCTGCGCGAGAGTCGTTGAGAATCAAAAGTCGAATGGTCGGGTTGGCCGTCATACCACAATGTCTATCTTTATGAGGCGCTGGGCCTGCCAGTGATTTTTTCCGTTAACCGGGTCGTTGGGTGCTTTTTAATTCCAGGCCCGGGCCGCGCAACTGTAGCCGCGCCCGCTCCACGGTGGGCCTAGGGGGCTGGCGTCTGAATTGGCGGAGGCTGCCAGTGTACTTAAATCGTCAGGTCTATAAAAGTCTAGGTCATACAGCTGAAATTGCCGGTTTGTTGAGCGCCACCACGAAACGGGAACGCTTTGCAGCATTGCAGCGGCGGAGTATGACTCATTCGCCGCGCCTCGGCACTGGGATGTGTCGGATTGGCAACCCGTAAGAGAAAGGTGGAACGCCCGTAGGGGTGCCGCACAGGCCGTCCGCAGTCTTACCCGGTTAAACTCGCGTTTTTTGCCCTGCCCGGAACAAATGCTGACACAATCTGAACCGCCAAAGCTGAATTCACCCGTTACCTACAGGTGCCCATTGTTGTGGCCGGGATGAGCTGAATAGATACCTTGTGCCGGATACCGGCCATCTTCAAACGCCGGATGCCAGAGAATTGAACGCGAACAATTTGACCCGACTGGTAGAGAAGATGCAACGTGAAAGACGCACCTCTGTTACTACATCGTCCTGCTTCAACCGGGCACGGGCATTTTCCTGGAAGGGCACCGACGCTGTAAGAATGGCCGGGGGTTGCCCCTCCCGTAAAGGATGCGGGATATGAATAGCGCGCATGTAATCCGAATAACCGCCAAAGTCATAGGTGACAGCAGCGCCAAATGGCACGGGTTGAGTGGTCAGAATTTGAATGCCCAACTGCGAGCCGCCCTTGATCTGCCGAATCCAGCGCACCACACCGATGCTCCAGGATCTGCGGCCCTGCTCGCGCAGGCCAATGATTTCCCCCGCCTCGACCCGGTTGGGTAAATCGCCATCCCAAACGGCGCAATAGCCACCGTCGCTGACGTTTTGAATGGTAAGGGAAAAGACCGTTTGACGGGCAGGTTTGGTGTCTTCGTCAATATCCTTTTTACGACTCAAGCTGCTGATCAAGGAGCTGAAGCTGTCTGAGACCAGTGAACTTCCACCGGCGGCTTGGTCGCTTGGATTGATGAACTGATCAAAGTGAACGTTGCCACTGATGTGGAAGTGACAGTCGATCAGGCCGATGCAGGCTTCCGCAGGAATGGCCGCGCGCCGGCGCTGTTGGAACCGCTGCGCGGAATTACTCAGACAGCTGACCACATGGTCGAGCAGGGTGTCGGCCATTTCTACAGGAACGGTCAACTTGGTGCCGTAGCTGACAAACTCATCGTCGTGGTGCTTACCCGAGAGCTTTTCCAGCTGCAGTACCAGAGCGTTGAAATCCACCTCCAGCAACCGCCGCCCGCCGCCGGCTTCCACCCGCTCCTTCGCCGCTGGGCCGCGATCGCTGCTGAGCTCCAGGCAGTAGACGTTGCTGGACTGCGACGCCTCCGGTGGCGTCAGTTTGATGACTCGTGACCAGGACTCAAACGCGGCGTAGGCTGAGGACAGGTCATTTTGTGGGAGTTGGTTGGGCCGCAGGCAGGCCAGCCCCACTACCCGCAGGTAGGCGTCGGTAACGGTTCTGCCCGCACCGGAACCATTATGGGGGAGTGTGGTGGGGCGAGCCTGCACTTCAAAATGCTCGGCCGTCTGCCACAACCCGTGAAGGCGCAACCAGACTCCCGGCGGTACGGGGGTGTAAAGCTGGTAGTTGCGCAGCATCAAAAGCCCGGCACAGCTGATTGCGCGAAAGATGGCGTGTTGCAGCAACTCCTGTTGCCCGGCTTTCAGCCGCTTTTGATCAACCAACTCCTTGACGCACACGGTATAACCGTCCAGCAGGTGTTTCTGCAGCGCCTGAGCAACTATGGCGGCCTTTTGCGCGGCGTCCGGCATCATCAGCGGTTGGTTGAGAAAGTCTTTGCTCAGCTCCTGGGCCACATGCTGCACTGCCGGCCACACCGCTTCCAGCATCTCGAACCGACTTTTAGCGTCGGTCTTGAGGTGGGCAATCTCCGGCACCGCCTTATACAGCTCGGCACTGGTCGCCTTGGTTTGCGTCAGCTTCAGCTCATCGGCCCACTCGGCAACCTTGCCCGGTTTCTTCGACAGGCAGAAGGTCAGCAGGTTGATGTCCTGAGGCGGCAGTTTGAACTGCGCCAGAAGCAGTGCGGGGTCAAAAAAATGCTCGATCAAAATTTAGTATTCCTTGGCTAAACACTTGGCGCAACCACCGCGCATTTTGGGTTGTGCGCCGTCAGTGCGGTTCTCCGGACCGCGCGGCCCCTATCCTGGCCTTACGACCATCCTTTGCGCTGCCCTGCAGCATCTGTTGCAAGCGGGGCGTGACGGATTGGTTATTTTCCAATCATGCTGTGCAGTATAGCCTGCTGCTCGTCACCAGCGGGAGCGACCGGTGTTTTTGAACGCTCATTGGCCTGCTCCCGCACCAGCTTGGGCACCAGGTATCCTGGCAGTCGAGTGAGCAGCTCTGCGTAAAGCTGGCGGGCACTGAGGTCGTCAAGCATAAAGTGAGCGGCACCTTCAACGCGGTCCAGCAGATGCAAGTAGTAGGGCAGCGCGCCGGCGGCAAACAGTGCTTCGCTCAACTCGGTCAAAACAGCGATGTCATCGTTGATGCCTTTCAGCAACACCGTTTGATTCAGCAGGCAAATCTGCGCGCGGCGCAGGCGGTCAAACGCCTCACCTACGGCTTCGTCTATTTCCTGGGGGTGATTGCAGTGCACCACCAGCACCGCCTGCAGGCGTGTGCTGGTCAACAGGCGAATGAACTCCGGCGTTATCCTGCTGGGCAGGATAACGGGGTAGCGGCTGTGAATGCGCAGCCGCTTGATGTGCGCAATGGCGGCGACTTCTTCGATCAGCCAGGCCAGTTGCCGGTCTGCAAGCGAGAGCGGATCGCCGCCGCTCAAGATCACCTCGTTCAACTGTGGGTTGTCGCGGACGTACTGCAGGGCGCTCTGCCACTGGTTGCGGTTTAACTGGTTGTCGGAATAGGGGAAGTGGCGGCGGAAGCAGTAGCGGCAATTGATGGCGCACTGCGACGCGGCAATGAACAACACCCGGTTGGCGTATTTGTGCACAATGCCCGGCACCGGGTTGAATGCCCGCTCGCCCAACGGGTCGCGGCTGAAACCCGCAGCGGTTGAGAGTTCGTCCTGCAGCGGTAAAATCTGCCGTAGAAGCGGGTCGTGAGGGTCGCCCGGTTTTATGCGGGCCACAAACGACGCGGTGGCGCGCAAAGGGAAAAGTGCTGCGGCTTTTTTGGCGGCAGGCAGGTAATGGTTGGGCAGGTGCAACAGGCCGAGCAGATGCTCCGGGCAGGTGATCAGGCTATTGAGTTCATCTTGCCAGCTTCTGTTCTGCAAACTTGCTGCGGATCGCGTTATCATGAGCGCCTTTTTCATCCACCCGGTTAATGAATTTTCAGTTGAGGGCAAAATGGCTAACTATTCTACCAATGAATTCCGCAGCGGGCTGAAAGTAATGCTCGACGGCGACCCCTGCTCGATCGTCGAGAACGAGTTCGTAAAGCCCGGCAAAGGCCAAGCCTTCAACCGCGTCAGGCTGAAAAACCTCAAGTCCGGCCGCGTCTGGGAGCGCACCTTCAAGTCTGGTGAATCGCTTGAAGGCGCCGATGTGATGGACCGCGAGATGCAGTACCTTTACACCGATGGCGAATTCTGGCACTTCATGGAGCCGGAGACCTTCGAGCAGCTGCAGGCCGATGCCAACACCGTTGGCGAGTCCGCCAAGTGGCTGAAAGAGCAGGAAATTGTAACCGTCACGCTTTATAACGGCTCTCCACTGGCGGTACTCCCGCCCAACCACGTAGAGCTGGAAGTGGTGGAGACAGACCCCGGCCTCAAAGGCGACACGGCGCAAGGCGGCACCAAGCCGGCCACCCTGTCCACCGGCGCCGTGGTCAAGGTGCCTTTGTTTGTCTCTATTGGCGATGTCCTGCGGGTTGACACCCGCTCGGGCGAGTACCTGGGCCGCGCCAACAAGTAACTATTTGTGTTTGCGCCCACCGCCAGCCTGGAACAGTTGAAAAAACGCGCGCAGATCCTCAGCCAGCTGCGCGCGTTTTTTCATGCGCGCAACGTAATGGAAGCCGACGTCCCACTGCTTGGGCGGGCGACTGTTACTGACCCTTACCTGCAGGCGCTGCAGGCCGAAGTGGGCGGGAGTGTCATGTACCTGCAGACCTCGCCGGAGTTTTTCTTAAAGCGCATGCTGGCCGCCGGCAGCGGCTCTATCTATTATTTGGGACCCGCCTTCCGGCAGGATGAAACCGGCCGTCAGCATCGGCCCGAGTTCACCATGCTGGAGTGGTACCGCACTGGGCTGGACGACCGGCAGTTGGCGCAGGAGGTGCTGGACTTGATTGCGGTTTTTGCGCCCGAGCAGCCCACCGCGAAGGTCGCCTACGGCGAGTTGTTCCTCCACCATCTGCATGTCTGCCCCTACCGCGCCACTGCGCAGGAGTTGGCCGTGCTGGCGCGCAGACGGCTGGATTTTCAGGGGGATCTGCAGCACAAAAGCGCCTGGCTGGATTTGCTGTTCAGCCACGCCGTGCAGCCCCACCTGCTGGCGCCCACAATTGTCCACGATTACCCGGCCGAGCAGTGCGCGCTGGCGCGCCTGGCGCACAATGAACAGGGGCAGACTGTGGCCCGGCGTTTTGAGCTTTACTGGGCCGGCATGGAGTTGGCCAACGGTTACTGGGAACTGACCCACCGCGCCGAACAGCAGCGCCGCTTTGAGCGTGATCAAGCGCAGAGGCGCGAACTGGGCCTGCCGGTGCCGGACCATGACGAGGCATTGCTCGCCGCGCTGGAGGCGGGCCTGCCGCCGTGCAGCGGCGTGGCGCTGGGTGTGGACCGGCTGATCATGTGTCTTCTCGGCGAGCACGATATTGCCGCCGTGCGCCCCTTTGCCAACGGCTAGTTGCCGCTCAGCATTCGCCGTCGTCGCAGTTTATTTCATGGTTCATGTCCCAGGCCGGTGTCGCCGACTTGGGCCTGCCCACCACCACTGCGGGCACGCCCACCACCGTAGTGTGCGGGGCTACCGGGCGCAACACGACGCTGTTGGCCCCCACCTTGGCGCCTTCGCCTATCTCGATATTGCCAAGGATCTTGGCTCCGGCACTGATCAGCACACCGCGCCGCACCTTCGGGTGCCGGTCGCCGGAATCCTTGCCGGTGCCGCCCAGGGTTACCGCCTGCAGAATGGAGACGTCGTCCTCCACCACCGCCGTCTCGCCAATGACGATACCGGTGGCGTGGTCCAGCATGATGCCTTTACCCAGACGCGCGGCCGGGTGGATGTCCACACCAAAAATCAAGGCGATGTGACTCTGGAAAAAATACGCCAGGGCAAAGCGCCCCTGATTCCACAGCCAGTGAGATACACGGTAGCTTTGCAGAGCGTGGTAGCCCTTGAAGTACAGCAGCGGCAGGTTGTAGGTAGTGCAGGCAGAATCCCGCTCAAACACGGCTTTGATATCCGCGCGGGCGGCCTCGCCGATGGACCGGTCCCGCGCCAGCGCCTCTGCAATGATGTCGCGAACCTGCAGGGCGTTGATGGTGGGGCTTGCCAGCTTTTGCGCCAGGTAATAGCTCAGCGCCTCCTCCAGGGTATCGTGGTTGAGTATGGTCGCGTGCAGAAAACTGGCAAGCGCAGGTTCGGTCTCTGCCTGTTCGCGGGTTTCCTGGCGAATGGTCTGCCAGATAAAATCGTCGGAGGGGGGCATCGCAAGTCTCTTTTTGGGGGGTGGAACGGGCAATACCTATTATTAAGGCGGCGAAGGGATATTTCCACCCGCCTGTCGGATCATTTGTTGCGCACTTCTATTGTGCGTCCAGATGCATTGCGCACAACAAGCGGGCAGCGGTGGGCTGCTTCAGGCGCAGGAATGCGCTGCCTGGCGTGTTGCGGCAAGTTGGCGCTTACCTTGCATATGTCCTGTCAGCTCACCTGAGCAACAGCAGGGGCCAATGGCTGCGGCTATTTGATCAGACAGTGGCAGTGCAATACCAATAGGCAGCTAG
>CAYNST010000106.1:9477-11811 GCA_964399955.1 uncultured Cellvibrionaceae bacterium | reverse complement strand
ATGTCTTGGATGTCTTTGAGCATCTGGGCGACGTTGCCAGTGATCATTGTCTCTGACAGGGCCTTGGTGCGTTGGCCGTTTTCCAGCAAGAAGCTGTTTTTAATAACCCCGGAAAAATCACCGTTCGGTGCCGGAGTCCCCATGGACAGGCGGCCAACCAGAGCCCCGCGCCTGACACTTGCCTGCATATCTACCCGGCTGACGTCACCTGCATCAATACTCCAGCTATCACCCACCGGCGTATGCGCAATGCCGAGCTTGCGACTGCCGTAGTAAGTTGGCAGTTGGCAGATCAAGCGGCCGGAGTCGATCAGGGTTACCGGCCTCACAACAAAGCCTTCGGCATCAAACGGCGTCTGGCCGGCGCCCTGAGGATGATTACGTATTGACAGTGAGGGGGCAGCAATCTTATTGCCCACCGCATTTTGGTAGGTGGAAGTCTGGCTGATCAGCGCATGGTCACCAAACTGACCTAACAGCCAACCGATTAGGTCCACAACCGCCATCGGCATCAGCACAACGTCTCCGGTAAACTTATCGCCCACCATCTCGGCCCGGGTGCCCTGCGCGCTGTTGCTCATCATCTGGCCGATGCCGAGCACGTCCGTCAGCCGATCCGGCAGAGTGTCCAGTTCGCCGCTGACGTAGGTAAACGAACTGCTGCCGTGCTCGTCTTGGCTTGATCCCATAATTGTCACGCCATAGCTGCCCACAGACGAAACCAGTTCAGTTCCGTTTGTGGGTAACCAGAACGGTTCTTAACCGCGTATGCTTTATGGCGCATTCTTCGATCTGGAAGCTTGGGTACTGGGCCCTGCGGATCTCCAGAAGAGTTTTGGCACTGGCCGCTAGTGCGGCTGGATCAACAGATTGCGGACCTTTTACGAAGCTGCCCGTCTGGTTCGGGGCAACGGCGTATGCCTCATCTTGCGGCGACCTCATCACGTCACGCCTGAGATTTACAGTGGCCTGCTCAATGACAGACTCTTCTAAACTTGATACCGACGTGGTGGCTCGTCGACCAGCCTGAACGGCCATTAGTGCCAACGACTGGCTCTGTGTAGTGCGCATCAGGCTGATATGGTTGTGGGCAATACTGAGTTCGTTGACATCTTTCTCCGTAATGGTCACCCGAGCGTCATCAAATCCAGCGCGGGTCAGTGCCCCCATAACGGCTTTCGCTTGTGCCCGCATTATTCCCCCCCCAGCTGTGCTTTGGCCCGAATAGCCGGACCACCCATCGATACCACCATCGGTTGTTTTTTACCGCAGTAGCCGGGAACGCTCCAACGCATGTCGTCAGACACGGCATCCACCGACTGCAGCATTTTAATGGCGGAGCCGGATAAAGTGGTGTCCTTGATGGCGCGACCGAGCTTGCCGTTTTTGATCTCGTAGCCCAGCTGAATGCCGAACATGAACTCGGTGGTGGTATCGGCCTGACCGTTACCGGTTTTCATCAGGTAGTAGCCGTCTTCAACTTCGGCAATCATCTGCTCAAGCTTGCTGATTCCTGGCAAAATTGCCGTGTTGCGCATGCGTATCAGCGGCTCATCGTCAGGTGCGTAGGCGCGTGCGTTGCCAGTGACTGCATCACCGAAACGCGATGCGGTTTCCCGGTTGTGCATGAAGTCGGTCAGCATGCCGTCTCTGATCAATATCGCGTCCCGCGCCGGCGTGCCTTCGTCATCGGCATAAACCGGTACAGCAAGCTCCACACCCTTGTAACTGTGGGCATAATCAACCATGGTAATTAAGTCACTTGCAACCCGCTGCCCGCGCATGTCCCCAGTCACCGCACCGCCCAGAACCAGATCGGCCTCGCAGGGATGACCCATCGCTTCATGCGCCAGAATACCCGCCAGATCAGGCGCCAGCACAACCGTCTGCAGGCCACCTTTGGCGTGCACGGCCTCGCGCTTGGCCAATAGATGCTGATAAAGCTTGTCTAACTGAGATTCCACCGACGCCATTGACAGGTCGAGGTCACCAAAACTGCCTTTACCGCTGATGGTCTGCATCAGTTCGACCGGCTTGTCATCCTGGTCTTTGACCGTCAACAGCAGATACACCATGGCACGAGAGATATCATTGGAAACCTGGGCGCCGAAGCTATTTTGAACACGTTTATGGTGATACTCATCCGCTGCCACCGCAGTGACCGAGGCTACTTTGCTGTAGCGGCTGCGGGCTAGATCGATTACAGACTGCAGCCACTCGATCAGCTGCTCCGAAGACCAATTTGCTTTACAGGCGATCACATGATCACCTTGGTAAGCTTCCCGAGGCAGCGGCAGGCTTTGACCGCCGAACAGCTGCATGGCCCTGGCATTG
>CAYNST010000106.1:0-9377 GCA_964399955.1 uncultured Cellvibrionaceae bacterium | reverse complement strand
CTGCTATGCACGCGCACCCATCAAGCGGCCGATATACAGAACGCGGAACCATCCCATCCGCGCAAAGTCGTAACGCTCGCGCCGCAGAATGCGGCCTTGGGGCGGAACTCAACTCAATTAAGGATTAGGCAGGATGGCAAAGATGATTAACTTGAAATCAGTCACAGCAGGAGCAATTGGCGCATTTCTTATTGGCTGCGGCGCCAGCGACGAGTTCAGCGATGCAGCAGAAGTGCCCCGCGTTTTTCACGGCATACCCAGTGTTAACGACTTGGATATTGAAGACATTGCGGGCGAGTGGTATGTGGAGAACGAGATCATTGGGCCGAACGGAGATATCTGGGCGGTCAACGAATTTTACCTGCGCATCACCGAAGACGGCAGACATATTGAGTACGATTATCAGGGTGATAGCTTTGCCACGCGCAACGGTACATACGCCAATTGCTACATCAAACGCAGTGAATACACTATGGAGAAAATGCCCGACGGCAGCTTTTACCACCTTGGCGAGTCGGTCACCACGACAACCGAGACAGGTGGAACCTTGACCTTTGCGTGGACCTACTATGCGTATTACGATGTTCAGGACGGCGCTCTTTTGGTTCCCATAGAGTCAACCGAAGCGAATCCTGTCTCTGTTTTAGCGCCACCATCGCCAGTTTCTCAAGCCGAAGTTGAATCCTTGCTTTGCGAGGATTGATCCACAAGCGACGCGGGAGATTGTTTGTTCGCCCGCGGTGCGCCGTCCGGGGCTCTTCTTAGCCCCGGGCGCTGAACGGTAACAGGCTACTTCAATTCCAGTTTTTCCCATTTACTGGTTACCGATTGGCGCCCACCGCGCGGGGGCGCCTTTCCATCCCCAATGCTTGCGCTCACATAGCGGACAACTTGGCTGTAGCGATAATCTTCGCACTGAGCTTGTGCTCATGCACTGTGCCCAAACCCAGTGAAAACGCCCAGCGAAGTAAGCCCCATCCAAACCCCCATAACAATCATCATCAGGTTCTCGGTCAGTGACACAAAACCCAAAGGCACGTTGCTGGACCCGCCGACGCAGGCGCACTTCAATTCCCGCCGATCAAGATACACCGCTTTGAACACCGACACCGCGCCAATGGTGCCGATGAACAGAGCCACGGGCACGGACAGCCAGGTGAGCAGGCCGCCAATCATCAGTATGCCCGCCAGCCCTTCCGCAAAGGGGTAAATGTAGGCATAGGGCACCCAGCGCTTAGCGAGGAGGTCGTAGTTCAGGAACATGGTTGCGAAGCTTTCGATGTTTTGCAGCTTCAACAGCGCCAACACCGCCATGCTGAAGGCTATGAACCATTCCCCTGCCCGCAGGGTGAAGGGTGTGCCGTATGCGGCAAAGCTCGCGGCAAGTGCCATCAACAGGATCATGCTGAACGCCAACACCGGCTTATAGCTGGTGGCATTAGGGGCGGCGAGGCTTGAGTTTACACGTGAAAATAACCATTTTTTTAACGCAGCTATGCGCGAATCTGGGCCTGAGCTGAATAGTTACACAGAATGTAACTAAAAACGCGTCTCCACTATGCCTTTTTCAGCTACCCAGGCGGTGATCACCTTGCCCGAGGAGTGGTTGCGCACGCGTATGCCTTCCCCCTTGCTGCCGTTTTGCAGTGCTTCACCGGTCATGGACGCGCGGACTTCACCGGCCCGTACGCGAATCAGCACCTGGTCGCCGCGTTCCACCAGTAGCGGGGGGGCCGCCTGATTCAAGCTGACCACCTGGCCGCTGCGCAGCGCTCGGCGGGCGCGCTGGCCTGACAGCTGCTGGGCGTCGGTGACAAAGTCGCCGTGCACACGGGCGAGGTCTCTTTTGGCCAACACCAGAGTGCTGTGATTGAGTGTTTCGCCCTTGCTGATGTTGCGGCGTGCGGTTACCACCGGCACCGTCAAAGAAACCTCGGCTCGTGCGCGAATCTCCCACTGGGGCTCGACACAGCGGATCAGGTAGGGCACGCGTCCCCACCGGCGGGCGTTCTCGCTGGCAGGTTCCACCACCACCGCTTGCCGGCATTCCGGCTGGCCGGCGGGCACCCAGGGGTTAACGGTGTACTCATAGTTGACCCAGCCGCGGCTTTTGGCGTAGCGCACTATTTCCCGCTCGGCGTGTTGCTGCACCTGCTGTGCGTAGTCCGCCGGTTGCGCCGCGCCCAGTGCGGCGACGCTGACGGTGCTGGCCGCGACCAGCAGACAAGACCTTGGCAGCATCAGCCCAGCCGTCCGCCCAACCATTCGCAACAGCGCTGTGCACTTCCGTAGCGGAAGAGGGCACTTCCGCCCGGCTTTCCCCTCTTCCGCTCGCAAAAGTTAACTCCTTGAAAAATATGAATTTTTTTGTTGGCACATAAGTTGACTGCACCTCTTCGCCGGCAGGTCCTGCGTGATCACCAGCCTAGTCTGTCGGCCGGCAATGAGTCAAACCGAAGCGGAGTTAAATGAACATGGCAATCAACTTGGACAAAGCGCTGGGCGTGCACCAGTACGCATTGGCCGCCCGGGTCGAGCGTTCGCAGATATTGGCCAGCAACCTGGCCAACGTGGACACCCCCGGTTACCTGGCGCGCGACTACGATTTCAAAGACTCGCTGCAGCGCATCGCCCAATCGCTGGAGTCGCGGCAGAGCAAAGACGCCATGCCCAACCTGACACATGCCATGCGCGCACTTTACCGCGTGCCCATGCAGCCATCGGAGGACGGCAACACATCCGAGCTGGGCGTTGAGCAGGCAAAGTTTGCTGCCAATGTTATGGATTTTCAGACCAGTTTGACGTTCTTGAATTCAAAAATATCCGGCCTGCAAGAAGCCATCAAAGGTCAGTAACAGAGGAATCAACGTGGCGTTTAACAGCATTTATGACATTGCCGGCAGTGCCATGCGCGCGCAGACCGTGCGCCTGAATACCGTCGCCTCCAACCTGGCCAACGCCAACAGCGCGGCCGGTACCGAGGAGCAGGCCTTCCGCGCCATCAAGCCGATTTTTGCCAGTATCTACCAGCACATGGACGGCCAAAGCTCCACTACCGGCAAACGCTTGATGTCCGCCGGCGTGGGCATTACCGGCATCGCCCAGACCGACCGCGCGGTAGAGCGCCGCTATGAGCCGGACTCACCCATTGCCAATGACGAAGGCTACGTTTACTACAGCAACGTCAATGTGGTGGAGGAGATGGCGGATATGATGAGCGCGTCGCGCACTTTTCAGACTTCGGTGGATGTCATCACCCGGGTCAACAGCATGCAGCAGGGTCTGCTGCAATTGGGCAGGTCTTAAGGAATTACCATGGCTATATCACCGGTTAACAACATGGACTCCGCTGCACTCAACAGCGACAACGTGGACCGCAACGGCAACCACGCGGCGGGTCTTAAGAACGAATTTCTGACGCTGATGGTGGCGCAGATCAAAAACCAGGATCCGCTCAGCCCGCTCGACGGTGCCGAGTACGTGGCGCAGCTGGCGCAGTTCTCTACCGTGGAAGGCATAGAGAACATGAGCAAGCTGCAGTCCAAAAACAATATTTTGATGAACACCATGCAAGTGCTGCAAAGCGCACAGTTAGTGGGCAAGGAAGTGTCGGTGCCGGTGGATAAAATTCACCTGGAAAAAACCGAAGCCTTGCAGGGCACCGTCAATCTGGCGACCGGCGCCGAAGATGTGCGTGTGGTGGCGATAGGCGCCAACGGCAAGGTAGCCGGCGAAATTCAACTGGGCGCCAAGGCCCGCGGCGAAGTGGCTTTTCAGTTGCCCAAGTTGCCCGCCGGCCACTACAGCCTGCAGGTGATCAGCAAGCGCGGTGCCGAGCTGGTAACCACCAGCCCCAATATTATTCGCCCGGTTGAAAAAGTCAGTGTGCCCGCCGACGGCGGCGATGTGCGTTTGCAGGTTTCCGGTGTCGGCAGCCTTTCTCTGTTCAGTGTCAGTGATTTTCTTGGAGTCAAATCATGAGTTTCAACATAGGTCTCAGCGGTCTTCGCACCACCAGCCAGTCGCTGGATGTTATTTCGCAGAATATTGCCAACGTGTCTACCGCGGGCTTCAAGGCCGGCCGACCGGAAATGGCCGCACTTTACGCCGGCGGTCAGCCGGGCGGCGTGGAGATGAGCAACGTGTCACAGAATTTCAGCAAGGACGGCACCAAACAAAACTCCGGCCGCGACCTGGATATGGCCATTTCCGGCCAGGGCTTTTTTGTGATGAAGGACGACAACGGCCAGATGCGCTACAGCCGCGCCGGCATGTTCAACCGCAACGCCGACAATCTCATCACCAACGCCGGCGGTTTGACTTTGCAGGGTTATGCGGCCAATGCCGACGGCAGCCTGATAGACGGCGCCATGACCGACCTGCGCATCAATGCCACCACCTTGCCGGCGCGTGCCTCAACCGAGCTGGAATTTGTCGCCAACTTCAAGGCGGACGCGGCGGCGGTGCCTACCGGACTGGCATTTGATCCCAACGACGTCAGTACCTACAACTTTTCCTACTCTGCCGACTTGTTTGACTCGCTCGGCAATGAGCACACATTTACCCAGTACATGAGAAAGACCGGCGACAATACCTGGGAGGCGCATTATTTCGTCAACGGCAACCTGCGTCCCGGTGACCGCACCATCACCTTTGCCGAAGACGGCAGTATGTCGGCACCAGCCGGCCCAATCGCGTTTGAATTTGATCCGCCCGGCGCAGAACCCATGAACATTGCGGTCTCCATGGCCGGCACTACCCAATTTGCCGGTGACTTCTCCGTCAGCCGCAATGCCACCGACGGTTTTTCCTCCGGGGAACTGGCCGGCCTGCGCGTGAATGAAGACGGCTCTATCTACGCCGTTTACACCAACGGCCGCGATCGGCTGCAGGGCAAGGTGATTCTGGCTAACTTTACTAATCCCAATGGTCTGGCTCAAGCCGACGCCACCACCTGGACGCAGACCTTTGCCTCCGGCACTGCTCTGGTGGGTGCCGCCGGCTCTGGCGCGCTGGGTACGCTGACTCCCGGCGCCTATGAAGAATCCAACGTGGACCTGACCGGCGAGCTGGTCAACCTGATGACCGCTCAGCGCAACTACCAGGCCAACGCCAAAAGCGTGAGCACAGCGGACCAGCTGACCCAAGTACTGTTCAACAAGCTGTAAGGCTGAACCATGGAACGCTACCTCTATACCTCAATGACCGGCGCGCTGCACACCATGACCGCGCAGCGCATCCACGCCAACAACCTGGCCAACGCCGGCACCACCGGCTTCCGCCGCGATATGGAGCAGGCCGCCAGTTACCAGGTGGAAGGCGCGGGACTTGCCAGCAAGTGGCTGAGCCGCACGGCCACACCGGTGACGGACTTTTCCGCCGGGCGCCTGGAAAGCACCGGCCGCGATCTGGACATTGGCATTCTGGGCCGCGGATTCATTGCCGTGCTGGACGATCAGGGCGAGGAGGCCTACACCCGCGTGGGCAACCTCCAGGTTGACCAGGACGGCAGGCTGCTGAGCCAGGGCCGGGAGCTGGTGGGCGCTAACGGCGCAATGGCGGTGCCGGAGTACCACGCCATTGCCATAGGCGACGACGGCACGGTCTCCATTACCCCGCCCGGAGGCGGAGTAATGGAGGTGGGCCAGCTGAAACTGGTCAACCCACCGCTGGCCGAGCTGCGCAAGGGTGAAGACGGTCTGTTCCGGCTGCAAGACGGCGAGCCTGCGCCTGCGGACCCGGCCATACGCCTGAGCTCCGGTCACCTGGAGCAGTCCAACGTCAACCCGGTGGACGAGATGGTGTCCACCATGTCCCTGGGCCGCACCTTTGAAATTCAGCTGCGCATGATGAAAACGGCTGACGAGAATTCCTCCGCTGGCAATCGCCTGATTCGCGGCAGCTAACCAAACAGTTAACGGGGCAAATACTATGCAAGCAGCATTGTGGGTGGCAAAAACCGGTCTTGCGGCGCAGGACGTCAAAATGGCCACCATCTCCAACAACCTGGCCAACGTCAACACCGTGGGTTACAAGCGCGACCGCGTCGCCTTTGAAGACCTTTTCTACCAGATAGAGCGTCAGCCCGGCGCCCAGCAGGACGCACAAAACCAGACGCCCACCGGCATTCAGGTGGGCAACGGCGTGCGGGTGGTGGGCACCAGCAAGGTGTTTACCACCGGCAACTTCGAAAACACCGGTCAAAGCCTGGACCTGGCCATCGTCGGCAAGGGCTTTTTTCAGATAGAGCAGGCCAACGGAGAACTGGCCGTTACCCGCAACGGCCAGTTCAACCGCAACGCCGAGGGCCTGATGGTCAATTCCAACGGCCTGCCGCTGGTGCCGCAGGTACAAATTCCGGACAACGCCACCGCCATCTCCATTGGCACCGACGGCACGGTCATGGCGCAAATTGCCGGCGACCCGGTGCCGCAGGGCATTGGCCAGATCACCACCGTCAACTTTGCCAACCCCTCCGGTCTGGAAGCCCTGGGCGGCAACCTCTTCCGCGAGACCGCAGCCTCCGGCCAGCCGCTGGAGGGCGTGCCGGGTGAAAACGGTCTGGGCGCATTGAAGCAGAACACCCTGGAGAGCGCCAACGTGTCGGTGGTGGAAGAAATGGTGAGCATGATCTCCACCCAGCGCGCCTACGAGATGAACGCCAAGGTGGTGTCCGCCGCCGACGACATGCTGCGTTTTGTCAGCCAGTCAATGTAAGGGGAGCGCAGTGCGAAACTTGATGCTGTTGCTTGTGCTCGCGGTGTTCCTGGCGGCCTGTCAGAGTGGGCCTGCGCGGGTGCTGTCGGGCCCCATGCCGGGGGAAGAAGAGTGGTCGCCCACCTTGATCACCGCCAACCACGCCGGCCGCGAAAAGGGCAGCCTGTATGCCTCGTCGCAGCGGTTCTCCCTGTTTCAGGACCGCCGCGCCTACCGCACCGGCGATATTCTGACCGTGACCCTGGACGAGGCCACCGAGTCGTCCAAGCGCTCCAATACCTCCATCGGCAAAAATTCCAATCTGAGCGCTGCGGCGCCCATGTTCGGCAATCACACCATTGAATCCCTGAGCGCCTCGATGGCTGCCGACCGTCAGTTCAGCGGCGAGTCCAGCGCCAATCAACGCAACTCGTTGTCCGGATACATCACCGTGACCGTCGCCGATGTGATGGGCAACGGCGTGCTGGCCATCAAGGGTGAAAAATGGTTGCGGCTGAATCAGGGCGACGAATACGTGCGTCTGAAGGGCCTGGTGCGGGTGGACGATATCGACGAGGGCAATCGCATTTCCTCCCAGCGCATTGCCAATGCGCAGATTACCTATTCCGGCCGTGGTGCCCTGGCCGAGGCCAACCGCCCCGGCTGGCTGACGCGTTTCTTTCAAAGCCCGCTGTTTCCATTTTGAGGTAAGCCATGAAAAAACTGATCATCTGCGTGATGCTGATGTGCAGCCTGGGTCAACTGCAGGCGCGGCCGTTGATGGACCTGGTAGACGTCAAGGGGCTGCGGCAGAACCAGCTGATTGGCTACGGCCTGGTGGTGGGCCTGAACGGCACCGGCGACCGCAACCAGGTTAAGTTTACCAGCCAGTCCATGACCAACATGCTCAAGCAATTTGGGGTGCAACTGGCGGAAAATGCCGATCCCAAACTGCGCAACGTGGCCGCCGTCACCGTGCACGCCACCCTCTCCAGTGTGGCCAGTACCGGTCAGACGCTGGATGTCACCGTGTCCTCCATTGGCGACGCCAGCAGCCTGCAGGGCGGTACCTTGCTGCTGACGCCGCTGCACGGCGTCGACGGCGAGATCTACGCCATTGCCCAGGGCAACCTGGTGGTGGGCGGGCTGTCCGCCCAGGGCCGGGACGGCTCCTCGGTGCGGGTCAACATAACCACGGTGGGCACCATCCCCGCAGGGGCCATCATTGAGCAGGAGGTGCCGGTGATTCATCAGGCCGCCGCCTCACCAGTAACACTGACGCTCAAAACGCCGCACTACCGCACCGCCCGCAATGTGGAGCTGGCGGTCAACAATGTCTTTGGCGCAGGCGTGGCCATGGCGCAAGACTCCGGCCGCATTCTGGTGAAGGTGCCCGAGCAGCCGGACCAGCGCGTGGTGTTTATGTCCATGCTGGAAGACATCAATGTGGATGAGGGGCGCACCCGTCCGCGCGTGGTTTACAACGCACGCACAGGCTCTCTGGTAATGGGGCAGGGCGTAAAGGTAAAAAAATCCGCCGTTACCCACGGCAACCTCACCGTCACCATTTCCGAAAGTATGACCGTGTCCCAGCCGCCGCCGAGCATTGGCGGCCAGGGCAGAACTGTGGCCAGCCCTAACTCCAAAGTCACGGTAGAGCAAGACCAGGCCAATATGTTTATCTGGCCGGAGGGCACCGACCTGGAGACCATAGTTCGCGCCGTCAACAGTCTTGGAGCATCCCCGGCGGACATCATGTCCATTCTGCAGGCGCTGGATCAGGCGGGCGCGCTGGAAGGGGATTTGGTGGTTATTTAGGTGTAACTATTCAGCTCACGCCCGAATTTGCCCATAGCTGCGTTAAAAAATGGTCAGCATCCTGTCAGGAACAGGATGCAACGCCTGAAAGGCGGCCCCGAAGGGGCGGAGCACAGGGAGCGCGGAGTATTTACACGTGTAAACTCACATTTTTCGCCTTGCTCTGCACAAATTCGGACGCAATCTGAACAGTCACGGGATGAGCTGACTAGATACATTTGCGTTTGTTTGTTTTACGAATTTCGCTTGATTAACGAGTGCGTTTATTTTATTCGCGCCAGGAGCCGGTATGAACCGCATAGACTCAGTGGAACCGACATTTTATCAAGACACTTCGCGGCTGAAGAACCTCAAGGGCCGCGAAGGGTTGGAGGCGGCTGCGGGTGCCTTTGAGGCCATGTTTCTGCAGATGGTGCTGAAAAACATGCGCGATGCCAGCGCGGCCATTGCCGATAAAAACAGCTTTACCAGCAGTGATCAGCAAAACTTTTATCAGGAAATGGCCGACGGGCAGATGGCCAGCGAAATGGCCAAACGCGGCAACCTCGGCATAGCCGCGGCGATGATTCGCCAGATGGGCGCTGCCGTGGAGCCGGCGCCGGCGGAGGGTGATCAGGGCGCCGCGCTAAAGAATTCGCCGGCGCCGGTCGCTTTACTCAATGCAAGCCTGCCTGCCTTTGCGCAGCCACTGAACCAAGCCCGCAGCACTGAGGAGTAAACAGCCAGCATGAGCCTATTCAACAACGGCCTGTCGGGTCTGACGGCGGCACAGCAGGTGCTGAATGCCACCAGCCAGAACATTGCCAATGCCAATACGCCGGGTTACAGCCGCCAGGAAGCGGTGCTGGCCTCGCGGGTGGACA
>CAYNST010000105.1:0-12106 GCA_964399955.1 uncultured Cellvibrionaceae bacterium | reverse complement strand
GTGAGCCCCAGCTCGAAGAAGGCGCTTCCAGCAGTTCCAGCTCATCGTCCAGCAGTTCCAGCTCATCGTCCAGCAGTTCCAGCTCTTCAAGTTCGTCCAGCTCGGGGTCTCCTGGCAATGTTGCCAACGGAGAAACGGTGTTCGGCAGGCAGTGCGCCTTCTGTCACGGCAATAATGGCGACGGCACCTTCGGCTCCGGCTCCAATACCCGGTTTGATATCAATGCCCTGAAAAAAACCACCCGCAGCAATTTGGCAACTTACATCCGCTTGCAGATGCCGCCCGGCAGCGCCGGAACCTGCGTTGACAGCTGTGCGGAAGACGCTGCCGCCTATTTGCTTTCTTTTGCCAGGCCTACAGCTACGTCCAGCTCCAGCAGTTCTTCGAGCTCCAGTTCTTCAAGCTCATCCAGCTCATCAAGTTCCAGCTCCAGCTCGGGCGGCGCCGTCGCCAGATACTCGGACTTCCGCACCGACATCGCCGCTGGTCGTGCCAAATACCAGGAAGCTGTTCAAGGTTGTGTGACATGTCACGGTGTGGACGGTAAGGGCCCCTCCAGTCAGATCAAAGTGGACGCCTTCGAAAGCGAGCAGCAGCTGTTTGATCTGATCGTGAAAACCATGCCCAAAAACACGGCCAATCTTTGTGTGGGTCAGTGCGCGGCAGACATCACCGCTTACCTGATGACCTGGAAAGCCGCAACCGCTTCCTGCGACGCCGAAGCACCGGTCACCTATGGTACCCGCGGGTTGCGCATTCTGACGGCACAGGAATACGAGAACACTCTGGAAGACTTGGGGCTGGTGTCTGCGGCTGAGAACTTTGCGCAGAATGTACCGGCCGATGTGACCTTGACCAAAAGCCGCTTTTCCAACAACACCTTGTTGTCGGTCACCGAACTCTACGCCAACAAGTACTACGAAAACGCTAAAAATATTGCTGCCAAATCGGCTACCGGCGTTGCCGCAGGCTGCTCCACGCAAACAGCTTGTGTGGAGCGTTTCATGACTTTGGCCTACAAGATGTTCCGTCGTCCGGTGACTGCAGCAGAGCGCACTGACTACACCAAGTTCTTCACCGACTACGGTTTGGCAGACGGCATGCGTTTGGCGTTGACCGCCGCGTTGAACTCACCGCAGTTCCTCTACCGCTCCGAGATGGGTATTCCGGTGGCGGAAGCCTTGTCCCAGGGCTGGGGTGCCGGCTCTACCGGCGGTAGCAGTGGCGGTGCGACCAGTGCCGATGGCTATGAAGCCGGCCCCGGCGGGACCACAGTCAACGGTGCCAATTTCTCCAGCAAGTCCACCGGTGGATTAACCGACGACGGCAGCTGGAACCTGTGGACCGACGGCAATATCAGCCACAACTTCACCTTCACCGACTCTACTTTGATCATCATCAACGCCCGCGGCAACGACTTTGAACGCGCCTGGCCGTTGATGACCGTCACCGCAGGCGGCCGAACCATTGCCATGGTCATGGTGGAGCAGTACGAGCTGCGCCAGTACCAGTTCCTGGTAACCGGTCTTACCGGCAGCCAGCAAGTGCGCATCGCCTTCAGCGGTGACCAGGGTCGCGAGCCCTACGGCACCCCCGGCAACGACAAGAACCTCTACCTAGGTGCAGTGACCGTGGCTCCGGCCAAACTGGCAGGTTCAAGCCCTGCACCGGCGACCAACCTGTCCAGCCTGGAGCTGGCGGACGCCGACGCCTACGTGCTGGACCCCTACGAGTACGCCACAGTTCTGGCGTACATGTTTACCGGCAGCACGCCCGACGACCTTCTTCTGAAAGCCGCTGCGGACAATAAATTGAACACCACCGCCGAGGTTGAGCTGCAAGTGAACCGCCTGCTGGCTACCGCACGGGGCCGCGAGCACGTGGGCCGCTTTGCCGGTACCTGGTTGAACACCGACGAAGTGCTCACCAAAACCCGCACCGGTATTCCCTCATTTACCGAGCAGGTCAAACAGGATATGGCTGAAGAAGTTCGCGAACTGTTCCGCTACGTGTTCTACAACGATGCGGTGCCCTTCGAATCTTTCTACGGCGGCGACTTCAGCATGCTCAACCGCAGCCTGGCCACCTTCTACGGCGTGGGCAACTTCAACGGCAATGGCTGGGCGCCGGTAAATGTGCCCAACCGTGGCGGCGTGCTGACCACCGGTGCCTTCATGACCGCCAACGCGCATGACGACCGCTCGTCACCCATTCAGCGTGCGGTGGATGTGCGTGAACTGGTGCTGTGTCACCACATAGATCCGCCACCGGTCTTGGCTGCCGAGCGCGATCATCTGCTGCAGCAAGTCATGCAGCTGGAGAGCCAGGGCGTGCTGACCAGCCGCGAGTACTACGAGATTGTCACCGATCACCCTTCCTGCGACGGTTGCCACAAGACCATTATCAATCCGCTGTTCGGCATGGAAGATTTTGACCAGGTCGGCCGCTTCCGCACCACCATGAAGGGATTGGGCAGCAATGGCCAGACCGGTCTGCGTGTCGACAATACCGGGACTCTGATTGGCACCGCATCCGCCAAGGGCACAGACGAAATCACGTTCAGCGGTACCAAGGAGCTGGGCCGGGCCGTCGCTCAGCTGCCCGCAGTGCAAGCCTGTTTCATCCAGAACAGCTTTCGTTTCCTGACCGGACTGCCCATTGATAAAGACTCTGTATTCGTGGTGAGCGGCCAGTATAACGAGCCGGATCTGACTGAGGAGCAAGTAGAGGATTACGCCTGCGTTAAAGAGCAGCTGCAGCAAGCATACTCTGCCAATAACAGCAGCCCCAAGGCCGTGTTCAGCAAGTTAGGTACGTTGGATCTGATCCGCTTCCGCAAATAAGCGCATCCGCGAGCCCACGTCACTGACTCTATTGCAAAAGGTTGAATAAAATGAATAAGACTTTGGAAAGAACCCAGAAGCACATCAACCAGGAACGCCGCAAATTCTTGGACATGCTGGGCAAGGCTGGTGTATCCACCTCCATCTTGAAAGCGTCAACTATCGCGGGCGGCATATTTGCCAGTCGCTATGCGGAGGCTCAGGAAAACAACCGCAAGATCATCTTTATTTATCTGCCCGACGGCGCGCCCAGTGGCACCTGGCTGCCCTCCGGCGGGTTTGCCGGCAAATGCACCGAGGCGTTGGAGCCGCACGCGACCAACATCGCTTTCACTGAGGCGGACCTGTCCTTTGGGGGATACGGTGGCGGCCACGGCAACACCTTTGGCTGCATGGGGGCCACTTCGTACAACCCCCGGGAAGCCAACAGCTCGTCCCTGAACTTTCAAATGGCCAAGATCATTGGCGCACTGACGCCGTATTCGTCGGTGCAGTTGGGAGTGCTGTCAGGGCAGGGCTCCACCAGTGACTCCATCTCCAAGCTGGATGGCGCCCATGTCACCAACGAGGACCGCCCCTCCGCAGCCTTCCAGCAGCTGTTCAACAGTGCCCCCCCTACGCCGACCGGCGGAGGTAGTGCCTACGATCAGGAGCGCAGCGTGTTGGATGTCAACAAGGCGGCCCTAGATGCACTGAAAACCAAGCTTGGGCAGGAGGAGCGCATACGGCTGGAGACGCATATTGCGTCCCTGGACAAGATCAAAGCGCGCATAGACACGCTTGAGCAACAGGAGATGGACAGCTCAACCGGCGGCGGTGGGGCCTGCAGCCCGCCGTCGTTAAATAACGAGCCGGGTTTTCTCGGCACTCTCAAGGCGCAGTCGGATGTGGCCGTCGGCGCATTGAAATGTGGCCTGACTCGCGTGGTGTCCATTCAGTGTAATTATCACCAGGCTTCCTGGGTGGGTGGCAACTCCGGCGTTCACTCAACCTCCTGGACCAGCGACCACCACCAGTCCTGCCACGGCGGTCCAACCAGTGCCAACGTGGAGATGCTCAAATACCTGAACAAGGGCGTGGCCTATCTCATTGCGCGGCTGAAATCTGAAGGCCTGCTTGGCTCAACCATGGTGGTGCAGGTGACTGATATGGGCAACGGCCAGGACCATACACCGGGCAACGGCCCCTTCCTGATCGCCTCGGGCATTCCGGGCTTCCGCAGCATGCAGCGCCGCACCGGAGCGTCCTTCGGCAACGTGCTGGCGGACGCGGTAAAAGGCATGGGCTTGTCCTCTCACGTGGGCGGCGTCATCCATAATTACGGAGCAGGTAACGGCGTCTTCTAGTTTGGCAGGCCAACAAAAAGCCCGGCCAAGTGCCGGGCTTTTTTGGTTTTCAGAGCATCGGGCAGCAGCTACTTGATGCGTTGCAGAAGCTCGGACAACGCCCTGTCGGATGCTTCGCAGTCGGGCATGTTGAACTCGATCAGGCGCCGCAGGTGGGCCGCGCTGTCTATATCCAGGCTGGTGCACTGAAAGCCGAGAATGCTTGGGCTGCTGTGGGCTAGGGTGCACTGCATGGTGATGTGCGTCGAGTCGGTCAGCAGAACCTCTACCGTGCAGGGTTCAGCCGGGCGAATCTGTCGGTGAGCGGCGGAAGCAACCAGCAAGCCATTCAGAGAAATGTCCAGCAAGTCGCAACGAAACCGCTTGTCGCCCTGGATCAAGTCGACTTCGGTGTCCAGGGCAACCCGCGTATAGCGGCGCCGTTCGGGCTGCGTGGGTTCAGTCATAATTCTCTACCGTCATCCATTTGTTTAGCGGGTAACTATTCATCACACATCCGCAGCTGGCCGTCATCCGAATAGCTGAATTACCTTAAGCCTAGACTCCGGATACGCCTATCTCAACCGCTGCCGGCGCCGGGCGCGTTCAGGCAGCGGCTGTTGGCGCTAAAAATAGCAGAGCTCGCCCGCCAATACTACACCTTCAGCGGCTTGTACTTCACCCGTTTGGGCTGCGCATTGGCACCTTTGCGGGCCACGAAGTCAGCGTGGTAGTCGGTGTAGTTGCCCTCAAAAAAGACCGCTTCGCTTTCGCCTTCATAGGCGAGGATGTGGGTGGCTATGCGGTCCAGGAACCAGCGGTCGTGCGAGACGACCATCACCGAGCCGGGAAACGCCAGAATGGCCTCTTCCAGCGCGCGCAGTGTTTCAACGTCCAAATCGTTGGACGGCTCATCCAGCAGCAGCAAGTTGGCGCCCTGCTTCAGGGTATTGGCCAGGTGCAGGCGACCGCGTTCCCCGCCGGAGAGTTCTCCCACGCGCTTTTGCTGGTCGGAGCCTTTGAAATTGAAGCGACCTATATAGGAGCGTGAGCTGACTTCGTAGTTGCCAATGCGCAGTATGTCCTGCCCGCCGGATACCGCCTCCCAGACGGTAGCGTTGTCGTCCAGCTCTTCGCGGCTCTGTTCCACATGCGCCACCTTGACCGTCTCACCCAGTACCACTTCACCGGCGTCGGGTTTTTCGGTGCCGGCAATCATGCGCAGCAGGGTGGACTTACCGGCGCCATTGCCACCGATAACACCGACTATGGCGCCTTTGGGCACGGTGAAGGTCAGGTTGTCCAGCAGCAGCCGTCCTTCAAAACTTTTACGCACACCGTGGAATTCAACCACCTTGTCGCCGAGGCGCTCACCCGGTGGGATGTAGATTTCGTTGGTTTCGTTGCGCTTTTGAAATTCCTGCGATTGCATTTCTTCGAAGCGGCTGAGACGGGCCTTGTTTTTGGCGTGTCGGCCCTTGGGACTCTGACGCACCCATTCCAGCTCTGCCTTGATGGCCTTCTGTTGAGAGGCTTCGGAGCGGGCTTCCTGCTCCAGGCGTTTGCCCTTGGCCTCCAGCCAGTCGGAGTAGTTACCCTCGAAGGGAATGCCTCGCCCGCGGTCCAACTCCAGAATCCAGCCGGCGGCGTTGTCCAGGAAGTAACGGTCGTGGGTGATGGCCACCACGGTGCCGCCAAAGCTCACCAGGAACTGCTCAAGCCAGTGAACGGATTCGGCATCCAGGTGGTTGGTGGGCTCGTCCAGCAGCAGCATATCCGGGCGCGACAGTAGCAGGCGGCACAGAGCAACCCGACGTTTTTCACCGCCGGAAAGTTTGCTGACGTCGGCGTCCCAGGGCGGCAGACGCAGCGCATCGGCGGCCACTTCCAAGGTATGCTCAAGGTTGTGCGCATCCCACGCCTGGATGATGTCTTCCAATTGGCTTTGCCGCTTTGCCAGGGCGTCAAAGTCCGCATCGGGCGCGGCGTAGTCCGCGTAAACCTGATCCAGTCCGGCCAGTGCGTCAACCGCCTCCTGCATGCCCTCCAGTACGTTGCCGCGCACATCCTTTTCCGGGTTCAGCGCCGGCTCCTGGGGCAGGTACCCCACTTTGATGCCGGGCATGGGGCGTGCTTCGCCTTGGAACTCGGTGTCCACACCGGCCATGATGCGCAGCAGCGTCGACTTGCCCGAACCGTTCAAACCCAGCACGCCGATTTTGGCGCCCGGGAAAAACGACAGCGAAATATCCTTCAGAATTTCGCGTTTGGGCGGGACGATCTTGCCCAGCCGGTTCATGGTGAAAACGTATTGAGCCATGGAAAGCTAACCTCGATGATAATGGCGGAGTAGACTGCGTGCCCGAATTGCTGCTTCAAGGGGCGCCCTCTGGTATGGGTTTGGCGGCCAGGTGCGGGCCTGCGCAACAGACGTCGCAGATTAGCCGCAGTGGGCGCAGATTTCAATCGGACCGCTATGGCGGGCGGGCGGGTTTTATGGTGTACAATGCGCCTCTTTTGCTCGCATGTGTTGAGGTTTGAGATGTTCGATAAGTCGCTTACGATCGCCGAGTTTGACCCGCAGGTTTGGCAGGCGCTGGAAGACGAAGGCCAGCGCCAGGAAGATCACGTTGAGTTGATTGCTTCAGAAAATTACACCAGCCCGCTGGTCATGGCTGCGCAGGGCACCAAGCTCACCAACAAATACGCCGAGGGCTACCCCTCCAAACGCTACTACGGCGGCTGCGAATACGTTGACCAGGTGGAAACCCTGGCCATCGAGCGCGTCAAACAGCTGTTCGGCGCCGATTACGCCAACGTGCAGCCGCACTCCGGCTCGCAGGCCAACGCTGCGGTCTATCAGGCGCTGCTCAACCCCGGTGACACGGTGCTGGGCATGAGTCTGGCCCACGGTGGTCATTTGACGCACGGCTCCAAGGTCAACTTTTCCGGCAAGATGTACAACGCCGTGCAGTATGGCATTAATCCGAACACCGGCTTGATCGACTATGACGAGATAGAAAGCCTTGCGCGCGAGCACAAGCCCAAGATGATCGTCGCCGGCTTTTCAGCCTACAGTCAGGTCATGGACTGGCAGAAATTTCGCGCCATTGCCGATCAGGTGGGCGCCTACCTGATGGTGGACATGGCCCACGTGGCGGGCTTGGTAGCAGCGGGCGTTTACCCCTCGCCGGTGCAGATCGCTGACGTCACCACATCCACCACGCATAAGACCCTGCGCGGCCCGCGCGGTGGCATTATCCTTGCCAAAGCCAATGAAGAAATTGAGAAGAAGCTCAACTCCGCCGTCTTCCCCGGTGGCCAGGGCGGTCCGCTGATGCACGTTATCGCCGGCAAGGCCATCAGCTTCAAAGAAGCCATGAGCGACGATTTCAAACAATATCAGCAGCAGGTAGTGAAGAACGCCAAGGCCATGGCCGGCACCTTCATTGAGCGGGGCTTCAGGATTGTCTCGGGCGGCACCGAGAACCACCTGATGCTGGTGGACTTGATTGGCAAGGACTACAGCGGCAAAGACGCCGACGAAGCCCTGGGCAACGCCAATATCACTGTCAACAAGAATGCGGTCCCCAATGACCCGCGTTCACCGTTTGTAACCAGTGGCCTGCGCGTCGGCACACCGGCGGTCACCACCCGCGGCTTTGGCGAAAAAGAGTGCGTGGATCTGACCAACTGGATGTGCGACGTACTGGACAGCTGGGGCAGTGACAGGAGCGCAGAGGTGATCGAGACCGTCAAGGGCAAGGTGCTTGAGCTGTGCGGGCGCTTCCCCGTCTACGGCGGCTGAGCCACCTGAGCGGAAGATGAAACAACAAGGGGCGCAAGCCCCTTTTTTGTCGAAGGTGACCGGTCTCCGGGCCTTCTCGGCCCTGTGCTAATATGGCGGGCGGCGACAGACGCGGTTGTCTGCCGGCGCACCTGTTGCAGGCCCTCGTGCGTGGGGATCTGCAGGTTATAGGTACCACCACAGTTGCATTCAACCCGGAGCTAGCCACGCGTGCATTGTCCGTTCTGCAATCAAGCCGATACCAAAGTCATTGACTCCCGTCTGGTTGCCGACGGCAGTCAGGTGCGCCGCCGGCGCGAGTGCTTGAGTTGCCATGACCGCTTCACCACCTTTGAAACCGCTGAATTTCTGATGCCCCGGGTGATCAAGCAAGACGGCACCCGCGAGCCCTTCGACGAGCAGAAGTTGCGTTACGGTTTGCTGAAAGCTCTGGAGAAGCGCCCCGTCAGCATTGAAAAAATAGAAGCCACGGTCAACGGCATCAAACAGGAAATTCAAGCCACCGGTGAGCGGGAGCTGAAGTCAATGGTCATTGGCGAAAAGGTCATGGACGCGCTGCGACGCCTGGACGGCGTGGCCTACGTGCGTTTTGCCTCGGTGTACCGCAGTTTTCAGGATCTGAGCGAGTTTCGCCAGGAAATTGATCGCCTGGAGCAGGACCCGGATCAGTGACCGCCGCACATCAGGATGAGCAATGGATGCAGCGCGCCTGCGACTTGGCGCGCAAAGGTTTATACACCACCACGCCCAACCCGCGCGTGGGCTGTGTGTTGGTCGGCAACGGTCGGCTGCTGGCAGAAGGCTATCACTACCGTGCGGGCCTGGCCCATGCGGAAGTGGCAGCACTGGCCGAGGCGGGAGATAGCGCCCGCGGCGCCACCGCTTATGTCACTTTGGAGCCCTGCAACCATCAGGGCAGAACCGGTGCTTGCAGCGAAGCCCTGATTGCCGCCGGGGTGGCCGAGGTGGTCTATGGTATGCAAGACCCCAATCCTTTGGTGGCGGGCAGTGGCCTGGCGCGCCTGGCAGACGCAGGCGTGCGGGTGCGTGGCCCCGTGCTGGAGGAGCAAGTGCAAGCGCTGAACCCCGGCTTCATCAAACGGATGACCTGCGGCCTGCCCTGGGTGCGCTGCAAGCTGGCCATGAGCCTGGACGGGCGCACCGCCATGGCCAGCGGAGAGAGTCAGTGGATAACCGGCGCCGAGGCGCGCGCCGAGGTGCAAGCCTGGCGGGCACAATCCTGTGCCATCGTCACCGGCGTGGGCACCGTTTTGGCCGACGACCCGGCACTGACGGTGCGTGACCCGCGCTTCGGCCCCGCAGCCCGTCAACCCCTGCGGGTGGTGGTTGACAGCCGTGGGCGCACGCCGCCTCAGGCGCGGCTGCTTGCGGAGCCAGGCCAAACCTTGATTGCCGTTGCCGGCAGCAACCTGGCTGTGCCCGGTGCGCAGTGCCGGCCCCTGCCCAGTGAGCAGGGGCGCGTAAACCTGTTGGCGCTGTTGCAGATGTTGGCGGCCGAGGCGTGCAACGAGGTCATGATAGAGGCGGGGCCGGTTCTGGCGGGCGAGTTCCTGCGTCAGGGGCTGATCGACGAGTTGCTGATCTACATGGCGCCCAAGTTGATGGGCAACTCGGCCCGGCCTTTGTTTGGCCTGAATATCACTGGCATGGCGGATGCCCTGCCAGTGACAATAGACAGCATCACAGCTGTGGGCGCGGACTGGCGCATCGTGGCCCGCCCGCAACGCAATAGCTGATTGGCGGAGGTAGAGTGTGTTTACTGGCATAGTGGAATCAGTGGGCCTTGTCACTGCGGTGCGTCGCATCGGCGGCGACCTGCGCGTGCAGGTGAGCGCTCCCGCTCTGAACTGGAAGCAGGTACAACTGGGAGACTCCATCGCCACCAACGGTGTCTGCCTGACGGTAATCGAGCGCGTCAATGAGGGTTTCAGCGCCGACGTATCGGTTGAGACGCTGGCGCAAACCACAGTGGAAGGCTGGCAGGTGGGCACCCGGGTGAATCTGGAGCAGGCGTTGACGCCGACTACGCGGATGGGCGGGCACTTGGTCAGCGGTCACGTGGACGGTGTGGGCGAGGTGCTTGAGCGCGCGCCTGCGGCGCGTTCGGAGCAGTTCGTCATTCGTGCTCCGGCCGCGTTGGCACGTTACATAGCACAGAAGGGTTCGATTACTGTGGACGGTACCAGCCTGACGGTGAACAAGGTGGAAGGCGACTGTTTCTGGCTGAATATAGTACCCTTCACTCTGGATCACACGGTCATTGCCGACTACCGCACCGGCACTCGCGTCAATCTGGAAGTGGACCTGCTGGCGCGCTATCTGGAGCGCCTGCTCGCCGGGGGAGTCGCTACAGCCGGAGCAATTGCTCAGTCACCGCTGTCGGCGGCCTTTCTGGCTGATAACGGATACATGAAATGAGGTGCTTGTGGAGCTGAACACCACCGAAGAAATCATCGAAGATATTCGTCAGGGCAAGATGGTCATCCTGATGGACGATGAAGACCGCGAAAACGAAGGCGATCTGATCATGGCTGCGGCCGCAGTGCGGGCCGAGGACATCAATTTTATGGCCCGTCACGCGCGCGGCCTGATCTGCCTGACTCTGACTGAGCTGCGCTGCCGCCAGTTGGGCCTGCCGCTGATGGTCAGCGAGAACCTGGCGCCCCACGCAACCAATTTCACCGTCTCCATCGAGGCGGCACAGGGTGTCACCACCGGTATCAGCGCCGCCGACCGCGCCCGCACCGTTCAGGTGGCTGTAGCGGCCAACGCCAGCGCGCGCGATATTGTGCAGCCCGGGCACATATTCCCGGTCATGGCGCAGCCGGGAGGCGTGCTGAGCCGCGCCGGCCACACCGAGGCGGGCTGCGATCTGGCGCGCATGGCGGGTTTCGAGCCGGCGGCAGTCATTGTGGAAATCATGAACGACGACGGCACCATGGCGCGGCGCCCGGATCTGGAGCAGTTTGCCCTGCATTTCGGCTTGAAGATTGGCACCATTGCCGACCTCATTCAGTACCGCACGGTGCATGAAAAAACCGTGGAATGCATCAATGAGCGCAGAGTGAATACGCAGTTTGGCGATTTCACTTTGCGCACCTACTTGGACAGCGCGCGGGACGAACGCCATTTTGCCCTGATCAAAGGCGAGGTCACACCCGACCAGCCGACCCTGGTGCGCGTGCACGTTGGCAGTACCGCGCGGGATGTGCTGGGCATACTGCCGTCCGGCACCGAAGAGTACAACCCCTGGACCTTTCAGTCCTCCATGCGGCAGATAGCCGTGGAGGGGCAGGGCGTACTGGTGCTGATCTGCCACAGCGAAACCACAGAAGAAATCGAAGAGAGCATCGACTGGCTGATCTCCGGAAAACAAGCCCGCCCCCGGCTGGATCTGGCCTACAAGCAGGTGGGCACCGGCTCGCAGATTCTCAAGGATCTGGGCGTACACAAGATGCGCCTGATGAGCGCCCCTTACCGCTTCAGGGCCATTTCCGGCTTCAACCTTGAAGTTGTGGAATATATTGAAAATCTCTCTGATCCCATCACCTCCAACCCTGAGTAGATCTGAACCCCATGAAAATCATTGAAGGCAATTTTGCCCAGGCCAGCGGTAGATACGTACTGCTGGTAAGCCGCTGGAACAGTTTTGTAGTCGAGCACTTGAAAGAGGGCGCGCTGGACACCCTGCGCCGCCACGGTATCGACGAAAACAGTATTACTATCGTCTACGCGCCCGGTGCGTTTGAAATGCCGCTGGTGGCGCAAAAGCTTGCGGCAAGCGGCAGCTACGATGCCGTCATCGCCCTGGGTGCCGTTATTCGCGGCGGCACACCGCATTTTGAATACGTGGCCGGCGAATGTACCAAGGGCCTGGCGCAGGCATCCATGAGTACCGGTGTGCCTGTTACCTTTGGGGTATTGACTGTGGATACCATTGAGCAGGCGATCGAGCGCTCTGGTACCAAGGCTGGAAACAAAGGCGCAGAAGCCGCGATCACCGCGCTGGAGATGGTTTCCCTGCTCGCCAAGATCTAACGCCGATGTGACTCTTCAGCTTAGGGTCTGTTGACGTTTCATCATCGCCTCTGTTGCACCTGAAAACGCGC
>CAYNST010000104.1:2501-12285 GCA_964399955.1 uncultured Cellvibrionaceae bacterium | reverse complement strand
CGAAGTCAGGCTTAACCATCCCCTCTACTGCCGATTCCAACCAATAGCCTCTGGCAAGGCGGTTGCTCTGAGCGCGGACTTGCGCTGAGTTCCCCGCACCAGCTGACACAAACACATCAACACACTCAGAGAAGACTTAAGCGGAAAAACGTGCGCCGGTTAAAGTTCCACGACTTACACATTTACATGAAAGCTAATGCGATGTATTATCGTTTGCATTTAGCAGGGGCCAAAAAGAGCCCTACACCCTTGGAGAATGTATGAACACCGCTGTAACAAGACTCCCGATGATCAAAAAACACCGGCTTTTGCAAACCTCAATTGCAATGGCCACAGCCTCCCTCGCAACGCTTGCGCACAGTCAACCCATCGACTTGGGCAGCACAGTCATCTCGGCTGCCGGCTTTGAGCAGAAAATAATTGATGCTCCTGCCAGCGTCAGTGTTATCAGCAGACAGGAGCTGGAAAGCAAGCCCTATACAAGCCTGGGCGATGCCCTGCGGGACGTTGAGGGCATTGACGTTGGCAGCGGCTTTGACAAAAACGGCAATATATCGGTGACCCTGCGCGGCCTTCGCGCCGACTACACACTGGTGCTTATCAACGGCCGACGTCAAAACGATGTGGGCAACATCGGCCCCAATAACTTCGGCAACAGCCAATTCATGTACATGCCGCCACTGGCGGCCATTGAGCGCATAGAGGTTGTTCGTGGGCCCATGTCCACGCTCTACGGGTCCGATGCCATTGGTGGTGTGATCAACATCATCACTCGCAAGGTAGCCAAGGAATGGGGCGGCAGCCTGACCAATAGCCTGACATTGCAGGAAGATTCGCAGTACGGGAATGACCGCAAGACCGATTTTTATGTCAGTGGGCCGTTGCTCGAAGACAGGGTTGGAATCGTCTTGCGCGGTAGCCTCTACGACCGCGAAGCCAGTGACCCTACCTACAGTGAGCGTCTGCCCCTACCTGCGCAGGATGTTGACGGCAACCCCAATGCGCCCTTCTGGATCGATACCGGCAGCTTCGGTGACAAAAAGATTGTGGCCGCACAAAACTGGAACCTGGGTACAACACTCAGCTTTACGCCCACAGAGAACCACGACTTCACTTTGGAACTGGACCGCGCCCGCCAGCGCTACGACAACACTCAGGGCCAGTCCGGAACCTTGGACGGTGTTGACAGCCTCTGGCGAGCGTCCAATGCCGGCATCATTCAGCCCAGGGTGGGTTACACACCTTATCAGCGCGTCGAGCGCGACCAAGTGGCGCTGTCCCATACCGGGCGTTGGTCTTTCGGCACGCTCAATAGCAGCATTACGCACATGACCAGCAGCAATCTGGGACGCTCACTGCCACTGACCATTGCTGAGCGCAGTGCGCTGCAAGTCATCTGGGATGACAACTGCCCTACCCTGGCAGACTGCCGCATCAGCAATAACGAGTTTGTGCTGCCCGAGGGCGTTGCCGATCAGCTAAGTGAGCAGTTTCTGCCACGTCAGAGACGCGCTTTGGATGTTCGCAGTACCACCTACGAGACGCGCCTGGACACACAAATCGCGGCGCACACGCTGAGCATCGGCGCGCAGCTGTATGACGCAGAAATGGAGGACGGTGTGTTTGGCATGGACGGCGGCGGCTATCGCGAAGGCACTGTACAGGAGCATCGCCAGTTGGGCATCTTTGCTGAAGACCACTGGGGCTTGACTGACGAACTGACGCTGACTCTGGGCGTGCGCCACGACGATCACAATATTTTTGGTGGAAATACCAGCCCGCGTGTCTATCTGAACTGGACAGCGGCGCCCAGTTGGACCATCAAAGGCGGTGTAAGTACCGGTTACATCGCCCCCAAACCCAATGATCTTTTTCACGGAATTACCGGTTTTGGCGGTCAGGGCGTTTCGCCATTCGTAGGCACACCGGACCTGCAGCCCGAAACCAGCGTCAACTATGAATTTGCCGTCTACTTCGACAACCAGCAAGGTGCCAGCGCCAACATTACGCTCTTTCACAATGACTTGCAGGACAAGATAGCCACCGCCGAGGCGGTAGCCAACTGCTACAACACCGAAGGTGAGCGGGAACTGAATGAGAACTGCGTTGATATCGGGCCTGGCTGGGCGGAGCTGGGCTACACCAGCTTCAGGCAGCAAATCAATATTGACCAGGCAATTGCGCAAGGTATAGAAGTGGGATCCCGCTTTGCTTTTACCCCCAGCCTAATGCTGCGGGCAAATTACACCTTTACAGAAAGCGAGCAACAAGGTGGCGTGCAGGACGGTTGGCCAATCATTGGCATGCCCAAGCACATGTTCAATGCCACGCTCAGCTGGCAAGCCGCTGAGCCTTTGACCCTGTCGTTGGTATCCGAAGCCCGTAGTAAACGTTTCAGTGATAACACTGAGGTTGGCCTGCCTGCCGAGAACTGGCTCTACTACAAAGGCTACGAGCTGTTTCACCTGGCGGCGCGCTTCCAGGTTAACCCGTCACTGGCGTTCAACGCGCGAATCAACAATTTGCTGGACGATGACCTGTCCGGTCGCAGTTGCAATCTCAACGCACAGCAAGACGCCTACATGTGCAATGCGGATTACAACACAACGGAAAAAGCGCGCAGCCTATGGCTATCGGCCGATGTGTCTTTCTAGTAACAGCGGCGTCTTGATATGACAGTACTGCGCAAACCTTACCTGGGAACGGTAAGGCAGTGGCACTGGATAAGCTCCGCCGTTTGCCTGATCGGCATGCTCCTGTTTGCAGTGACAGGCATCACCCTTAATCACTCGGGTCGTATAGAAGCGCGGCCGCAAGTGACTACCGTAGAGGCGACTTTGCCGGGCAACCTGCTGCAAGAAATGCAAACGGCGGCGCAGATGGAGGGCGCTCTACCTGAGAGCACCAATGCCTGGCTACAGCAATATCATGCGCTGTCTCTGCCGGCGCGCCCAGCCGAATGGAGTGCGGATGAAGCTTACTTGAGTCTTCCCCGCCCCGGCGGCGATGCCTGGGTGAGTATTGATCTTGAGACCGGCGAAGTGATTTACGAGGCAACCGACCGCGGTTGGATCTCTTATTTCAACGACCTGCACAAGGGCCGCCATACCGGCACGGCCTGGTCTTGGTTTATCGATATTTTTGCGCTGACCTGCGTGGTTTTTTGTTTGTCGGGTCTGGTGCTGTTGTATCGCCATGCGGGCGGCCGGCCAACCACCTGGCCGCTGGTCGGGCTCGGATTAGTGATTCCTGTACTTCTAGTTGTTTTATTTATTCATTGAGGAGCTTTTATGGCTGTATGTCGAGCCACCGCGATGTCACTTGTTGCCTGGGCGGCGCTGTCCCTGATGGCATCCACTGCCGCTGCTGAAGATATGAAACTCAGCATTGAAATACCGCGCCTGGACGTTGCCGAGTACCACAAACCTTACCTGGCCGTATGGTTGGCGAGTGAGGATCAAACCGCCATTGCTGATCTGGCGTTGTGGTATGACCTGAAGATGGCAGATAAGGAGGGCGAAAAGTGGCTGAAGGACATGCGCCAGTGGTGGCGCCGAAGCGGCCGCAGTAGAACCATGCCTATCGACGGCGTCAGCGGCGCCACGCGCGCGCCCGGCGTGCACCAGCTGGCTATTGCCGCCGACAAGCCGCCTTTTTCAACTTTGCCGCACGGACGCTATTTGATCAACGTTGAAGCGGCCAGGGAAGTCGGCGGTCGCGAACTCCTGCAAATTCCCATCGAATGGCCGCTCAAGAAATCCGACGCCGCAATAACTGCCAGCGGCGAAAGCGAGCTGGGTATCGTCGAACTGCACCCGGCTGCGCCTTGAAGCCAAACACTTTCAACCCAAAAGGAACATTTCATGAAAGAGACTCTAAAAACGACGGTCGCCTTAGCGCTGGTTTTTTGCCTGCCGCTTTCCCACGCTCACCGTGCCTGGATTTTGCCCGATGCAACCGTGCTGTCCAGTGAAGAACCCTGGGTAACCTTTGATGCGGCCATCTCCAACGACATCTTTTTTACCGATTACCACCCCATGCGATTGGACGACCTGCAGATACAGGGGCCGGATGGTAAGGCCAAAAAAGCGGAAAACCTACACACAGGAAAATTCCGCAGCAGTTTTGACTTGAAGTTGGAAACACGCGGCACCTATAGAATATTTGTGGCCAGCCATGGCCTGCGTGCCCGCTGGGAGGACGCCGACGGCAAGCAACAAGGGTGGCCCGGACGCGGTGAGGCCTACACCGAAGAAGGTTTTAAAAAAAACGTGCCTGCCAAAGCCGACAAGCTTGAAGTGACGCAATTTTCTCGCAGAATAGAAACCTTTGTTACCGCAGGCGAGCCCGACCGCGCCGTGCTTGCTGCCACTAATTCAGGGTTGGAGCTGGTGCCGACCACTCACCCCAACGATTTGTTTGCCGGAGAAGAAGCCCAGTTCCAATTTTTGATAGATGGCCAACCCGCAGCGGGTGCGAGCGTGGAACTGGTGCCGGACGGCGTGCGTTACCGCAATGAGCAAGCGTTGATCAATCTGACGGCGGACGCTGACGGCAAGGTGAAAGTTACCTGGCCGCGTGCCGGTCGATATTTTATGGAGGTGGAATACAACGACGACAAAGCCAACAAGCCCGCAACCTTGCGCAGTGGCAGCTATTCGGCCGTGTTCGAGGTGTTACCGGAATAACAAACATAACTATTCAGCTCACGCCCAGATTCGCGCATAGCTGCGTTAAAAAATGGTTATTTACACGTGTAAACTCACATTTTTCGCCTTGCTCTGCACAAATCTGGACGCAATCTGAACAGTCACGGAATTAGCTGAAGAGTTACTAACACGCCATGCATGCGCTGCAGCCTTATTTAACCGCGGCACTGGTATTGCTCACCTACTTGGGGTTCAGTGCCTGGTGTTTGCTGCGTCATAAACGATCGCGACCGACTGCGGTTATCCTGCAGCACGGCCAAGCAATTTCATGGTTGATTGCCTATGCCAGCCAGGGCGGCAGCGCAGAAAAGATTGCTCGTCTTCACGCCCAGCAACTGGCACAGGCGCGCCAGTCGGTTGTGGTCTTACCCCTCAACAAGGTTGATCAGCAGCAACTTAGCGCTCACAACAAAGCCCTGTTTGTGGTGAGCACCTACGGAGAGGGCGAACCGCCGGACAACGGCAGCGCATTTGCGCGGCGGTTTCTGCAAGGCGGCGCAGAGATGGATCTGAGCAGTTTGGACTACGCCGTGCTGGCTTTGGGCGACCGCGACTACCGTCGTTACTGCGCTTTCGGTGAGCAGCTGCATCAAGGATTGGAAGGTCGCGGTGCGCGCCCGCTGTTTGATTGGGTAGACGTGAATAAAGGCGATCAACAAGCGCTTCAACTTTGGCAACACCGCCTGGCAGAGGCAACCGGTTTAAGGCTGCGCCAAGCAGCCACCGTCACTGATGCCAAGTATGTTCCCTGGCGACTTGTCCAGCGCCAGTGCCTAAATCCCGGCAGCTCCGCAGCGCCCGTATTGCTTCTGCGTTTCGAGGCCGTCGGCGACTTGCCTCAGTGGCAGGCGGGCGACATTGCTCAGGTGCGGGTGGGCACCCATGCCTCCGCACCCGTGCGCGAATATTCCATTGCCTCAATCGCGGAGAATGGCGCGCTTGAGCTGGTGGTTCGGCTTCGTCGCACCACCGACGGGCATCTTGGGCTAGGCTCTGCCTACCTGAGCCAGGAACTGGTGCTAGGGCAAAACGCAATGATCCACCTGCGCAGTAACCCGAGCTTTCGTGCGCCCTCCCCCGACCGGCCTGCAGTGTTGATTGGCAGCGGCACCGGAATTGCCGGTCTGCGAGCCATTTTGCGCGCACGTGAACAGCAGGGTGCCCACGCCAATTGGCTGATCTTTGGCGAACGTACCCGCGCCCACGATGCACTCTTCAAGCAAGAGCTGGCGGACTGGCAGGCGTCCGGACACCTGCAACGCATGGATCTGGTGTATTCCCGCGAGACGTTCTGCGAGGTGTCATTCAACAAGGGCCAGGCAGAGGCGTACGGCGTGGTGGACTGCGGCAATCAGGCGACACGGTATGTACAGGATGTGCTTCATTCCGCCGGCCCCGAACTCAAAAAGCGTGTGACGGAGGGCGCAGCCATCTACGTCTGTGGCAGCAAAAACGGCATGGGTCGATCGGTGGATCAAACGCTGCGCAAGCTGCTCGGCAAGGACTGTCTGGATCATCTGGCCGACGTTGGCCGCTACTGCAGGGATGTCTATTGAGCCTGCCAGAGGTTTGATCGATGCCACATTTCGGCACAGATACGCCAAATCATTCACGACCATAATTGATAACCATTAGCATTACTGTTAAGGTTCAATTCGAAGTCAGTCAAACACGGTTTTTTTATGCCCACAACCTCTCGCGCTTACCTGCACTTGGCCCCTTCCCTCCCTCTTTTGCTGATGCTGCCGGACGCCGCCATGGCCGCGACGCCAGGTAATCTGCTTTCACCCTGGGGCATGTTCATGATGGCTGACTGGGTGGTCAAGTCGGTCATGATCGGCCTGTTCATCGCATCGCTGGTCACATGGACCATATGGGTGGTAAAAACCCTGGAATTGCGTCGCGCTCGTCTTCAGAGCCTGCCGGCTCTGTACCGCTTGAATCGCGCGGCTTCTCTGCTGGAGGCCAAGGAGCTGACTGCAGAATGTAAAGGACCGGTGTGCGCTCTATTGGCAGCAGTAGAGATAGAACGCAGCCAGTCTCGCCAGCTGCCGGCCGCAGGGATCAAGGAGAGGCTCGCCGGGCGCTTCACGCGCATAGAAACCACTGAAGCGCGAAAATCCCGACGAGCAACCGGTCTGCTTGCCACCATAGGCTCTACTGCACCCTTCATTGGCCTGTTCGGAACCGTCTGGGGCATTATGAACAGCTTTGTCGGCATTGCCGCAGCACAGACCACCAACCTTGCCGTTGTGGCGCCAGGCATCGCCGAAGCGCTTTTGGCAACTGCTTTGGGACTGGTAGCCGCGATACCTGCGGTAATGATGTACAACCACTTTGCCAGGAAAATCTCCGACTACCGTGGTCTGCTGGCCGACATGTCCGCCGAATTACAGCGTCTGGTATCACTGGATCTTGACCGCCAGGAGCATCTCGGCTTGCAAGACTATTATGGAGAGGCCGCCTGATGTCTGCGCAGTTGCATGACAGTGACGAGCTGACGGAAAACCACGAAATCAATGTAACGCCATTTATTGACGTGATCCTGGTGCTGCTGATTATCTTCATGGTCGCCGCCCCTTTGGCCACCGTCGACATACCGGTGGATCTGCCGCCCATACAGGCTCAACCGCAGGAAAAACCGAAAGACCCGGTGTATCTGACCTTGTCGGAGGATTTGACCCTGCGCCTGGGTGAGCAGGCGGTGGAGCGGGAGGGACTGGCGGCAGCACTCAAGCAGGCGATCAGCGATGGAGAGGAGCAGCGCATTTTTCTGCGGGCAGACCGCAACGTGGACTACGGCGATTTGATCGCACTTATGAATCAGCTGCGTGCGGCCGGTTATTTCAAGGTTGCCCTGGTCGGTGAGGAAGGCGCTGGATGAATGCCCGGGTCAAGCCTGAGCTGTTTGAGCTGCTGGAGCAACAAAGCCGCAGCGGTGGCGACAACACCCGCTGGCTGGGCGCATTCCTGTTTGTAGTAATCGTGCACGGTGGGCTTGCAGCCGTTCTACTGCACAAGTCCCCAACGCCGGCCGCCGATCTTGGCACCGGCACTCCGATGGTGGTGGAACTTGCGGACTTTGTATCTGCGCCCCGCGCCGCAGTTGCAGAGGCCGCAGATGTTGCAGAGCCAATCCCGACAGAACCTGTACACGCTGAGCCGGAGCAAGTAGCCAAAGCGGACGAAGCGCCGCCCCCGCCGGTGGAACCCGTGCCAGCACCAGCAGAGCCCGAAGCGATAACTGAGGCCAAACCCTTGCCGACTCAAACCGTCGCCAAGGCCAAATCGTCGCAAGAGACGCCGCCTGCGCCAACCAAGAAGCCGGAGGCTCAGACTACTAGCTCTCCGCCCGCCCCCGCATCCACTGCCAGTTCCAGGCAACAGGAGGCGCGAGCAGCCGCCAGGGCAGCGCAACAACGTGAATCACAGTTGGCCAGCCTGCAGGAGAGCTGGCAGGGTACCGTCAATGCCCATCTGGAACGCTACAAACGCTACCCGCATACCGCCCGTTCGCGCAGCCAGGAAGGCATCGCCCGGCTGCGATTTCAGCTGGATCGCCGCGGCCGGGTGACTGAGAGTGAACTGTCGCAAAGCTCTGGCCACTTCCTGCTCGACCGAGAAGCTCAGGCGGTACTCAAACGAGCTCAGCCCCTGCCACCGCCTCCAGAAGACATTGCCGGCGAGCGTATCGAGTTAGTGTGGCAAGTGGAATTTGCATTGCATTAGGTTTCGAGATGCCTTAACTGCGAGACCATGTCTCAAAGCATGCGGCTCCAGCAGAGATTGAACCGCATTGCGGGTACCACGGCAGGAGCATCATCATCGCTGCGTATCAAACTTTTGTTCAATTCAAGTATGAATCGCCAAAGACGAAGCAGCCGCCAAAAGAAACTTCAGCTGCATTAGTCCGAATTCTGGCAGATGAAGTGCGTTTAGCGGCCCATACGTTACTCCGGTGATATCTGCCGAACATCCAGCAAACTACGTGACTCTATGAAAAATTGCTACTTTCTCTCAGCTCGGCTGTTTTGCTATTCATCTTGACAGCTAATTCTTTCGCTACTCCCGACAAAGTGAAAAACGGCAGCGCCAATAGATCAATTGCCGTCTCTCACCCTGCGTAACCGTCGGCCTGACTGGCCTGCACTTTGACAATTATTCCGTTGCGGTTTTCCATGACTGTGTGGCCGGGGTGAGCCATTGTTGCTTCAGTGCCTTTGGACTTTTTGTAATTCCTTGCTTCGGGGTCGGTGCGGGAGGCGGGTGTGTCGCGTTTCTCGCCTCGGAAGTCTGGCTCGGTGTTGCGCCCAGGGCCTGGCTCGTCGTCCTCCTTCTCGTTCTTCGGACGAAAGCTCTTCTGCGAGGCCCAAGCCTGGATGAGCGTACCGTCGACTCTGAAGTGATCATCACTGAGCAGCTTTAACTTCGTCATTAGTGCTCAGCCCACAAAACAGCGGAACAATAAGTTGTACTGAATTTGCTCGACGAGCTGGCGGATCGTGTACAGTACCTGCATACAAATGTTTTAAGATGAACCGTCGTAAAAGAGCTTTCTTTGCTTAGGTCGGCGCCGCGCATAGTTCGATCAAGATAAGTGATGTATCGTCCTGCTATCGTATCAAAGCCCCGGATGCCGGGGCTCTGTTTAAAGAACCTGTTAAACGCCTCCGGGCGCGTGCGTACTGCTGTGGCCGCCCCTTCCATCGCCACTTCGCCGAGCAGAAATGGACGACGACCTGTGAATATTAGTTGGAGCCACGGGTAGTAGCTCGTACGACCATCTGCGTTGGAAAACCTGTGCACATTACTTGGATAAGCATTGTCAAAGCTCTTTGATATCAAGAACCTACGATTTACGCTCACCTGCGTGAATCAGTTGGTCATCCACCTCATCTGGGCGCTCTAGCCCTCCGCGAGCTGTGCTTTCTTCCAGTTGGGAGGAATAACCCTAACAATGTCAAAATTACCAAGTGAAGGAAGTTCAAGGCGCCCGCTCCGGTTGAATCCTGCCCGCCTGCGCCGGACGAACTTGAACTTGAACTTGAACTTGAACTTGAACTTGAACTTGAACT
>CAYNST010000104.1:0-2401 GCA_964399955.1 uncultured Cellvibrionaceae bacterium | reverse complement strand
GAACTTGAACTTGAACTTGAACTTGAACTTGAACTTGAACTTGAACTGCTGGTGGAGGATGACGAGTTAGAACTACTGGATGAACTGGAACCACTGGATGATGACGAGCTTGAACCGCTCAAACCCTCAGCATCAAACGCAATCAGGCGAACGCCTGGAATTGGACGTTCGACCCGGCCGCCTGGAAGCCTCCACCCCACCGCCAGACTATCCTCTCCGTCGCTTTCCTTGTGTAGCGCCTCAATGTAATAAAGCTGACCGGCTTCCAGATAAACCGGCTCAGATTGCTGACTGGGAAATTTGAACCATTCCTGCGGGAGAGTCCAGTCGTCATGGTAGGCAATCCTCTGAGCGTTTTCCGGGGATAGGTCTGTGCTTAAACTTAGTTCCACATGGTTATCACCCGCGACCCAAAAAGTATAATCTCCGCTGGTGGGAGGACAAACGTAACCGCGAATACGAGTACCGTAGTTATCCTCCAAATCTGATTGAATTTCAAAAACAGACAATTCATCTTGGATGTCGGCCGGAGCATCAAGTGGTATGGAAGCAATGGACTGGTCTTGGTCGGCGTTTCCGGTTGCGGGAATATCCATCCAGATCTCACGAGATATTGAACCCAGTTCAGGGCATGTGGAAGCTACAGGCGGCTCATTATCAATGACGTCCACCACAATAGTCACAGTGCTTCGCGCCGGCACGACATGTATCTCTGCCGCATCGGATGGGGCAAGATCTTGCGTTGAGTTGGTGGTGAACGCCTGATAGCCTCCAAGTGAACGGGACTCTGGAAGGCCTGCTACGTTTAGCTGAACTTCAGCGGCTGTAGTACCTGCATTGACAATAACTATCACCAACTTATCTTCGGCTGGACTCTTGTACGCAGAGGCCATGACCCCGTTCAGGTCATCAGCGTCCGACAAGTCAACGCGGTGAAATCCCGGGCGAATAAAACGACTGTAGTTGCCAAGAGTCCACATAAGCTTGGACGTTTGAAGTGAGTCTTCATCTAGTGCACTGTTTATTTTCAACAGGCCGTCTTTGTAATCATAGGGGGTGACAGCCAACCACCAGTGCCATGCCGAGGCGTTCAAGCGAGTAAGGTCGCGGTGAATGACTTTGGCCACATGCAACGCGTAATTCATATCTGCAACGTTGAAACCGCCGCCTTCAAAGTTTCGGGCATTGCCAGTGTCACCCAGGATACAGAACTCGCTCATCCATATTTTTGCCGTAGGAGACACCTCTTTTAGGTTTTGCCAAGTCAGATCACGCAACCTACCCAAACGATTCGTCTGAGCATCCGAAAAATACCCGTGCACAGAGATTTTATCGTGCAGAATTTCTCTCATTTCGGGATCGCCAAGCAACTGGTTTATATCGTTTTTATACAAACCCACACCCCGTCGGTTCATACCACCCGAATAAACACTGCCGTCAAACTCCCGCTTGTAGCCGTCGCCCAAGGCCGCAGCGTACTCCACTGTCTCTGCTCCATCCACATGCACAGCGTCACTCAAGTTCGCGCGCCCCAAGGCTTGGTATACCGCCCGGTATAGCCCCTTGATCTCCTCCATGTTGTATCGGTTGCCTTCCTGAGTCTGGCCTTCCCATTCCCAGGTGGGCTCATTGATGGGGCTAATATAGTTCACCGGCACACCAACTTCAGGCCCCCTAAGATACTGCAGCACACTCACAAGAAAGTCAGCAAAATCGTTTTGCCGATTGATAGCAAGATTAGAAGAACCTATGCCAGATCCAGTGCCTGGATGTGCCAAGCCATTTTTGGTCGCCCAGACAGGCGGGCTATTGGAAAAGGCGATGAAATCTCTTACACCACGCTCATGAGCTTCCTTCAAAAGGCGGATCTGACCTCGTTGTTTGGAAGTATCCACTGCCGCGCCTGGGCTTGGGATCAGCAGTTCGGCGCGGCGGTACGGGTCCGGTATCCGGCTGGCACTGCCCTGCTCCGCGCTACCGGCCCCGATGTTAAATCGCCAAGCGGATAGTCCGATACCGGTCTCGGTCGAGAACAGCAGATCAGCCAGGGCTTCTATCTGCGCATCTCCAGACTCGCTGGACCATTTTTCCAGTGTAGGGTTGATAGACCAGGCATCCGATGCGCCAAAACCATCAATCTCTTGCTGAACAGAGTTGAATTGAATGTTCAAGTCAATCTGCGCATGACCCAATGTAGGAAGAAGCAGCAACGAACAACTGAGCGTGCAGGTAACCAGAAAAAAGCGACAAATGATAGGCATAGTGGCGTCCATGAATGGTGCTACAAAGTACGAGCCGCATGGCCGCCAACCAGTGTTGGCGTTATTTGATTGGTCTTCTCTGTGCACTCGGAGGTGAGTAATAACTGGGAAAACAATCTGCGCACAATTGGTTATGCTAG
>CAYNST010000103.1:0-12700 GCA_964399955.1 uncultured Cellvibrionaceae bacterium | reverse complement strand
CCCCGCCAGTACAAGTGCCTGCCGATGAGCGGCACGACCGCTGGCCGCAAAACGCTATACTTTGAGTGTGGCATTGCATGCCCATCAAGTAGCTGCCTATCGGGAGGTAGAGTATGTTGCACGACTCAGTGTTCAGAGCAGGTGTGTCGGGTATTCAACAAAGCCAGGGAAGGATGTATCAGATAGCAGATGAAGTCAGCAAGCTCAACACGCACAGCGCGCATCAGCGGGGCGCGGCCAGTGTGGGCGCGGTTCCCCTTGCACCTGCTGGCGCAGCGGTGGCCGATCTGCCGGCCAAACAGTCGGTGGTACAGGCGGACCATGCAGCGGCTTCAGGCAGATCAACCAGCAGGGATCTGAGCAGTGTAATGGTGGATCAACGGCGAGAGCAACTGGTGTTCACCGCATCCGCTCGCGTGGTGGAAGCAGCCAATCATACGCTGGGCAATCTGCTGGACGCGTGGAGTTGATCTGCCGTAATCTCCTTCGCAGCAGGCGGCTGAGCTAAGCTGAAGGTTATGGGCAGGCGGGCCGCTGTGAGATTGCTTGCCCTTCTAAGTCAAACCTGTCGTAAAGATAGTAGCGCCACCGCTTTCGGTGCTCAAGCCAGGTTTGGCGGGACAGCGCCCTTCCATTTGGCGTTGTCCGGCGTCAACACGGCTCAACCACAGGAGGCTTCCTCATGACCCATTACGCGCCACCGCTACAAGACTTTCAGACCCTGTTGTTTGAAACCTTGACCTGCGACGGGAACTGGTCCTCCTGGGCGGCAACGGCGGAGCTCGACCGGCCCACGGCGGAAGCCATTCTTGAAGAGGCCGGGCGCTTCTGTCAGAGCGTTCTTGCCCCGTTGAATCGCACCGGCGATGAGCAGGGCTGCCGTCTGCAAGACGGCGAGGTGCTTACCGCCGACGGCTTTCGACAGGCTTACGCGGACTTTGCCGATGCGGGTTGGTGCGCGCTGGCGGGCAGCCCGGCATACGGAGCAATGGGACTGCCGAAGACTCTGGTTGCCTGCGTGGAGGAGATGGTGCAAGGCGCCTGCATGTCATTTGGCCTCGCGCCGATGCTAAGTTCGGGTGCCTGTGTAGCCATAGATGCCCATGCGAGCGACGAACTCAAGGCGCTGTACCTGCCCAGGTTATACAGCGGCGAATGGTCTGGCGCCATGGACCTGACCGAACCTCACGCCGGCACGGATCTGGGGCTGATGCACACCAAAGCAGAGCCCCGCGCAGACGGGACATTCGGCATCACCGGTAGCAAGATATTCATTACCTGGGGCGAGCACGACATGGCCGCCAATATTGTGCACCTGGTGCTGGCCAAGTTGCCCAATGCGCCGGCCGGCAGCCGAGGCATATCCATGTTTCTGGTACCCAAATTCCTACCTGCGGCCGATGGCACCCTGGGCGAGCGAAACCGCCTGGGGTGTGGCGCCCTGGAAAAGAAGATGGGCATCAAAGGTTCTGCCACCTGCGTGATGAACTTTGACGCTGCCACGGGCTGGTTGCTGGGTCAGCCCAACCAGGGGCTGGCCACCATGTTTACCATGATGAACCACGAACGCCTGGCGGTAGGTATCCAGGCCGTAGGTGTGGCGGAGGCGTCCTACCGTACCGCCCTGGCCTACGCGCGCGAGCGTTTGCAGGGGCGGAGTCCAAGCGGTGCGCAGTCGCCCGAGCTGGTCGCAGACCCACTGCTGGTGCACCCGGATGTGCGACGCATGCTGATGACCATGAAGGCCTGCACCGAAGCCGGCCGCGCCTGTTACTTATATACGGCTGACTGGTTGGACCGCGCCCATTATGCAGCGGATGAGCGCGAGCAAACCAAGGCGCAGAAAATCACCAGCCTGCTGACCCCGGTGGTCAAGGCATTCCTAAGCGACCAGGCTTTCGACTGCGTGGTGCTGGGCCAGCAAGTACTGGGAGGCCACGGCTACATCCGTGAGTGGGAGCAGGAGCAGCGGGTAAGGGACCTGCGCATTACCCAGATTTACGAAGGCACCAACGGCATTCAGGCCCTCGACCTGGTCGGCCGCAAGACTGTGGCTTGCGACGGCGAGCTTATGGCGTTGTTCCTGGCCGAGGTGGACGCCTGGATGGCGCGCGAGGCCGCCACGCTGGCGGCATTACGCTTGAATGAGCCGCTGCGCGACGCCATCCTGCTGCTACAACGCACAACCGACCTGCTCTTGCAGCAGGCCAGGCACAATGCCTGCGCACCGGGTGCTGCCGCAAACAGTTATCTGCACCTGTTCGGGTATGTGCTGTATGCATTTTTGTGGGCTCAAATGGGCTGCGCGGCTCATGCGCGCCCGGACGGGTCTGGCGCCGCAGGAAAAATCAAAACGGCCCGGTTTTATTACCAACACCTGTTGCCTCGCATTCACGCCCTGGGGGCCAGCATTGCGGCAGGACCGGACGCGCTCATGGCGGTGGAGGATTCGGACTTTTAGCGGCTGGGATTCCAGCTCAATGTCTTAGTGCCAGTATCTCAGCCCCCGGCCCCAGCGGCCACGCAAACCAGGTCCAGAGCATGAGCAGCAGGCTCCAACTGAGCAGGAATGTCAAACTGTACGGCAGCATGGTAGCTATGATGGTGCCTACGCCTATGTCCTTCTGATACCTCTGGGCAAAAGCCACCACCACGCCAAAGTAGGGCATCAGCGGGGTGACGATGTTGGTGCTGCTGTCGCCAATCCGGTAGGCGACCTGTGCTGCTTCCGGGCTGAGGCCCACCAGCAGCAACATGGGTACAAAAACCGGGGCAAGCAGAGCCCACTTTGCTGAGGCACTGCCCAGAAACAAATTGATAAAAGCCGCAAGCCCTATGAAGCCCAAGAGCAGCCAGGCGGGAGGCAGCGCCAGTTGCTGAAGCATATTGGCGCCCTTGACGGCCATGATGCTGCCCAGGTTGCTCCAGGCAAAGTAGCTGACAAACTGGGCGGCAAAAAACATCAGCACAAGGTAGCCCGCCATGCCCGCCATGTGCTGCTCCATGCCCTGAATAAAATCCGACCTTTTGCGATAGCGGCCAGAGAGCCTGCCGAATATCACGCCGCTGACCGCCGCATACAGGGCAATGACCGTGACTATGCCGTGCATGAACGGGCCCTGCAGAATCGAGCCGCTGCCACTTTCCCGTAGCCAGCCATCCCTGGGCAGTAAGCCCCAAAGCAAAAGTGCCAGCAGCACCAGAGACCCCGCCCCTGCGCCCTTGAGGCCACGCAGCTCTGCCGCCGTCAGCTGAGGCGCAAGTTGTCGGCCAGGCGCGGCATTGTCCGGCTGATAGGGCGCAAATCGCGGGGCGATGATCCGCTCCGTGACCCAGCTTCCGCTCACCCCGATCACCAGGGTGGATACCACCATAAAGTAATAATTGGCAGCCGCATTGACCTCATAGCCCGGTGCCACCAATTGCGCGGCCTCGCTGGAAATACCCGCCAACACGGCGTCAAACGGCGAGATCAGCAGATTGGCGGAGAAGCCGCCGGAAACGCCGGCAAAGGCCGCCGCCATGCCCACCACCGGATGACGCCCGGCGGCGAGAAATACCAGCGCTGCCAGCGGGATAAGTACAACGTAGCCGGCATCGGCGGCTAAACTTGACAGGACGCCTGCGGTGACTACAAAAAAGCTCAGCAGCTGGTGAGGCGCCCTAAGGAGGGTGGCGCGCAGCACGGTGGCCAACAGACCGGAGTGCTCCGCCACCCCCAAGCCCAATACGGCAACCAGTACCGTTCCCACGGGCGCAAACTGCACAAAGTTGGTCACAGTTTGGGAAAGAATGCGATCTAACCCCTCCCGGCTCAACAGGTTTTGCGCGGTCAGGGAAACCCCGGAAACAGGATGCTGTGCCGCCACGCCCACTGCTGCCGCCAGCCAGGACAGCAGTAGTACCAGTGCACAAAGATAGACAAACAAGAGAGTTGGGTGCGGCAGTCGGTTGCCGATCCGCTCAATTTGATCCAACAGCGTGTGCACGGACATAGGAGGCTCTTTCCAGAAGGGGTTGGACCATGTTAAAGGGAATAGGGCAGAATGCGCTAGCCGGCGAGCCACCGCCTCAACAGGCCGGCTGCGTATAACGACAATAACAATGACGCTTCCGGTAGCCGGAGGTCAAAGATTGTGACCGGGCAATGGTTCGGCACGCCCGTGGCCGTGCAGACCGCGTGCACGCTTGTGCAAAGCAAGACGAAAAATGCAAGTTCACGCGCGGGCATTGGGCCATTCATAACGCAGCTATGGGTAGATTTCAGCGGGCGCGGAATGCTTACCTGGCCGGTCGCCAATACTGTGACATCACCCCTGTGCCAGGCATTGGAACCTAACGAATGTTGCACATCTGTTCTTCTAACAAGGATCTCTGAGTGGGTCGCCATTGCGCCATTGTTTCACCCAAACGGTTTGTCCACTGCAGCCTGGCACTTTTGCTTGCTCTGTCAGTCCGGGTCAGCGCGTCCGAGTTGGCCTTGCAGGAGGTCAGCTTGGACAGCAGCTGCCGCGCCGAAGAAAGTGCCCAGCCAAGCCTTGGGGAAGGCTACAGCGATCACGCGGGGAAAACCATCGGCAGTATCCGTATTCGGCAAGTGTATATTTTTGACACAGACAACCCCGACGAAGATAACGCTCTTTTCCGCCTGCTCAACCGGCTGCATATACACACGCGTCCGCAGGTTATCAAAAGCCAGTTACTGTTTGAGGAAGACACTGTCCTCCAACCACGAAACATTGCTGAGTCCGAGCGCATACTGCGGTCGCAGCCCTATCTGGGCGATGCACGTATTCTGGTGGATGAAGATTGCGGTGACGAAGTTGCCCTGGTGGTGATCACCCGGGATGTATGGACCACAGAACCGCAGGTGGACATTGGTTTTGAAGGCGGCCAGACCAAACGTGGATTTGCGCTGAGCGAGGGCAACGTGGCCGGTACCGGGAATGCACTGTCGATTGGCTACAGCAAGGACGAAGACCGGGAGTCCTGGCTGTATGATTTCAACAGCCCCCACCTGCTGGACTCGCGTGTCAGCCTGCACCTGGGGTTGTCCAATTCGTCCGACGGTCAGGGGCATGTGGTAGCACTGGAGCAAGGGTTCTATTCTCTCTCTGCACCATGGGCCGCAGGCGTTCACAGCGAGAAAACCGCGCTGGAGGAGCGCATTCGATTGGGGGGGGAGGAGGTGTCATCATACTCGCATACCTTCTCCTTCAGCCAGATCTATACCGGCCGCGCTTTTAGAATTAAGCCGGAAGCTACACAACGACTGCTGCTTGGGCTTACTCAGGAGCATCACGTGTTTGACGAGACCGAGCGCACACTGCTCGGCTTGCCATCCAACTACAACATTGTCTACCCCTGGGTGGAATACCAATACCTTGAAAACAAATTCGCCGTCTACACCAATCTGGATCAAATGTTTCGCATTGAAGACATCTCGGTGGGCTATAACTGGCGGGTGCGCCTTGGCTATGGCACAAGTGCCTTCGGCAATGATGAAGATGTGGTGCGCCTGCAGGCGCAATACACCGATCTGCTGGAATTGGACAGCAAGCGTCTGCTGCGTATGCGCTTGAATCTGGACAACCGCAGTTATCCGCAGTCCGGCGAGGCGTCCGAAACGCTGCTTGGCGCTGAATTCGGCTTTTATTACCTTGTCGGAGAGCGGCACCGCTGGTATGCAGCCATGCGTCTTGATCAGGGGGTGAACCTGCAACAGCACAATGAGCTGACCAACGACGAAGTCTTTGGCTTGCGCGGTTACCCCATCGGCTACCAGCGCGGCGATAAACGCTACCTGATTACCCTGGAGAAACGCTATATCACCAATCTGCACCTGTTCAGTCTCATTCGAGTCGGCTCGGTGGTTTTTTTTGATGCGGGACGGTCCTGGGGCGGCGGCTACGGGCAGCCGCAACACCTGAGCAATGTCGGCTTCGGTTTGCGGCTGAGCTCCAGTAAGGCGCGGGTCGGCAAGCTGCTGCACCTGGATGTGGCCTATCCGCTGGCGGAAAAAGATCGGGTAGATCCCTTTCAATGGGTTATCACCGCAGCCAATCGCTTTTAGAATGACGGCAGGCCAATCCCGCCCATGTACAGGAGAATCATAAATGCCCTCGTTTGATATCGTCTCGGAAATAGATCTGCCCGAGGTGCGCAACGCCGTCGAGAACGCGCAGCGCGAGCTCACCACCCGCTTTGATTTCCGAGGCGCAGATGCCACCATCGGCTGGGATGACAAAGAGGCAAGCCTGAAGGCCGATTCCGATTTCCAACTGCAACAGATGCGCGACATTTTGCGTACCAAACTGGTGAAGCGGGGCGTGGATGTAGAAACCATGACCGCCGATGACCCTGTTCACTCCGGCAAGACGTTCAGCCAAAAAATACGCTTCAAGGAAGGCGTCGACGCCGATATGGCGCGCAAGCTGGTGAAGATGATCAAAGACAGCAAGGCCAAGGTGCAGGTGGCTATTCAAGGGGAGCAGGTGCGTGTAACAGGCAAAAAGCGCGACGATCTGCAGGAGGTCATAGCTCTGGTGCGGGCAGCCAACCTGGGACAACCCTTCCAGTTCACCAACTTTCGCGACTGATCAAGGGCGACGGTGCCGGGCGAGCGCAGCTTTAAGCGATGAAAATACTGCTGCTATCGGCCTACGATGCGGTTAGCCACCAGTATTGGCACAAGGGTTTGCGCCTGGCGCTGCCGGAACACCAGTGGACCCTGTTGACTTTGCCAGCGCGCTACTTCAGTTGGAGAGTGCGCGGCAACAGCTTGACCTGGAGCGGCGAAGCGCGGCACATCCTTTGTGCCGGCCACGACCTGATTGTTGCGACCTCAATGGTGGACCTGGCCACCCTGCGCGGCCTGGTGCCTGAGCTGGCTGCCATACCCACACTGCTTTATTTTCACGAAAACCAGTTTGCCTACCCCCCTTCCGCCCGGCAGCGGCAATCGGTTGAACCGCAAATGGTCTCGCTTTATTCCTCGCTCTGCGCAACCCGGCTGGCGTTCAACAGCCACTACAATCGGCACTCTTTCCTAGATGGCCTTGCGGCCCTGCTGCGTAAGCTGCCCGACGGTGTGCCCGCCGGCCTGGTGGAGGAACTGGCGCGCAAAAGCCTTGTTTTGCCGGTTCCCCTGCAACTTGGCCCAGCGCCGCCGGCGCAAGTCGCGGCGTCAGACCGGTTTCAGGTACTGTGGAATCATCGCTGGGAGTACGACAAGGGGCCTGATTTGCTACTGACGGCCTTGAGCGCGCTGGATGGGCAAATGCCGTTAAGGGTGCATGTGGTAGGGCAGCAATTTCGCCAGCAACCGGAGGTTTTCTCGCGCATCAAGGCTTTATTGCAGGCCAGGGGGTGGTTGGGGTGCTGGGGTTATGTGGCCGAGTTAGACCGGTATCAGGCTCTGCTGCACTCCAGCCAGGTGGTGCTGTCAACGGCACTGCATGACTTTCAGGGGCTGGCGGTACTGGAGGCGGCGGCGGCGGGCTGCCTGCCGCTGGTGCCGGACCGGCTGGCGTATCCGGAAATTTTTTCACCTGAGCACCGCTACCGCCAAGCCTCTGCCGACGATGTTGTTGATCTGACGCAGCGGCTTGGACACTGGTACCGCGCCTGGCAGGTGGGCGCTCTGCCGGCAGCTCCGGACCTGAGTGCCTGGGCCTGGCCGGCCTGGGCGCCGCGCTACCGTGCGGTTCTGCAAGCATTGGCTGCGCCCGCAGAACATCAGTAGTCTCTATTCAGCTCATCGCCGAGTTTGCCCATAGCGGCAAAACAAGGATCTTCAGCCTGTCAGCGCTGAACACTTACCTTCAGTAAGCGTCGGCAGAATCCCCGGCAATGGCGGTGTTTTCCTGGGAGCGCTGAATATTCAGGCGCGGTTGTTCTTCATCCGTCATATCGTAGGTAAAGACATAGGTGCTGATGCCGTCATCCGGAAACTGGCCACGGTAGCGACGGTTATTGATGTTGAAGTAGGCCCGACCCGGTTGAACCTTCACCTCCGCCCGGTAAACCTGCTCCCCGCTAGACTCAAGCGTCACCGGCCGCGGCAGGCTGCGACTGCGCAGGATAATGGCGTCGTCGCGTCGAACCTCCTCTTGCGTCACTTCGTCAAAGGCTTGTTCGTCCGCGTCCGGCTCCTGAGCGTCTGCATTGGGCACCTCTTCAAACATCCATACCTGCGGTGGCGGCGTGTATTGACTGGATGCCATAGGAATCAGAGAAGGCAGTCCCAACTGGCCAGTGCCCGCCACCGGGGCGGTCGCGCTGAGGGCTTCCAGCTCCGCTTCTGCGGCCAGGGCTGCGGCTTCTGCCTCCGCTGCAAGCTCGGCTTCTTCCTCGGCTCTGGCAAGAGCCGCCAGGCGGGCAGCTTCTTCCTGAGCGCTCTGGGCGCTCCGGGCCTTTTCTTCCATGGCAACTCGCAGGGCCTCGTTCTCGCGGCGCAGCGCTTCCAGTTGTGCGGCCAAAGCCTGGCTTTTGGCCTCGGCTTCCCGGCGCGCCCGGCGTGCCTCCGCTTGCTGCCGGTCCTGAATGCCGGCTATTTTTTCTGCCGCGCTGTGAAGTTCATCCTGTAATTCCTGCTCTTTGCGCTCCCAGCGAACCACCGTGGCTATGCGTGAGCGGATGGCCAATTCGGTCAAGGCCAGTCTCTGCTGTTCATTGGCCAGGAGATCCTGCTGCGACTTGCTGCGAGGTTCGTCAAATCGCGCTTTCATCTCCGCCAGCTGCTGCTCTTTTTCCTTCAGCTCCGCTTCCATTTGCGCAAGTGCCTCTTCGGCTTCACGACGCTTTTCGCGTGTGTAGCTCAGTTCGCCTTGCAGTCTGTTCTGCTCTTGCTGTTGTGCCTGAATCTGTTGCTCAAAGACGTTGTCACTGGCGCTGTGAGTCAGAGGGGCAGTGATCAGAATCAACAGGCAGAAAGCAATCTGTGCTGATTTGATGAATTGATGTGGCAACATGGCGGTCCCGCTCATTATCGTGAAGGCTCTTGGAGCCAAAAAGCTTGCGTGGCTGCTCGGCACCCGTGGCGTGGTACCCGGCCTCTGCTCATTTCGTCTTGCTTAACAAAGCAGGCGTAACCCATACTTGTGCGCTTTTCGAGTTGAGCCAATCTATGTTGAGTTACCGCCATGCCTATCACGCCGGCAACTATGCGGATGTGCTGAAGCACGTACTCTTGTCCCGCATTTTGATTTACCTTACCCAGAAGCCAAAGCCTCTCTATTACCTGGAGACGCATGCCGGGCGGGGGCTTTATAACTTGAAAGGATTCGAAGCCAGTAAGACTGGCGAATCTGCTCGTGGTATTGCATTGCTCCATGACGCTGTGACTCCTGACGAACTTCAACCTTATCTGAGCTGCGTGCGCAGCGTGTGTCATGCCGGCAAGCTCAACGCCTATCCGGGCTCGCCCTGGTTGGCGAAAACGCTTTTGCGGCCTGCGGACCGACTGCATTTGTGTGAGCTGCACCCCCGCGATTTCATTGCCCTTGAGGCCAACTTTGCTCACATCCCCGAGGTAAAGTGCTTTGAGGAAGACGGCTACACCAAGGGGCTGGCTTTACTCCCGCCCCAGGAGAAAAGGGGCGTGGTAGTGATAGACCCCTCCTACGAGGTTAAAGCCGAGTACCAGCAGGTGGTCAAGTTTATCCAACAGGCTCACAGCCGCTTTGCGGCAGGTGTGTTCGTACTCTGGTATCCGATCGTCGACGCCGAGCGCACCCAGCGCATGAAAAAACAGCTGGTGGCTACCGGCATACGCCGCATCAGTGTGTTCGAGCTGCAGCTGGACGATGACCATCAGCAACAGGGCATGACCGGCACTGGTCTTCTGGTGGTCAACCCGCCCTGGCCGCTGCTGACTGAAATGCGCTCAATTCTACCTTATTTATCCAAACTTTTTGCAGCCAAAGGGCCGTGGACCGCTGAGGAATTGGTCGGAGAGTGACCGGGTCAACATTTTCTGCAGCAGGTTTTGCCGTTTGGCTGTTGGAAGAGGTGCAAATTCGCGTCTAGCCGGCGCTAGTCACCAGGCTGATATGGTGTTGGGGAAACGTCTGCGGTCGTCATCTGTAGCGGCTTCGCGGCATTCACCCCGAATCATTTGTGTGGTCGGACCGCTGTGTCGCCCCAGCAGCAAATAGCCGCTGCGGCAGTATTCGCTGCTCTCCATGCGCTGGTCCAGTATGTTCCTGAGGGTCTGCTCATTGAGCTCGGGCGCCCTGCGCTCTGGCCTATTAGGCCTGCTTCGCAAAAGCGGTTCCGGGCCGGAGGGGCGCGGATAGCTCAACTGAAACAGCTTCAGGTTGCTGTCGGTTATCATGGTGGCAAAGCGGAAGGATTCCGTGTCGGCTCCCGGTGTTGCGCAACCGCCAGATGCCGCCACCAGCGCAGCAAGTGCTAATCGGGTCGCGCGGGTCATCGGCAATTCCGGCACCCGCAGGCGGTGGCTCTATCGGGCGATAAAAGAGAAGCCAGCACCGGGATCTGGGCCGCCCATAAGTTAAACGCCCCGGGCATTGGAGTTTGGCAACCTGGCTTCGCGGGAAGGGCGGTAAAGAAGGGCTGTTTTACCGATAATCTGCACCAGATCGGCCTTGTGCTGCTGGCAAATCTTGGCAACCGCACCGCGCCGCTCGTCCCGGTCTTCCCAGGATATTTTGATCTTTATGAGTTCGTGATCGCCCAATGCACGCTCTATTTCTGCGGAAACGCCCTCGGATAGGCCCTTGCTGGCAATGGTAACGACAGGCTTGAGGCCGTGTCCGATAGTGCGGAATCGCTTTTTGTTCTCAGTGGATAACGTCATACAATAGAACCTTTCGTGCGACCGGGTCGCTTGTGTCAACCGATAGCCCGCAGCCTGGAACAACCCTGAGGGCTGCTTGCGGGCAAAAGCTGGGATTTTACCCAAGTCTGACCAGAGAGGTTTGAATTATTTCATGGCAAAATCCAAAAGCAGCAATCGTTGGCTGAGCGAACATTTCAGTGACCACTATGTCAAAGAGTCTCAGAAGCAGGGTTGGCGTTCCCGGGCAAGCTTCAAGCTCCTGGAGCTGCATGAGCGGGACAGGCTGTTCCGGCCGGGAATGACCGTCGTTGACCTCGGCTCCGCCCCGGGCGGTTGGTCGCAGGTGGTGGCAAAGCTGGTGGGCGACAAGGGGCGGGTTTTTGCTTCCGACATTCTGCCTATGGACAGCTTGGAGGGCGTGGAGTTCTTGCAAGGGGATTTTACCGAGCAGGCAGTGTTTGATCAGCTGCTGACGCTTTTGGGTGATGAGCTGGCCGATGTTGTAATCTCGGATATGGCCCCAAATATGAGTGGTATAGCCGAAGTGGATCAGGCCCAGTCCACTTACCTTGTGGAGCTGGCGCTGGATATGGCCAGACAGGTGCTGAAACCGGGCGGTGTGTTGGTGTGCAAAGCGTTTCAAGGCGAGGGCTATGATCAATGGTTCCGGGCCTGCAAGAGTCAGTTTCGCAGTGCCGCCACCCGCAAGCCGAAAGCATCTCGGCCACGATCGCGGGAAGTTTATGTGGTAGCCAAGGGGTTCAATGGCTAAAGTGGTACATGGGGCGGACATATTCGGGGCTGGTGAACGATTGTGTTGTCCGTTTGTCAATCCCAACGGCTACAGCAGACGAATAAAGTTAAGCCAGGCAGGTAAAGCAACCTGGCTGTTCAGCTCTTCCCGTGAGCTGAATGGTTACCAAGCAACAAGCGATATCGCAAACCGCCTCCAGGCGGGCATTATGAATAATGAGGAGACTCTTCATTGAACGACATGGCAAAAAACCTTGTGCTTTGGATGGTGATCGCAGCGGTGCTGTTTACCGTGTTTCAGAATTTCAGCGATCCCGAAACCAAAGATGAGATGACCTACTCTCAATTCGTGCGCGCTGTGCAGGATGATCAGGTGCGCTCGGTGGTCATAGAGGACACGGTCATACGAGGTATGCGGGCAGACAATACCGCGTTCACGGTGATTCGCCCGCAGCTATGGGATGCCAATCTGGTGGATGACCTGCTTGAAAACGATGTGGCCATCATGGGTACCGAGCCGCGTTCGGCAAGCCTGTGGGAGCAGTTGCTGGTGGCGAGTTTTCCCATTCTGCTTTTTATTGGTGTGTTCATTTTCTTCATGCGCCAGATGCAGGGCGGGGCTGGCGGGCGTGGCGGGCCCATGAGCTTTGCCAAGAGCAAGGCGCGTCTACTGGGTGAAGACCAGGTCAAAACCACCTTCGCCGATGTGGCGGGGGTAGACGAGGCCAAAGAGGAAGTGTCCGAATTGGTGGAGTACCTGCGCGACCCGTCTCGCTTCCAGAAGCTGGGTGGGCGCATTCCTCGCGGCGTTCTGATGTCAGGCCCGCCTGGAACCGGTAAAACACTTCTGGCCAAAGCCATTGCCGGGGAGGCAAAAGTCCCGTTCTTTTCCATCTCGGGCTCTGATTTTGTCGAGATGTTTGTGGGCGTAGGCGCCTCCCGCGTACGGGATATGTTTGATCAGGCCAAAAAGCAGGCCCCCTGCATTATCTTCATTGACGAAATCGACGCGGTGGGTCGCAGCCGGGGTGGCGGTCACGGTGGCGGCAATGACGAACGAGAGCAAACGCTGAACCAGTTGCTGGTTGAGATGGACGGTTTTGAGGGCAATGAAGGTATTATTGTCATCGCCGCCACCAACCG
>CAYNST010000102.1:0-12867 GCA_964399955.1 uncultured Cellvibrionaceae bacterium | reverse complement strand
TACCGTCCGCTGCTGTCCAGCGAGCTTTGCCACACAAGCTGCAAGGCCGTAGCTGTGCCGCATCTCCCCTCACATGCTCCTGGCGGGCAGATCGTCCTGGCTGGCGGCATTTACAAGCTCCAATGCCTTGCTAGAAAATTCCAGTCGAGTAAGCCCAGACCCTTGTGCGCATTGTATATGCACCAAATCGCCCCGCCGACCGACGGAAGCCGATTAACTGAAGGTGGCAGCGATAATGATGGGCCGCCTATGTCGATGACACAGGCGGCCAGGACAATTATCGTGAGAACTCATAGGTCATCCAGCTTGGCGAGGACCGAAGGATTGTATGACCTGCTTCCAGAATAGGTGCGGCTCGCCGGTATCAAAGTAGCGCTGAATGAAGGCGTACCCGGTTTTCGTCAACTGCTCCCGGAGCTCAGCGTCTTCGGCGCGGAGCAGTGCTTCAGCCGCTTGCTCTGGCGTCTCGGCGACCAACGCTGTGCGTTCATCCTGCATGCAAAAGTTTGCGCCATTGGCGCTTCGCCCTATTACAACAATGCCTGCTGCCATGCACTCCTGAGGCGGTAGCGCGCAGCCCTCGACCGCGCCGGAGGCCAGAAACGCCTGCGGGGTGCGGAAGCGCTTGGCAAGCTCGGTGAAGGGCAGGCCATCAACAAGATTCAGGCGCCAGTAACGGCCACCTTTTTCCTGGTAGAGGCGGTAGGCGGCACCAATGAACTCCGGCTCTTTGCGAGGAAAGGCAATGAGCTCGCCTTGTTGGCGCTGAGCTTGCGGCACCCAGGGGAATGCCCGGTGGTCGACAATGTTGGGCACGATGGGAATATCTATACCCGGGTAGGCTTTCTGGCAAAGCGCCAGCATTAATTCCGAGTCCGTCCAAATACGGACGTTGTCGCGCTGATAGTCATAGTCGTGTTTGATCTGCTTGGGGCTTTGCTGATAGGAAATACACGGCCCCGGGTGACTATTGATGAGCCGAGTCAGCATGTCCGGTACCAGGCAGACGTCTTCGGGGTTGCGATCCTTCCAGCGAATAATGGGGAGTTTGGCAATATCGCTGACAAACCCATGGTCATCAACGCCCCGCTCGGTGGCTATAACCGCGTCTGCCCCGGCGTTGCGTGCAGCCAAACAGTGTCGAATGATATTAAGTGAGCCACCAAAGACTTTGGCAACCCGCATATCGCGGGTTTTTGCGACCAAACCCCGGGCGGGCGTGCCCTGGAGAAATCGTCGCCCCCGAAGTATCAGGCCGGGGGCATAGTCGGGTATCAAAAAAACAAAACGCATTAGCTTACCTCTTAGTAGCAACAGCTACTGCGTAAGAATTTCACTGACCGCCTGCTCTATTCGCTCAAGCTCCTGCTCAGTGAGGTTAGGACTCAAGGGTATTGAGGCGGTACAAAGTCCTATTCGGTTAGCATTGGGAAAGTCTTCCGGCTGGTAATCAAACCTGTCCCGGTAGTAAGGGTGGGTATGCAGCGCTCGATAATGTACGCCAGATCCAATGCCCCGATGGTGAAGTGCGCTCAAGAATTCATCCCGGGAAATACCGCATGTATCCGGGTCAATCAGCAGGGGGTACAGGTGGCGAGCATGGACTGTTCCGTGCTCGACGGCAGCGGGGGTTATACATGGAAGCCCGGCAAAAGCGTGACCATAGCGGTTCCAGATCCTTTCACGACTTGCCAGCCAGGAAGGCAGGTGCGCCATTTGTTGCAACCCCAGAGAGGCCTGGATGTCGGTCATATTGTATTTATAACCGGGATGCATGACTTCGTAGTGTTTGAAACCCGCGTCACTGAACCTGGACCAGGCGTCGGCACTCATACCGTGCAACGCCAGAACACGGGCCTTCTCGGCAATGTCATCGCGATTGGTGCACAGCATTCCGCCCTCGGCTGTGGTCATGTTCTTGGTGACATAGAAGCTAAAGCAGCTCGCGTCGCCAAGAGCACCCACCTTTTGGCCGTGATAAAATGCTTCAATGGCGTGGGCGCAGTCCTCTATCACAGTCAGCCCATGACTTTGAGCAATACTGCCCAACCGGGTCATATCGCAGGGGCGGCCAGCAAAGTGAACGGGCAAGATGGCTTTGGTGCGCTCTGTGATTTTGGCTTTGACCTGATCCGGGTCAAGGTTCATGGTGGCGGGGTCAACGTCAGCAAAAACCGGCGTGGCACCGGCATGCACAATCGCATTGGCTGTCGCGGCAAAGGTTAAGGGGGTGGTAATAACTTCGTCGCCAGCGCCAATGCCAGCTGCCTCCAGCGACAAATGCAGAGCGGCTGTGCAGGAGCCCACCGCCACCGCGTGCTTGACGCCCATGTACTCGGCAAAGCGCTTCTGGAACTGCTGAACCTGGGGGCCGGTGCCAAGCCAGCCGCTGCGCAGGGTCTGTGTGACCGCTTCAATTTCGCTCTCGCCTATGGTAGGCCGCCCAAAAACGATGTATGGATGTTGCTGCATAAGAGTAATGCTCTTTTAGGGCCGCAGATTCAACTCTACATTGCATAACGCTTATGCCACTTTTGTCTTCGCTTTATCTCTAACCATTCGAGCTTTTATTCGGCTGGAGGGTGTCGCGTATCCAAACAATTTATTTGATCGGTCATTTAGTGGATTGACGTGGGTCTTGACCGATGCATGCGTCACCAATTTGTAGTTCGTGTCCTTTGGCCATTATTGTCGAAGTAAGCCCTTCGCATTCTCGTTGATGCCCCGCTGCAAGCGTGGTACGGGTAGCAAAATATACTTTTACCTCAAGCTCTCGGGCCACCTCGTGATAGGCGAACTCGCTTCCGTTGCCGAAAGTGATGGTGTGTACAATACTCATGCGGGGCTTAAGCAGATCAATATTGGCCCGCGTAACGCCCTTGGCACTTTTACTATTGACACGCAAACAACCGTCAAAAGCGCGCTTATCTTAACCATTATAATGCTGGGTGCCACTGCGGCCCTTGCCATCACCCATGCCTGGACGACCAGCCAATTTGAGCCGGTTTTTGATCTTCCCACAACTGGGTTGTTCCGGTACGCCGCCTGTCACAAGCCTTGCCTGTACAAGTACGCATGAATCCCCATGCACGCGCTCAGCAGGTGCGGGCTCACATTGGATCATGCCCCGCATACTAATCCGTTTATTGTGCAAGGCTGATCTAGCCCCTGCTGTGCGTTATCATAGGGCCAAGGAGCGGTCTCAAATAGTTTCTTCTGTCAGGCATAAAATTAATTCGAGCTGACGCTCAAAGAACGATAACAGATATCAATACGTAGATTCAACATTCCCAAAATCCGCAATACTTAAGCGGGTGGTATTTTGGGAACTGCTGGGCATATTTGCCTTAGCGGTCAGGTTGTTACAAAAGTTTTTACGGTCGACGACAGTCCTTTGCCAAACCGGGAGAACAGATTGAGCCAAATTGCTGGTGTCATGCCCCCAGAGATAAGGCGCAACTGATAAGCCAACAGTGGGGAAGACCGGACAAAAAGAGGAAAACGACGCCTAAACTGGAGCTTTGCTGGCGAGCGAGTCCGAGCCATTGCAATATGACAACTGCATGTTGGGCACACCTGAACTGGAAGATTCTTGCTCCGTCGGCATGCATTCGTCACAAACCTCCTGACACTCAACGTCATATGCAGCAGAAGGAGAAGCCCCAGGAATACCAATAGTTTTACAAAACCGGTTAATTGTTAAATGATAATTCACCTGCCATCCAGATGATGAGGCCGGATGCGGGACGGCTGCCACCGAGGCAGTTTTAACTGACGCCAAGAAGCTGGCGAGGGTTTCCGCAGTAGATTCCCCTGCGTTAACCGCCTGAAAATGAGGAAGAAGTCTCCGGAGTAAGTTATTTTTAGTTTGCATTGAAGCTGACACCGCCCTTCGGCGCCGAACAGTTTGGAATGAACTTTGGGTAAGAGACAATTCTATTGGTTTATCCGTGGGGCAGATTAACATGTCAGGGTACGACATTTTGGTTTGATGCTGTTAAAGCCTCACCCTTCGGCCCTGGCAAGCGCTCCGGTATTTTTGATTCCGTATTGATGGCCTACGGCATCTGCGCCAGGGTGATCTCTGCAAATCAGGTCAGCAGAGAAGCCCGCTCCTATTGCCTTGAATCCCGTTACCGGTAGCCAGCAAGCGGCAATTATTGAGGCCGGTAGTTTCTCAAGTAGCTGATCACCCCAGGGATATCGGCAGGGTAAACGTATGGGACCGGGGCGCGTGGATGCAGATGCCTGACTTTTGCATTCATGCCAACCGCAGCCTGCCGGGCCTCTCGGTCACCCACATCTGCCATTTGCACACAGGCTTTGCCGAGGGTATAACTACTGGCACAAGCCGACCATTCCCACTGGCCACAGGATACCCACTTGCACACATTTGAAAGCTACAGCGTCGTCTGGCTGCTTGGCCTGCTGGCAGCGCTTCTCGCCACGGGTGCTTTTGCAGGCTTGCTGGCCGGGCTGCTGGGTGTGGGTGGCGGTATCGTGGTGGTGCCAGTGCTGTTTCACCTGTTTACCCTGCTGGGGGTGGATGAAGCCGTGAAGATGCACATGGCGGTGGGCACCTCCCTGGCCACTATAATCCCAACGTCAATAATGTCTGCACGCGCTCACGCGCGGCGGGGGAGCCTGGACGGTGATTTGCTGCGGGCGCTGGGGCCCGGGCTGTTGGTGGGGGTGCTGCTGGGTGCGTGGTTGAGTGGACACTTGCGCGGCGCAACCCTGACCGCCCTGTTTGCTGCCCTGGCGCTGTTGGTGGCGGCCAATATGGCGCTGCCGGTAAAAACCAAAGCCATAGCCGATGGCCTGCCCCGCACGCCATTCAGACAACTGATAGGCGCCGCTATTGGCAGCTTATCCACCTTGATGGGCATTGGCGGTGGCACCTTGAGCGTGCCTACGCTGAGCCTCTTGAATTACCCAATTCATCGAGCGGTGGGTACTGCGGCGGCCATAGGCATGATCATCAGCCTGCCCGGTGCCCTGGGGTTCATCGTAAACGGCCTGCACATACCTGGGCGCCCGCTGCTGAGCCTGGGTTACGTCAACCTGCTGGGGGTTGCCGCCATAGTGCCTGCCACCATGCTTACCGCGCCTTTGGGGGCGCGTCTGGCCCACGCCATAGACGCCCGGCGATTGCGGCAGGTGTTTGCCCTGTTCCTGCTGCTGACCTCGCTGCGCATGTTTTATGGGCTACTGACCTGACCAGCGCGGCAAACCCGCGACCTATCAGAAGGAGATGACCCCGGAGGAGCCGCTCGGGCCGGGGCCGTAGTCGATTGGGGCGACGGGGCCCTCATGGAAGCGGATATGCAAAGCGCCGTGAAATTCCTGGCCGTCGGACGCCACCAATACCAGGGAGTCCATCTCCAGGCTGCGCGGCGGTGGGCGCACCAGGCTCAACTGGCCGGTTATTGCATCCATGGCATAGCTGCTGGGGCTCAAACCGCCGTATTTGATGCTATAAACAATGGGGTCGCCTTCCGGGTCAACCGCCCGGGCGGTGTAAATCACCCCGATGGCGTCGTAGCTAACATTGATGATGGCTTCCTGCTCCAGTAGAAACGGCGCGGAATTGCTTTGGATCTCCACCGCCGACTCAGGATTCTGCACAGTAACCTGTAAGCCAAGCTCGGCCACACCGCCCTGACCGTCGCTGGCAATCAGGGTGATGTCGTATTGGTTATCCTGGCTTTCATCTTGCGGCTGGTTAGCGTCCGGCGCTATGGCAAAGCGCAGGTCGCCGGTTTGCGCGTCAATGTGAAAAAACTGTGCGTCAAAATCATCCGGAGACAAGCTGTAGCTGACCGGATCGCCGTCGTCATCCACAGCCTTCGCCCCGTAGCCCTGAGCCGAAACGTCCCCAACCGACACTTCCCAACTTTTGGGTGATACAAAATAGGGGGCTTGATTGGCAAACTGCAGGCGCGCGGCTTGAGGCTCATCGGCCTGCTCCAGGCAGCCGCCAAGCAATGCCGCCAAGGCTGTGAACAGCAAAACTTTGCAGGTGCCAATCCGGTTGGGCAGTAACATGATCATTGTTCTCGATGAAGGTAGATTGCATTGCGGCCGGTGGCAGAACAACGCTTGCCTCTGGCCTGGCCGGACAACAAACCGACTTGCATACAACCTACACGTTGGCCACCATCATAACAGCACCGCCCTGACCACAACACCTAAGGCCGCACAAAACCGCCAGCCGCCGGTCACCGCCGGGCGGCATTGCACGGGCGGGCCGCCGGGTTCACCCGGCATCTCGCAACGGGGCCACTTCTGCGCAACCCCTGCTGGCCCGGTTGAAGCCACTCACCAGCGCCTTGATGGCAGCGGCCACTATGTTGGTGTCCAGCCCCACGCCAAACACGGCGGGCCCCTGCCCCAGGCGCATTTCCACATAGCAGGCCGCTTGGCCGTCCGCACCCTCGCCAACACTGTGTTCGTGATAGTCAATCACCGCAAGGTCGCCGTGCAAAGCGCGCGCTGCTGCATCAATGGGCCCGTTGCCGCAACCGCTCAACTGCACGGGCTTGCCCTGCCGCACCAGGGTCACATCCACCTGCACCGGCTTATCGTTGTTGTCCTCCCGGCTGGTGACGCTGCAATCCCGGTATTGGTAGGGATGGTTTGCCCGCAGGTATTCCTGCTCGAAAAGGGCAAAAACGTCAGCACTTTTAGCCTCTCGCCCGGTTTTGTCAACGGAAGCCTGCAGCGTGCGGCTGAACTCAATTTGCAGGCGGCGCGGCAGGTCCAGGCCGTACTCCTGTTGCAACAGAAAGCTCATGCCGCCTTTGCCGGACTGACTGTTTACCCGGATCACGGCGTCATAGCTGCGATTGACATCGGCCGGGTCAATCGGCAGATAGGGCACCTCCCACAAAGCACCCGCCTGCTGTTGGGCAAACCCTTTTTTTATGGCGTCCTGGTGTGAACCAGAGAACGCGGTAAAGACCAGCTCACCGGCATAAGGGTGGCGCGGATGCACCGGAATATCGGTGCACTCCTCCACCAACCGCCGGACCTGATCGATGTCAGAGAAATCCAGCTGCGGGTGCACGCCCTGGGAATAAAGATTCAGAGCCAGAGTAACCAGGTCCACATTGCCGGTGCGTTCACCATTGCCAAACAGACAGCCCTCTACCCGGTCGGCCCCCGCCATGACCGCCAGTTCCGCCGCAGCCACAGCTGTGCCGCGGTCGTTGTGAGGGTGCACGCTGAGCACGATGTGCTCGCGCCTATTCAGGTTGCGGTGCATCCACTCTACTTGGTCGGCGTAAACGTTGGGTGTAGACATCTCTACCGTTGCGGGCAGGTTGATAATTACCTTGTTGGATTCACTGGGCTGCCAAATATCCACCACGGCGTCACACACCTCCTTGGCAAAATCCAGCTCGGTGGCCGAGAAAGTCTCCGGCGAATACTGCAACTGCCAGTTGGTCTCCGGCATAGCCTCGGTCAGCTCCTTCACCCAGCGCGTTCCCTGCTCGGCAATGGCTCGGGCACCGGCGCGGTCCGTGTTGTACACCATTCGCCGGAAGCTGGGCGCGGTGGGGTTGTACAGGTGCACGATTGCCTGCGGCACACCGCGCAAAGATTCAACAGTGCGCTCAATCAGCTCCTTGCGCGCCTGGGTCAGCACACCGATGGTGACGTCCGCAGGAATAAGGTTTTCTTCGACCAAGCGACGCACAAAGGTGAAGTCAGTGTCGGAGGCGGCTGGAAAGGCCACCTCTATCTCCTTGAAACCCATGGCCACCAGCGCCTTGAAAAACCGCAGCTTGGTTGCCACCGTCATCGGATTGATCAGCGCCTGGTTGCCATCGCGAAGATCCGTGCTCAGCCAGCGGGGCGGCTGCCGAATAACGCGACTTGGCCACTGGCGGTCGTCAAGCGGGATGGGGGGGAAACTGCGGTACTTCTGTGCGGGGTCGGATTTCATCTTTGGGCTCCAGGAATAGGGGTGGGCCACTGCTTCTGAAAAGGCCAGCAAGCAACGCCGCCTGGGATCGCCAGGTGGGTTGCCGGCTACAGAACTCATGATTCTTTTACCGTCTCCGGAAGCAGCATTGCCTCAAGTACCCAAACAGTCTACAGCCGAACACGGGGCAGAAGCTTGCCAAATGCAGTGCAATAAACCACTATCGCGCAATATTATTGCGCATACAACCTGGACCCAACAATTTAACTGGCAGTGGAGTTCTTTTATGGAAATAGACGCCTACGACCGCGCCATTCTGCGCACCCTGCAAAAGGCCGGGCGCTTGCCCAATCAGGATTTGGCCGATGCGGTCAACCTGTCGCCCTCGCCCTGCCTTCGGCGGGTGCGACGCCTGGAACAGGAGGGTGTCATCCAAGGGTATGCCGCGCTGCTCAACGCTCGCAAACTTGGGCTAAAGCTGATGGCGTTCATCCATATCAGCATGGACCGCCACACCCCAGAGCGATTTGCCAAGTTTGAGCAAGCCATTGGAGATCTTGAAGAAGTGCTTGAATGCCACCTGATTGCAGGGCAATCTGCAGATTATCTGTTGAAGGTAGTGGTGGAGGATATGGATGCCTACCAGAGCTTTTTGCTGAACAAGATTACCCGCATAGAAGGGGTGACCGGCGTGCAGTCGTCATTTGTGCTCAAGTCTCCGATTAACTCCACTGCACTGCCGGTGCCTTGATGAGGCTGGGCGGCGGGGCTCAGGCCTGCATTTTACGCTGCCGTTTGATAAACAGAATAAAGGCCGCAGGCACATGCACCACCCCAAACGACGATAAAAACGCCCAAACCTGCTGCACCCCCTCCACCGGAACATAAGTGGTGGTCACAGCCCACCCAAAACCAATGCCCAATAGCACCAATACGGCGCGGGCAATCCACAATTGGCGGCTACCGGTGGTGTGAAAAGGCAAACGCAGGTGCGCATAGACGGCGGCACCGATCAGCGCGGCCGTCAATAGCGGAAGAAGTATGTAACCCATCGTGTGTCCCCCCATAGAGCATTAATGAGAGTCACTCAGTTAACACCCGGACTTGCCCGGAACAAGGGCAAAAATAAGGCGCCTTGCTCTGCGCAATCCCGGGTGCAACCCGAACAGCTTTGAAACGCGCTGATCTGACCCGTTAATCTTCTGTACGGGGAAAGCCTGAAAACATGTTTAAACCCTGCTCCTTAATGGCATACCCCGCCCAGCACTACCAGGCCTGTCACAGATACGGCAGCCGTGCCGTGCCGTCGTCACCAAATGCGGCCACCGGGGTGCCCATGGCGTCCATCATGGACATAAACATATTGGCGATGGGGGGCTCGCTTTGATAGCGGATATGCCGCCCGGTACTGAAATATCCGTTGGCTTTGCCTGCCAGCAGTACCGGCAGATTGGTGTGATTGTGGCGGTCGCCGTCGGAGATTTCACTGGAGAACATTACCGTGCAACTGTCCAGCAACGGCATGCCGGCCGGGTCGCGCGTGGTTTTCAGTTGTTCCAATAGATAGGCAAATTGCTGCACTTCCCAGTGATCAATCAACTTCAGATTGTCAAAATTGGCCTGCTGGCTCTGGTGGTGAGAAATCTCGTGGTGCCCCTGGTTAATGCCCAGGAAGTCGTAGCGGCGATTGGAGGCCGCATTGCCCAGCATAAACGTCTGTACCCGGGTCAGGTCGCACTGAAAGGCAAGCACCATCAGGTCCGCCATCACTTGCGCCTTGGCGGTGAAGTTCAGTTCGGCGTCCGGTCTGTCCGGAACCTGGCACGCCACCACCGTGTCATCTACCAGCTTACGCTCCAGTTGCTGCACGCTGGTGAGGTACTCGTCCAGTTTGGCGCGGTCTATCTGCCCCAGTTTTTGCTGCAATAGGCGGATATCGTCCTTGACGTAGTCCAGCATGGACTGGTTCAACGCGGCGCGGCGCTGCTGCTCCTGGGCCGTGCGGCCGCTGTCAAACCCGGCGAATAGCCGGTCAAAAACCCTTTGCGGCTCTGTCAGCTTGGGCAGCGGCGTTTGGGGGCCGGCCCAGGCAATATTGCGGGCATAGGCGCAGGAATAACCCGAGTCACAGTTGCCCGCCGAGCCGCCACCGTCCATACCCAGCTCCAAAGAAGGCAGTGGTGTCAGGGTGCCTATTTGCCGGGCCACCAGCTGATCCATGGAAATGCCGTTCAGAATATCGTCGCCCTGGGTTTTGCGCACATGGGTAGCCGTGATAAAAGACCCGGTACCGGAGGCGTGGTCACCGGGGCCGTCGGGCTGGGCCGGCTTGTTGGCAAGGCCGGTGAGCACCAGCAAGTCATCCTTGACGGCGGCCAACGGCGCCAGGGTGGGTGTCAGTTGATAATTCGCACCGTCAGCCTGGGGTGTCCAGGCCTGCATATGAATGCCGCAGGGCACGTAATAGGCCAGCATGCGCGTGGGACGATCCGTCGCCGCAAACGCCGAGCGCCCATTCGGCAGCATGGCCTCCATTAGTGGCAGTGACAACATGGTGCCCGCACCACCCAAAAATGCTCTGCGATCCAGTCTGAATGATTTCATTGTGCAGCCCCCACAGAGTCGGCGCCACGGCGCATACGGAAGGCCGGGCTGAGTACTATTTCTTCAATAATGTCGCGAATGCGATGGCCGCCGGGCTGCGTCCGCTGGTAGATGTTGTACACCAAGGGATAGTCCGGCAACTCGGAATGCGCAGTGCTCTGCCCGCTGAGCGCTGCCACACCGCGCCCCAGGGCATAGGTAAGCATGTGTTGTGTCACGCACAGTGGCAGCTCGGGTGATTCCGCCAGCACCTGGCTGAGCTCCAGCGGGCCACGAAACTGCAAACCGCCGGGCAGAGTTCCGCTGGCGTCGACGGGCGCATCGCCTTCAAAGTTGCGCCACTGGCCGACAGCGTTGTAGTTTTCCAGGCCAAAGCCGATGGGGTCCATCATGAAGTGGCAGGAGAAACACACGGTGGACGTATCGCGGTGCATCTCAAAACGCTCGCGCGTGGTGAGCCCGCCGGCGTTGCCTCCATCGGCTAAGCTCTCCACGCCGGGCGGAGGCGGTGGAGGCGCCTTGCAGAGCAGGTTTTCAAGCACCCATACGCCCCGGCGCACGGGGGATGTGTTGGCCGGATGAGATGTGGCGGTAAGAACAGAGGCGTGCCCCATCATCCCGCGCCGCTCATCACCAGCCCAGTGATGGCGAACAAAGGTGTCGCCGGACACCCCGGATACGCCGTAATGCGCCGCCAAACGGCTGTCAATGTAGCTGTAGTCGGCTGCCAGCAGCTGGCTGACCGGGGCGTTGCTGCCAAACCATTCGTGCAGAAACAGGCGCGACTCCTGACGCATGGATTCAACCAGCTCGGGACCAAAGCCGGGGTACAGGCTAAGGTCCGGATTTGCCTCCAGTACCCGGTCAAATTTCAGCCACTGCACGGCAAAGTTCTCTATCAGAGTTTGGGCCTTGTCGCTGTCGAGCATACGACGCACCTGGGTGCGCAGGACATTGTCGCTCAGCAAAGACCCGTCTGCCGCCAAGTCAAACAGCGTCTGGTCCGGCATGGAGCTCCAAAGAAAGTACGACAGGCGCGAGGCAAGTTCGTAGGGTTTGAGCGGCTTTGGCTCCGCTCCATTAAGGCTTTCGTCCAGTTCCGGCCGGTAGAGGAAGTTGGGCGAGAGGATCACGGCACGCAGGGCGTTGCCGATGGCGTCGCGGAAGTCGCCGCTCAGTGTGGCACTGGCCTCATACAGGGCCACCAGTTTGTCCACTTCCGCAACGCTTGCCGGGCGGCGCCAGGCGCGGGAGGCAAACTGCGCAAGCGTCTGGCGCGCGCAGACGGTGCCTTCTGCTGCATCGCATGAAATCAGCGTGCGATCGCCGGTTCCCAGGTTTTGCAGTTTTATCCAGTCAACCGCCAGATTGCGGTCGGCCCCGCCTTCACGCCAGTAGTCGTTGGTGAACTCAATTTCCAGGGTGTTCGGCCCGCGATCAAGGTCCAGCTCAAATTGGTAGATTTGCATGGCATCCCGGGGCGCGGCAACCGAGACCAGTGCCAGTGGCATACCGTTGACCACCAGCAGCATATCGGCATCGTCTGGCCCGCCTGCGTCCTGTCCGGCCCGGATCAAAATGCGATGCGCCCCACCCGAGTGCACATCCATAAGCACCGTCAGCATAGAGCCATTTTGGTTGAGCAAAGCAAATGTGCTGCGCATATCCAGGTTGGTGGCAGCTTGCTCTTCTGCCTCGTAGTGCTCGGTCTGGCCGCCAAAGGCATTGTTCAAAGCCTCCTCCACCAGAGTATCCGCAGCCTGAAAGTGCTGCTCCAAATGCGTGAGTGATACACTCAAGACCCGGGCAATGTTATTGAACCCGTAACCAAAGTCGTCTTCCGGAAAGTCGTCCGCCAGCGTTAATGCGGTGCCAAACAGATCACGAACCGTGTTGTTGTACTGGGCGCGGTTCAGCCGGTGGATTGCTACCGGTGCCGCATCCACTGAGCCTTTCGCTTCAGCCACATAGCCCAATCCGCCAGAGCTTGATGAGCTGCCGCCCGCGCCAAAATTGGGGTTGTTCAACGCTATGTACAGGGCGGTATCGGCCGCGCACTGCCCTACGCAGAGCGCTGGGTTGGAAAATGGCATTGTGGCGGCAATAGCCAGTGTCAGTTGCGGCAAGTCAAAAGTTTTGACCAGGTTCCGGTCGGTAACCGAATGGCAGGACCCAGAGCACATTTGCTGGAAATGCGCAGCACCCGACTCCGCATTCGCCGTTGTGCCGCCCGATGTGGAGCTGGATGAAGACCCACTGGTGGACGATGAACTGGAGGTGGATGACGACCCGGATGGCGGGACCGGCACAACGGGGGTGCTGCCGGAACTGGA
>CAYNST010000101.1:0-12966 GCA_964399955.1 uncultured Cellvibrionaceae bacterium | reverse complement strand
TGGCGCGTTTTCAGGTGCAACAGAGGCGATGAGGAAACGTCAACAGACCCTAGGCGCAGCCAAATTCATTTTTTGGCACCGCCCATGCAGGCGGGCGAATCAGGCGCAACTTTTATTTGCTGCCATTCGTCCACCGTATAGAGGTGCATTGCCAGTGCGTGAACGCCATTTTGCAGTTCGTCGTTCAGGAGCTTATAAAGCAGTTGATGGCGTTGCACCGCGCGCATGCCGGCAAAGTGATCGCTGACGACGGTCACCTTGAAATGCGTTTCTGAGCCGGGCCTGACGTTGTGCCCGTGGCTCTCATTGACAACTTCAAGGTGCTTGAGCGTGAATGCGCGCTGTAACTTATCGGAGATGACATCTTGTACAGACATGGGAGCTTACCTCCATTAAAGGCTCTTGTAACTGTGCAGCTTACGCCGGGCATTGTTACCCTGGGCCGGCATTTTGCCTTACCCAGGCCAGATCGGAAACCATTGGCACAGTGGGGGACTGCGCTGAAGACGTTCTGGTAACAAGCGGCGCCTGCCAGCCGACCAACGGTTGGTTGGGATGCTGGACGTTTGGGCAAAAGCGTCTAGTCTGTGAGTAGCTATTTGTAGTCTATTGCAGTCAGATTCTGGCGACTGCAGATAAAAGGGATACTATCATGCCAAACAACAGCTTTTTTGTAGACCGCAGACGGGGCAGAGACCGCCGCCTGGACGACGACCCCTGCCGGGATTTGCCGGTGGACCTGTTTCACCGCAAGCGTCGAAAATCCAATGACCGCCGCGCACCGGAGCGCTCTCTGATTGAGGACTACTACGCCTACGTTGGCAACCCGCCGCTACCGGATTCCGTGGCGAACAATAAGCCCGTGCAATAACCGGGTTTGAGCCATTCGCCAATCACTAATCGCCTAGTTCCAATACTAAAAAGGGGCATGACCTTGCGGCCATGCCCCTTTTTAGTACCGCCGTCTTCCCTGACAACCTAGTCCTGTACGCTGCTTAGGACACAATAATCGGCTTGCCAACTTCCAGAATTTTCATGGTGTTGGTGCCGCCGTGCACGTTGGCCACATCGCCCTTGGAGATAATCACCAAGTCCCCTTCCGCTACCACACCGCGCACGCGCAGTTCATCAATGGCCTTCTGGTTGGCCTCGGCAAAGGTCATGTTGCTGAAGTCAAACAGCACCGTTTGCACACCGCGATGCAACCCCGCCCGTCGCAGGGTCTTGGAGTGCCGGGACAGGGAAAATATGGGCAGACGCGTACCATAACGGCTCATCAACAGTGGCGTTGCACCGGTCTCTGTCATGCAGACAATGGCGGCTACGCCCGGCATCTGATTGGCGATGTACATGGCAGCGGCGGCAATGGCCTGGTCAATGGCCACTCGCGCCGGCATTTCTCGTACCAGCTCCTTGTGCGACTCTTCGGTCTTCTCGGCGCCCAAAATAATCCGCACCATGGCTTCAACGGTTTCTACCGGAAATTGTCCGGCGGCAGTCTCCGCAGACAGCATCACCGCGTCTGTGCCATCCAGTACCGCGTTGGCCACATCAAATACCTCTGCCCGGGTGGGCAAAGAGCTATTGATCATGGACTCCATCATTTGCGTTGCGGTGATCACGCAGCGGTTCAATGCGCGGGCACGGGCAATAATGTGCTTCTGCACACCAATCAGAGAAGCGTCGCCAATTTCCACACCCAAATCACCGCGAGCCACCATGACGGCGTCGGAAGCTTCGATAATGCCGTCCAATACCTCGTCGCACTCGACCGACTCTGCCCGCTCTATCTTGGCCACCAGCGCTATGTCGCCACCGGCTTCTTTGACCAGTGACCGAGCCAGGTTCATATCTTCTGCGGTGCGAGGGAAGGAAATGGCCAGATAGTCCAGGCCAATCTCTACCGCTGTTTTGATGTCTCTTTTGTCTTTTTCGGTCAGCGCAGGCGCCGTCAGGCCGCCTCCCTGGCGGTTGATGCCCTTGTTATTGGACAGCTTGCCACCCACAGTCACGGTACATTCAATGCGTGAGCCCTGCACCGCGTCCACTTTCAACACCAGTCGGCCGTCGTCCAGCAGCAACAAGTCTGCAGGTTTCACGTCCTTGGGCAGATCTTTGTAGTCTATGCCCACTTGCTGCTGGTTGCCGGCGTCGGTCGGCAGGCTGGCATCCAATACAAATTTGTCGCCCACCTTGAGTTTGATCGGGCCATCGGCAAAGCGCGCAACGCGGATCTTCGGCCCCTGCAAATCGCCTAGAACCGCCACATGGCGGTTGTGCTTGGCGGCGTAAGCACGCACGGCATCGGCACGGCCTTTATGATCTTCGGGCGATCCGTGGGAGAAGTTAAGACGTACTACATCCACTCCAGCAATAACCAGTCTCTCCAAGACGCCGGGCTCATCCGTCGCGGGCCCAAGTGTGCTTACTATTTTTGTACGTCTCAGCATAGTGTTCTCCAAAATTCACAAGTCTCGTAACGGCGGCCATTCTACCCCAATCGCACACCGTTGAGAAAAATTGGCCCTCTCGGGCCGTAAAGGTAGGTGAACCCCGGCTAGCCCGCAGCCATGTTGCTCACAATGGATATCATAACGCCCGCAGCCACCGCGCTGCCCAGCACACCGGCCACGTTCGGCCCCATGGCGTGCATCAACAGGAAATTTTGCGGATCGGCCTCCAGCCCCAGCTTGTTCGATACCCGGGCCGCCATGGGCACAGCCGAGACCCCGGCGGAGCCTATCAGCGGGTTGATCTTGTTGCGACTGATCATGTTCATGCCCTTGGCCATCAGGATTCCCGCCGCTGTGCCTATGGCAAAAGCAACAATGCCCAGCAGCAGAATGCCCAGGGTTTTGGCGTCCAGAAATTTGTCGGCTTCCAGCTTGGAACCCACCGCCAGGCCAAGAAAAATGGTGGTGATGTTGATCAGCGCGTTCTGCGCGGTTTCGGACAAACGGTTAACCACGCCGCATTCCCGCATCAGATTGCCAAAACAGAACATGCCCAGCAGCGGAGCCGCCGCCGGCAGAACCAGCGCCACCAGGATCAGCAGGCTGATCGGGAAGATGATTTTCTCTGTTTTGCCCACCGGCCTCAGCTGAGTCATAACAATGCGACGCTCGGCCTGAGTGGTCAGCAGGCGCATGATAGGTGGCTGAATCAGCGGCACCAACGCCATGTAGGCGTAGGCCGCCACAGCAATGGCGCCCAGCAGGTTGGGTGCAAGCTTGCTGGCCACGTAGATGGCGGTGGGCCCGTCTGCGCCACCGATAATGCCGATGGCGGCAGCGTCGGCAATGCTGAAATCCATCACCCCACCCACGCTCAAGGCTACTGCGCCCAGCACCGTGGCAAAGATACCAAACTGTGCGGCCGCGCCAAGGAACATCACCTTGGGATTGGCCAGCAACGGGCCAAAGTCCGTCATGGCGCCCACGCCCATGAAGATCAGCAGCGGCGCAAGGCCAGTGGCAATGGCCACGCTGTAAAAGTTGTAGAGAATGCCGTTGCTGTAACCACTGTGAACCGCCAGCTCGCCGGCCTGATGATAGACCGCCGGGGAGGCATTGCCATAAAGCTGCAGCAGCTCGTCCACGCTCTGCCAGGTGTCTGCACCCAGCACCGCCGCCATTTGGGCAATCAGGCTTGCATCACCGCCATAGAGAAGGCTTTCTGCGGCAGAATAAGCCATGCCGGCGCCGGGAATATTAGCCAGCAAACCGCCAAAACCAATGGGCACCAGCAGCAGTGGCTCAAAGTTTTTGCGAATGGCCAGAAACAGCAACAGTAAACACACCATCAACATAATGATTTGGCCGGGCTGAACCTGATAGATCCCCGAGCTTTGCCAAAGATTGAGAAATTCGTTCATGTTGCGCGCCTCCTCAAGTCAGGGTAAGAAGGACGTCGCCGACGGTAACCGAGTCCCCCGCTTTGACATTGACGCTGCCAATCACACCGGCTGCCGGGGCGCTGACTTCTGTCTCCATCTTCATGGCTTCAAGGACCAAAAGGGCCTGTCCTTCCTGGACCTGCTCACCAGGAGACACCAGCACTTTGAAGATATTGCCCGCCAGGGGCGCAGGCACCGGTTGCCCGCCTTTGGCCTGCGCGTTTGACGCGGACGGGCTATCGCCACCCACGGGTACAATTCCCGTCAAATCACCGCCGTCGCTGACGGTCACGGTGTAGGCGCGGCCTTCAACGGTGACGGTATAAACTTCTTCTCCGCCGGCGTCCTGCACGGCCGCAGGGGTCTCCTGCCCGGTGGGCACCGGTTCGAAGGCCGCAGGGTTATCGCGGTTTTGCAGAAACTTGAGGCCAATCTGGTTGAAAAGGGCGTAGGTCAGCACATCGTCGGTTTCGCGCTCGCCCGGGGCCAACTTCACGCCGTGCTCTGCCGCCAGAGAGCGCAGCTCGGTGGTGAGATTGTCCAGCTCCGGTTGCAGCAGGTCTGCCGGGCGGCAGGTTATGGGTTTTTGTCCCGGCTCCAGCACTTGCGCCTGCAGAGCAGCATTCATGGGTGCGGGCGTTGCGCCGTATTCACCTTTGAGCACGCCCTGAGTCTCCTTGGAGATACTGGCATAGCGCTCGCCGCGCAATACATTCAGCACCGCCTGGGTGCCGACAATTTGCGAGGTGGGCGTTACCAGCGGTATGTAGCCCAAATCCTTGCGAACCCGAGGAATTTCTTCCAAGACTTCGTCAAAGCGGTCGGCGGCGCCCTGCTCCCGCAACTGGCTCTCCATGTTGGTAAGCATGCCGCCGGGCACTTGAGCGGTGAGAATGCGCACGTCCACGCCCTTCAGAGAGCCCTCGAACATTGCGTATTTTTTGCGGACATCGCGAAAATACAGCGCAATTTCCTGCAACAGCACCAGATCCAGTCCGGTGTCCCGCTCCGTGCCGGCCAAGGTCGCAACCAGAGTTTCCGTGGGGCTGTGACCGTAGGTCATGGACATGGACGAGATAGCGGTGTCGACGTTGTCAATGCCGGCTTCCACGCACTTCAAGATGGTGGCGTGCGCCAGACCGGTGGTGGCGTGGCATTGCATATGAATGGGAATATCGCAGGCCTGCTTCAGCCGCCGCACCAGTTCATAACCTTCATAGGGTTTGAGCAGGCCGGCCATGTCTTTGATGGCGATGGAGTCGGCGCCCATGTCTTCCAGTTTGCGCGCCAGATCCACCCAAAGCTCCAGGGTATGCACCGGGCTCAAGGTGTAGGACAGGGTGCCCTGGGCGTGTTTGCCGCTGCGCTTGACCGCCGCGAGTGCCGTCTCCATGTTGCGCGTATCATTCATGGCGTCGAACACGCGGAACACATCAATACCGTTGGCCGCCGCACGTTCGACGAACTTTTCTACAACGTCATCGGCATAATGGCGGTAGCCGAGGATGTTCTGGCCGCGAAACAACATCTGTTGCGGGGTGTTGGGCATGGCTTTTTTCAGTTCGCGGCTGCGCTCCCAGGGGTCTTCGCCCAGATAGCGGATGCAGGCATCAAAGGTGGCGCCGCCCCAGGTTTCCAGCGACCAAAAGCCAACCCGATCAAGTTTTTCGGCTATCGGCAGCATGTCATCCAGCCGCATACGGGTAGCGAACAAAGATTGGTGCGCGTCGCGCAGTACCACATCGGTAATGCCTAGCTTGCCTGGTTTGCTGGCAGTCATAGCCTTGTTGCCTCAATCAATTCGTCAAAATACAGGAAGGAAATACACGACCCTGCGCTCACGGAGCCCGCCGTTTTGCCCGGTGCTGGGCGACGGCAGCCGTTATTACTGCCAATACTCGTGGCTCCACCGTTTGTGGGCTGGGCGCGGCCTGGAAGTTGCGCGCGGCGCGCTCGGGCTCTGGCAAGTCCGGAAAAAACTTGTGAATCAGCCTGGACATGGCGGTGGTAATAACCACCAGCAGCGCCAGGAACACAAACACGGTGCCCATGCCGTAAACGAGCAGGCTTAGCCCTTGGGCCATCAGCGAATCATGCATAAGCACCTCTCATCTTCAACCTAGTCATATGGCTCGCGCGGAGCTTCGCGAGGCGGAGTCAAAGCAGACTCATGGTATTGCTGCCTTTGATTCCTGCCCGGCGAACAAGACAGGCAGTGCAGATATTGAACGGATAGTCAAAGACCCAATGTTTGCTTTGGGCGCTGAATGTGAGTCGCGCTCGGGGTCAAGAGCCTTGGTCGCCGACAGGCCCGCGCGTAAACACGGCGCGCAATAATGCCGCACCCTGACCTGCAGTGCAAAAAATGTTTCATGCAAACGGGCTGAAAATGGTCTACCGGGGCCGTCACAGAAGCCGTTCCAAGCGCGTGCAGCCCAGGGCCAAAAACTCGTGCAAACCTTGCTGCCCCGGCCATGCCGCGCAAATAATGCCTTCCAGTTCATGCACTTACAACCCCGCCCGACCAGCGGTTGGCCGCATTCTGCTGCGGGGGCACTTGCGGGCGTCTTTGTCTGGCTTATGCGCCGCACCTGCGCGTGTTAGCATGCGCGTTTTTTGCGCGGGCATAAGCATATGCGGCTTTTTTTGGCACCCATGGAGGGTGTGGTTGATCATCAATTGCGCAGGCTGTACGCCGACCTGGGTGGCATTGACGTTTGCGTGACAGAATTTGTGCGTGTCTCGCAGACCCTGCTGCCCGCCAAGGTGTTCCTGCGCCTCTGCCCGGAACTCATCGAGCCTATCTCCGTACCCGTGCGGGTGCAACTGCTGGGCTCAGAGCCCGCCCTCCTGGCAGCCAATGCCTATAAAGCGGCCATGATGGGCGCCCCGGCAATTGACCTGAATTTTGGCTGTCCCGCCAAAACCGTCAACAAGCACCGGGGTGGCGCCTGCCTGCTGCAAGAGCCGGAGCTTCTGTACCAGATAGTGCGTGCCGTACGCGATGCGGTGCCGGCCGCCACGCCGGTGACCGCCAAGGTGCGGCTGGGGTTTGATGAACGCAGCCACTATGTTGAGAATGCGCAGGCAATAGAAGCCGCCGGCGCGGCCGAGTTGGTGGTGCACGCCCGCTCCAAGGACGACGGCTACCGCCCGCCGGCGTACTGGGAGTGCATTGCGGAAATCCGCCAGGCGGTGAGCCTGCCGGTGATTGCCAACGGCGAGATCTGGTCGGTGGCCGACTTTGAACGCTGCCGCAAGGTGTCCGGATGCGAAGACTTCATGTTGGGCCGGGGCCTGCTGGCGCGGCCTGATCTGGCGCTGGCCATTCGCGCCCACACCGAGGGCCGCAGCCATAGTGCGCTTGACTGGCTGCAGATTCTGTCCATTCTGCAGGGTTATTTTGCCCAGAGCGCCAGCGCCTACCCCGGCAAATACTGCGGCAACCGGCTGAAACAGTGGCTGATGTACCTGCAGCGCCAATACCCACAGGCGCAAACCTTTTTTGAGAGCATCAAACGCGCGCGGGACCCGCAGGAAATTCACGCGGCTTTTGCGCAAAGCCAGCGGCTGTGCGCCTGACAAATCCCCTCAGTCCGCCTGATTGGCGTTGCGCTCAATGATGCGCGGGTCCGAACGCGGAATGAACTGCCCATCCTGCAGCACTATCGCCTGAGTGCCGCCAAAGGAACCCAGCTCCTTAAGCTCGTGGCCCTTGGCACTGAGGGCGGCACGCACATCCTCCGGCACGGCCTGCTCGACAAACAGCTGCTCCGGTCGCCACTGATGATGCACTCGCGCCGCCGCCAGGGCCTCGTCCAACGACTGCCCCAACGCCAGATAAGCCACCAGGGTTTGCAGCACCTGATTGATGATGGTGGGTCCCCCCGCCGCGCCGAGGGTCATCACCGGCTGACCGTCACGCAGAACCAGGGTTGGACTCATGCTGGACAGCGGGCGCTTGCCGGGCTCAATGCGGTTGGCGTCTGCGCCGACCAACCCGAAGGCGTTGGGCGTGTACGGCTGGGCCGCAAAGTCATCCATCTGATTATTGAGCAGCACACCGGTCCCCGGCACCACCACTTTGCTGCCAAAACTGGTGTTGAGGGTGCTGGTGATGGCCACCCAGTTGCCTTCGGCATCCGCAGCCGCAATGTGCGTGGTATGTTTGTTGAAAAGGTCCGTCTGCGCCGCCGGCGGCACGCCCGGTTCGACCCGTGCGGCCGCCTGCTGCAAATCAATTTTACGCGCCAGTTCTGCGGCGTATTCCCTGGCCGCCAGCCCCCGCGGCACATCAACAAAATCCGCATCGCCCAACCAGTGGGCACGATCGGCAAACGCCAGGCGCATGGTCTCCGCCAGCAGATGGTAACGGTCGGCGGGCGCAAGCCCCGCCAGCTCAAAGTGATCCAAAACATTCAGCATCTGCGCCACGTGCAGGCCGCCGGAGCTGGGCGGCGGAAAGCCGTAGACGGTATAGCCTTGGAACTTGGAGGCAACAGCCTCACGCGGGAGGACGCGGTAGCGGCTGAAATCCTCCGCCGTAACCATGCCGCCGTTGGCGCGCATCCACTGCTCTGTGGCCGTGGCAAAATGGCCCCGGTAAAACCAGTCCGGGCCCTGCTTGGCCAGTGCCCGATAGCTCTGTGCCAGGTCGGCTTGCCGCAACACCTGCCCCGCCGCCAGTGGCTGCCCCTGCCCGTCTGCAAAAATCTCCAGTGTCTGCGGGAAGGCCCGCATGGCGTCAAACGTTCGCGCCAGGCGTTGGGCCATGGTGACGTCCAGCGGAAAGCCGCGTTCGGCCAGGTCAGCGGCGGGCAGCAATACATCGGCAAACGCCAGCTTGCCCGCGCGGCGCTGCAGGTCGTGCAAGGCCGCCACCGAGCCTGGAATGCCCACGGCCAGCGCGCCAGTTTTGCTCAATTCCGGGTTCAGCTCCCCGTTGCTCAGATACATGTCCCGGTGAGCCGCAGCCGGGGCCATTTCCCGCCCGTCAATGGCAATGACTTCTCCAGAGGCCAGCCGCGCAAGGATGAAACAACCTCCGCCGATGCCGGAGTTGTGACTGTCCACTACACCCAGGGTGAAGGCCACCGCCAGGGCCGCGTCCACCGCGTTGCCGCCGGCGGCAAAGGCTTGTAAACCTGCCTGTGTGGCCAGCGGATTGACGCTGGCCACGGCGCCCTGTTGCTGGCCGTACACCGCCGCATAACCACCGGCTTGCGCCGGCTGGCGGCTCTCCGGCCGCAGAGCGCAACCCTGGATGAAAAGGGTCAGGCCAAGGGTGACAAAAAGCAAGGCTCGAACGGGCGCCACGGCGGCTCTCCTGAAATCAAATGGGTGGTCTCGGCTATGAGCTTGGCAGCTTACCGCGTCAGCTCATTCCACGGGTGCGTGAATTGCCAAATCAATCTATGCCCAGCAAAACCAACAATGCGAGTTACCGCCATGACCGGCTATCTTTCGACGCCCCTCCACATTAACGCCGGGGTTATGGCCCCGAAAAAGGCTAAACCCTGTGCTGACAGGCTTCAACCACAGCGGCATCGTCAGTCGAACCGGTAGCGCAGGCCCAGGGCCAGGGTGCGCTCCTGCCCGGGGAAATAACGCGGGGTGTTGAAGGACACGTCCGCGCGATCCGCATAGCGGGTATCCAGTGCGTTGTGCAAAGACGCGGTCGCCTGCCAGGGGCCGTGGGTTCGCGCAACCGCCAGCCTCAGCAGCTGATGGCCGGGATAGCGAAAGTCATTGGCGGCGTCCAGATAGTAGTGCCCCTGATAGAGCCACTGGCCGGTCAGCTGCCACTGCGGGCTCGGGGTCCAGTCCAGCTTGATCTGGTGCAGGTTGCGCGGCGCCGAATCCATGGTGTTGCCGTCAATGTCTGCCGTCTCGCCCAACCCCAGAATGCTGGGCTGGTTGGTGTAGATATGGCGCGCCAGCTGCCCGGACGCGCGCAGGCTGAGCTGCGGCCCCAGGCTCATCTGTACATCGTACTCAACCCCTGTATGGCGGGTGTCTACGCCGTTGACGTAGCGGCGCTCGGTATCCTGAAAGATGCCTTCCCGGTTCTGCATACGGTAGGCCGCCAGTTGCACCAGGCTCTCGCCCACAGCCAGGCGAATGCCCAGCTCCACCGCCTGGCTGCGCTCCGGCTCCAGCACATCCACCTCTGCAGATTGGGCGCGGTAGAGCTCGCTGGCCTGCGGCGGACGAAAACCTGTGGACCAGCGGCCAAACACGTAGGCGTTGTCCCAAACCTCATATACCAGGCCCGCCTGGGCCGAGGGCTCAAGGAAATCGTCATCCCGATCTGCCGGACGGTAGAACCGGCAGCCTACCACCTCCGGCGCACAGGCACTTCCGTCCTGCAGACGGTTGCGATAATCGTAGCGATCGTAGTCAGCGCGCAGGGCCCAATCCAGCGCCAGGCTGTCATTCAAACGCGTATACCCCACTACCGACAGGGCGGCACTGGTGGCGTGCACTCGGTAATCGTAATGCGCGCCCTCGGGGAAGCGGTCGGGCGTGGAGGGCGCTGGGGCATACTGAATCTCGCTGAGCCCGGCTTGCGTGAATTCCACCTCCTGCCCCACTGAAATAACACTGCCGCCGTCGAAAAAGACCTTCCACTGCCCCATCAGCCCGGCCGAGTGCTGCCAGTTCTCTTCCACCGGCTGCCAGGGCACAAAGTGCATGAGGAAATCCATGGAGTTGCTGCGCAGATACGGCACCAGGCTCCACTGCCAATCTGCGCCGTTGCGGGTCAGGCGGGCTGCGTAACGCAGGCTCTCGGCATTGCGGTAGGCCTGGGGTGACGGGTTGCTGCGCCGCTGTTGCTCATCGCGGTAGGCGTCCTGCCCCTCCACATAACCGCCGGTCTGCTGCCTGAGGCCTGTCACACCGGCACTCTGCTCCACACTCAGATTGTTGGCCGCCCACTGATGCTTGGCGCTGATTTTCTGTTGGGAATAGCCGGTGTCGTCGCGGTAGCCGTCGTCGTCGGCGAAGGTGGCAAAGAGGGCCAGGCCGTGGTCGTCTGCCGTCCAGCCGCCCTGCCCGTGCAGGCGTTTGAAGCCGAACTGCGACGCGTCCAGGCGCAGCTCGTCGCGCACGGCATTGGCAGCCGGCAGACTGATGTCGATGGCGCCAAACAGCGCGTTGCCACCGAGCAGCGCCGCATTGGGCCCTTTCAGTATCTGCACGTTTTCCGCCGCTTCCACGTGCGCGTCAAACAGTTGGTTGACATTGCAGAAGCCGTCTGCCCGCAGTGAAACGCCGTCCTGCCCCATCCAGAAAGCGCCACAGGCGCCGGCACCGGTCAGCACGGGTGAGCGAATGGCCGTCAGGTGCTCCTGCCCACTGCCCCGGCTCACCTGAACGCCGGGGGCTTCTGCCAGCATCTGTGCGATGTGCTCGAAGGACGGGTCCCGCATGGATTCGCCATCCACACCCACGGTCAGGCTGGGCACCTGGTAAAGCGGGCGATAGTCGCGAGAGCCGTAAACCACCAGGGTTTCCAGCCGTGGTGACGGGCTTTGGCCCCTGGCCGCGAGAGGCCAGGGCAAAGCAAGCACAGTAGCAAGGGTAATCAACAGGCGAAAATTGTTAATCATCGGGACTCTTTTGTCAGATTGGGCAGGAGCGGTCGGCGCCTTAGAAATTGGTTGCACCGCCAGCCCGACCCTACGCGCGGTACCGCAAAACCGATTGCCGGCGGGCTCAGCCACTGCGCGTCAGATTGCGCATCCAGATGCGACTATCCACCCGCCGCTTGACTGGAATGAACTTCAGCGCGTCTTCCAGATAGGTCAACGCATAGAGCATAATGAACGGCAGGCCCAGCCACACCGCAAGCAGGTAAATGGGCAGGCCAAACACCCAGGCGACGATGGTATCGGTGACCAGGACAAAACGCGTATCGCCACCGGCACGCAGCACACCGAGAATACGCAACATATTCAGCACCTTAATCCACACCCCCAGGCAAAAGACGCCAATGACGTCCTGCAGCAGTCCGGACACCCCGGACCCGGACGGCATGAAGAGCGCCACGACCGGCTCACGGGCCAACCATAATACCAAAGCCAGCACCACCACCAAACCCAGAGCGAGGCGGCTGAAAAACGTTTGCGTGCGCCAGGACTGCTCCAGCTGATTCCCCCCCAGGGCCTGACCAACCATTATCGCAGAGGCGTTGGACATCCCCACAAACAGGGCGAAAAAAGCACTTTCAATGGGCACCATGAACCCCATCACCGCCAGGGCTTCGGTGCCGGCAAAACCGGTAGCAATATGGTAGGCGGCGTTGCCGACGCCCCAAATGGCGTGATTCAGAATAAGGGGAGCGGCAAAAGCGGCAAAATAGCGCAGTGCAGTCCGCTGCCAGGCCCCCGCCCAATGCTGGCGCCGCAGGGCAAAAATATGACCCTTGCCGTAGAGCCAGGCAAGAATGGCCAGCAACTGCAGCAATCGCGCCGTCAGGGTGGCCCATGCTGCGCCCTCGACGCCCAGCGCCGGGAAGCCAAGGTGACCAAAGATGAGGACGTAGTTCAGCCCAATGTTCATGCCCACGGCAAAGGCACCGGTCAGCAGCGGCGGCACCGCGTCGCCCACCGAGCGCAATGCGGCCTCAAAGACGACGATGGCCTGCACCAGTAACAGAGCCAGGGCTGTGATCAGCAGAAAGCGCGCAGACAGGGCCACAACGGCCGGGTCCGGGTTCATCAGGCTCAACCAGGGCGAGGCAAAGGCGAAAGCCGCTACGCCGGGCAAGGTCAACAGGCCGCCCATCAGCAAGGCCTGAATCATGATGCGCCGGGCGCCTTCACGGTCACCCGCGCCCGCGTATTGCGCCACCAGAACACCGCAGGCGCTGCCCACGCCAAACATCAACACCATCAGCAGAAAGTGCAGTTTTGCTGCCAGCCCCACCGCTGCAACCGCTTCGGCCCCCAGCCCCGCGACCATGGCCACATCGGCCATGCCCAACAGAGATTGCAGCAGCGCCTGCAACGCCACCGGCAGCGCCAACAGCAAAACCCGCCGCCAGAGAGTCTGTTGCATATACAATC
>CAYNST010000100.1:0-13109 GCA_964399955.1 uncultured Cellvibrionaceae bacterium | reverse complement strand
CCAGACGAAAAAATGGCCTCCAGCAGTGGTGATGAGGAAATGTCAACAGACCCTAGAGCAGCGATTCAATAAACTGGTTTATGGTTTGGTAGTAGTGTATGGGTGGTGGATCGTTGTGATTAAGTCCCTTCAGTTCTATAAACTGCTTTGGCCCGGGTGCGGCCTTGAACAGCTTGCGGCCCAGGCTCAGGGGAACAATGCTGTCGGCGGTGCCGTGGCTCTGGAGCAGGGGGCCGTCAAACTTCTGGATCAGCTTGGCGGCCGGAATGTCCCGCCGCAGCAACAAGCCGGTCGGAAGCCAGGGGTAAGCCTGGCGTCCAAGGTCACGCAATGATGAAAAGGCGCCCTCCAGTATCAGCCCACGAGCACCGTGCGCTACGGCAGTGTTTACCGCAACCAATGCCCCCAGGGAATGGCCCATGAATATGATTTGCTGCGGCTGGATGCCTTCTCGGTGTCGCAACCATTCGGCGGCGGCCACACCGTCTTCCAGTATACCGTCAATGCTGGGGCGGCCGTCACTACGGCCGTAGCCGCGGTAGTCGAAGATCAGTACAGAAAGCCCCAATTGCCGGTTGAGGATTCGGACCAGGCCGGCCCGGTCACTCAAGTTGCCGGCGTTGCCATGGCTGTATACAAGATAGCCGCGCGGTTCGTCCGCGCTGAGGTACCAGCCATGCAGTTTGCTTCCTTCATCTACGCTAAACCAGACATCTTCAAATTCCAGGTCTTCTGGCTGCCAGTTCCCGGCCGGGTAAGTGCTGGGAAAGAACACGAAGGTGCGTTCGACACAACCGGTCAACAGCATCATCAACACCGCCAGAGTTAGGCGTGGTTTGCGCATTGTCAGTGGAGCCACTGCAGTTGGTAATTCATGAACAAGCCGCTGCCGATGGCTTGACCGCGAATGGCCAGCTCGTTGTTATAGTACTGGCCGCCCAGCCCGATCGTGCTCTTGTCACTCAAGCGCCAGTCGTAGCGGGCTTGGGCGTACCACAGGTCAACCGCCACGGCAGACAGCAGATTGCCGCCCGGGGCGCTGAGATTGCGCCCATCGCTATTGATTTTACCGCGACCCAGCGACCAGGCCAGCTGATCGCCATGTTCAAACTGATGCAGCCCCTTCAGCGTGAACAATTCACTGTCGTTGTCGGTAGACGCCGCCAGGGGGCGGCCGCGGTAACGGTAACCCGATGGGTAGCGGGGGTGTTCGTAGGCAACGTTGGGCGACCCGCCTTGGTTAAACTCCATGGTGGTATTGCTGGCTTCCAGCGCCAGACGGTGATGGGCTCCGCCAAAGCTGACACTGGTTTCTACGCCAGCCAAACCGAGGAATTTATACGGCAGGCCGCCTGCCTCGTCTTCACCAATCAGTTGCCCATAAAAAGCGCTGGGTGCACCGGCAAAGTTATGACTTAAGCGCCAGTCATACCCGGCCAGTTGGTTGGCTGGCTCGTCGGAGCCGTCCTCCGCCAGTCCGTCGGCTCCTCGATTGCTTTGTCCCACCAGCGTACGCCAAAGGCTGCGAGCGTCCTCCGGGCGTCCCTGACCGCCCCACTGCGCAGTGCGGGACAAGCCGATTTCCAGTCTGGCGAGAGGTTTAAAACTCACCCGCATGCCCAGCAGCTTGGCATGCGGAGTGGCACGGTCGCCTTCAAGCTGGTTGCCAAAAGCGGTCAAATCCCACGGACCCAACCATTTGAGTAGCGGAAGTTCAAAGGCCTGGGTTTCGACCCGGGTGAGAAAAACGCCAGGGGAGGGGCGGGCGGCGCTGGAAAGAATAAGGCTGGATTGCCAGCCTGGCCCCCACCAGCGGTTGATGGCTCCCACGCCCACAGCCCAGTTGCCCAGAGTGCCGGCCAGATAGGAACCATCCGCTCTGAAGGTTTGCCCATCCAGTGAATCGCCAATGACAGAGGCCTGCAAATTGGCGGCCCAGCGCGGATTGTGATAGCCCAAACTTGTGCGAATCTCGCGCTGCTCTCTGGAGAGGGTTGCATAGTCGATCAGCCCCGGCAAGCTACTGTTGATACTGAAAAATTGGCTTGCGGTGAACGGAGCCTGGGATTTCTGACTTTCGCGTCTTAGATAGCTGAAAGATTGCAGTTCTGTCGCATTCAACTGGCTTTGATCAAGGTCGCCCAAGGCGCGCCTTACGCCCTGCCACATCAACGGCCAGCTGGTCAGTGGCAGGTTGATGTGGCCAGCATCCGCCAGTTGTTGCAAATGGTGTCGGGTGCGCGCGTCACCCGCGTCAATCCAGAGCTGAGCCCGAGCCGGGGCATGCCCCAGCAGACCCGCCAGACAAATGCAAGCCATTGAAAATTTTGCGGTTTTCAAAATTCTGATTCCATCAATTAGGGTGCCTCCCGCAACAATGGTGACCGGTTGTTGCAGCGGCTTGCACTGCGCTTCAACGGGTGCAGGAGTGCTCGGGTATCAAGCCCGGTCAGGGGCGGAAACGGGGGCGGTGGAAATCGGCAAACCTTAGCACAGGCGCCTGGTGCCGGCAAAACAATAGAGATGGCCCAGGCCCTAGACGCGGTGTTCGAGACCGAGGCTACCGAACGGGCTTTCGCCGCAAGGCGTCATCGGCGCTGCTAAAGTCATATTGCTCAGTTTGCGCTGCCGAGGCTCGAACGCCGTTCGAGTCGTCAAGCTATACGCTGAAGCGCTAACGGAGTGCTGTAACCGCACAGAAAGCCCCCTTGGCGGAGTGGGGGGCGAGGGTTGGCGGGTGGGCAGGGCTATACCTTGAATTGCGCCACGTTTTTCTGCAGTCGGGTAGCCATGAGCACAAGTTCCCGGCTGGCGGATGTTGTGAGGTCAGAGCCGGCTGCAGCCTGGGCGGACGCTTCGGTGATCCTGCTGATATTGCGATGAATTTCTTCGGCCACCATGGACTGCTCTTCCGCAGCGGTGGCGATCTGGGCGTTCATGTCATTGATTGACGCCACAGATAAGTTGATTTTTTCCAGGGAGCCGCCGGCGGATTTAGCCTGGGCCACACTGTCTGACGCCTTGCCGCGACCCAGTTCCATCACCGCGACGGCATCAACAGCACTTGATTGCATTTTTTCAATCAGCATTTGGATGTCTCTGGTCGACGCCTGCGTACGGCTTGCCAGTGCCCGGACCTCATCGGCCACCACGGCAAAGCCGCGGCCGTGTTCGCCAGCTCGCGCCGCCTCTATGGCGGCATTCAAAGCCAGCAGGTTGGTTTGGCCGGCGATGTTTTCGATCACTTCCACAACGCTGCCGATCTTGCCACTGTTGTCAGACAGTTGGTGAATCACTTTGGCTGCGGCTTCTACTTCCCGCGCCAGCGCGTCAATTGAAGCGATGGTTTTGTTCACTTCGTGACTGCCTGTGGCGGCTTCCTGATCTGCAGTCTGTGCCAAGTTAGCGGCGTCCACCGTATGTCTGGCAACTTCCTGCACTGTGGCTGCCATCTGTTCTATCGCCGCTGCACCCTGAGTGGTTTGTTCCCTTTGCGTCTGCATCAGCCGCTGGGTATCAGTGGCCGTTTTGGCCAGTTGGTCCGCTGCCTCCACCAGCGCGCTTGCGGTTTCGCTCACATCGCGAATGGTGCCTGTGAGCTTAGATGTCATGACCGCAACCGCGCCCATGATGCTTTCGGGGTAGGGGGTGGTTATGGCTTGGGTGAGATCGCCTGCGGCAATCTGTTTGATCAGCTGTGCTGCGGCGTCCGGTTCACCACCGATGGTACGGGTAAGCCTCACTACCACGTTGTAGCTAAGTACCATGCCCAGTACGACTGCCACACCGGTCATCAACAGCATCAGGTTTTTGAAGCCGCCGCTGACGGTGCGTACCTGTTCCAGGTGCTGCTCGATGGCCTCTTCCTGATGGTCTATGAATGCGTTGATGGACGAGAGCCAGTGGGTGTAGGCGGGCGCCACCTCGGTTTGCACAAATTGGCGCGCCTGTTCAAGCTCACTGCTGTCAATCATGAGCAATGCTTTTGCCACCAGTGCCTGAGCCTGTTTTTCCATGGCGGTAATATCATTCAGTAAACGCCGCTCGGTTGGGGTAACCGTGTCGTCGGCCGCAAAGACGGCGGCCATGAGTTGGGCGGACTCCTGATAAAATGCATCCAGTTGACGGATGTCTGCCAGGTGACCGTCTCTGTTGACCGCGCTCGAGGTGGCGTCGCGCACGGCGATGGCACGGTCGTGCACACTGCCGCGAAAGTTGATGGCATAACGCTGCTTTTTGCTGTCAAAGTCGTTGACGCGGGTCAAGGTGGAGTCTATGAAACTGACTTTCATGATACCCAGCAGGGCTACACCCACCAGCATGAGAAGCATCAGACCAAAACCCAGATACAGGCGCGTTGCTATTTTCACTATCAACCTCGAATGAAAGAAACTGTGGGGGTTTATTCAAGTTTGTCTGATGGCCGCTGGTAGCTCACTAAACTGCCACGCCGCGCCCGGGTTGCTTCCAGTGAAGACAACTTTTCCGGCGGCAGCGTTGACACTTGCCTGTGACTGAGTATAGGCGAGCGCCAATGGAATGCGCTGGAGCAAAAATCATTTGCTTGCAGGTTGTTGAAGATACGGATTTGTCCGGGCCGGTGAAGCGACAGGTACAGTGGGCGGTTTGTTGATTGTTGCAAAGACCGGCCGCGGCCAACACCCGCAGGCGGGGGGGCTACACAAGTGCCCGAAAGGGATGTGGGAAGAAGTGTGGTTGGTACTGAACATTCACCGGCGCCTTTAGCGCCGGTGAATGCGGGTTTAGCCAAGAACGGATGGCATCAGTTGTCGTTGTAAAGCCCGCCGTCGCCTTGGTCAACGCCGCTTAGCGAGTCGTCCTGCCAGTCGCTGTCGTCAGCTTCCAGTGTGCCGGTATCCTGACCTGCGGACCCGGTGACACCGGTTGTGCCCGTTTGGCCGGCGCTGCCACCCAGGGTGCCTGTTGTTCCCGCAGTGCCCATTTCGTCATCTGTGGAGCCAGTGGTTCCTGCGGTGCCGAAATCGTCGTCGCCCATTTCGCCCGTGGTTCCCGCCGTGCCCAGATTGTCATCTGTCATGGAGCCAGTGGTGCCCAGTTCGCCATCTTGCTCCATGCCGACCGAACCGGTTGTACCTGTTGTGCCCAGCGTATCTTCACCGGTGTTCATGCCGCCTTCAGAGTCAACGCCTGCGCCATCCATAGTGCCGCTGGTTCCGGCTGCACTCAGCCCGTCATCCTGTTGTATGCCGGTGTCACCGGTTGTACCTGTTGTGCCCATGCCGGTTGTTCCTGGGGCATCACCTTGCATGCCGCCGCCGGTGCCGGCCGTGCCCATGCCGCTGTCGAGCTCGTCGGTGCCGGCAGCGCCGCCCGTCTGGCTACTTTCACCCAAGGCATCTTGCCCGGCACCTGCCGCCCCCGTGTCCCCGGTGGTGCCGGCGGTGCCTGCACCCATGCTGCCCGTTGTTCCCGTGGTGTCGGTCGGACCGCCCACGGTGCCGGTAGTAGTCGTACCTGTAGTGCTAGCGCCAGCCGTTCCGGCTGAACCCATGGTGGCATCGCCCGCGCCAACTTCTCCAGTTGCGCCTTGCGCCAAACCGGTCGCAGCCGATCCAGCCAGTGCTATTGCCAGTGCCAATTTGCTTACCGTTTGAATTTTCATAATTCACTCCCAAAAATGGTTACGGTCATTTGCGTCTCACATGACGCTAAGTTTTTGCTCGGATAGGACCAAGCCAGACTTGTGCCAAAAAACAGTCACTAACAAAAAAGTGTCAGTTTTTCATTTGTTTGGTGCCAGAGCGGTCCATGTTCAAAGGGGGATTAAGCGTTCGGTTAGCGAGCGAGTGTTGGCCTGAGCCTACGCAGGGCCATCATGGTTGATAAATGCGTTAAGACCCGACAAAGACCGGGGTTTGCGTGAATAGGGGGCACATCACAACGCTCGGATTTTGCCGTCCATGCGGTTACGCCAAGCTCCTGCGCTGATGGCCAAACGCATAATGGGTGGCGCTGGATCTAAAAAAAACCTCCAGCAATATTTTCTTTCAAAGCGAGGCTCGCCCCCGGAGATAGAAGCAGCCTCTTCAGCAGGATCCAGCAAAAATTGTAACGCTTGGGCGGCCGATGTAATACTTTCAAGCGGTTTGCTCCTGACGCTTACGCAAGACATCTGTTGCAGCAGGAGGGGCAGTCAAGATCGTAGGAGGGCGGCTACTTCATGATTGCCAAGGCGGGCACTGTTGCCGGTGAGCCGTGACAGAAGTGTGTGCGGTGGACAACTCGGTTTGTCACACGACTTGTGCAGTAGAACTTGTGAGCCGGGACATTTGCTTGGGGCCTGCAGGAACTCCATGTGCCGTAGAGCGAGTGTCGCCCCATCGGAAACCGAAGGGGCGACAAGGCAAGGGGTCTTGTTGTAGCGGGAGGCTTGTTGAACCGGCCTCCCAGTTAGCGTTTAGCGATTGCCGAGTCGGCCCAGGGTGCTGCTCAACGTGGCTTTCATTTTTTTAGCGGCGCCATCCAGGGCTTGGCTCAACGTGTCTGCTTGGTGGGTCACTGCGACCGGCTGCAGGCCTTCGAGTCGTGCTTCCATCATGCAGCGTTTGTCTTGCACGCCGCCTTTGTGGCTGTTTTCGTCACTCAAATGAACTTCGATGCGGGTAATCTGCGCACTGTAGTGTCGCAGGCTGCTTTCTACGGTTTGCTCTACCTCAGCTACCAGTTTTTCGCGACCTTGAATATGGTTGTCGGTATTGACCTGAATTTGCATAATGATTCCTTGTTCATTGTTGAGTGGATGCCGTCACTGCAGAACCCTACGGATGCGATGGCGGTGCGGGATCTGTTGCACGCGCCCTACCGCCGCTTGCCATATTTGCAGCGCGAGGGCAGGGCCGGCGGTCGTCGACTGCTTAGTCTCGGCCAGGGCTTGTTGATTGTCCAGCGGATCAGCGCAGGCCGGCTTTTCAATTAACCGCCAGCGGCACTCATTGCCGCTGAGCCTCCCGGCTCCTGCGCACACGTTTCTCGACTTCAACGACCAGAAAGGTTGCAAGTCCAACGCCCACAACATAAAGCCATGCAGGGCCGTCTATGGGTGCGCTGTGAAACAGGTTGTTCATAAAAGGCGTGTAGGTGAAGGCCAGTTGAGCTGCCATTGCGCCAGCAACGCCTGCAAAGGCCCAGGGGTTGCCGAACAAGCCAATGGCCAAAACTGAACGCCGAAGCGATCGGCAATTGAACAGGTAAAATACGCCTACCATCACAATCACATTGACTACCGTGGTGCGCGCCTGTTCAAGGCTGCCACCTCTAACATCCAGTTCCCACAAAAACGCACCGAAGGCTCCCATCATCATCATTACTGCCACCAGGGCTGTACGCAATATTACCGGCCGGGTCACGATAGGCTCATCGGGGTGCCGTGGCGGGCGCTGCATCAGGCCGTCCTCTTTGGGTTCGAAGACCAGCATCAGTCCCAGCAGTACGGATGTACTCATGTTGATCCACAACAGCTGGACCGGCAGCGCCGGCAGGTCTGTGCCGATAAAGACAGAGATCATCAGTATCAATGCAACGCCCGTATTGGTCGGCAGGGTCCAGATGATAAATTTACTCAGGTTGTCAAAAACACTGCGTCCTTCTTCGACTGCTGCTTCAATGCTGGCAAAGTTGTCGTCGGTAAGCAACATGTCGGCCGCTCCCTTGGCAACCTCGGTGCCACCCACGCCCATGGCCACTCCTATGTCGGCCTGCTTCAGAGCGGGTGCGTCGTTGACGCCATCACCCGTCATTGCCACGATGTGGCCTTGCCCCTGCAGGGCTCTTACCAGGCGCAGTTTTTGTTCTGGTGCAACCCGTGCAAAGACCGCAGTGCGCTCGGCAACTGCTGGAAGCTCCTGGTCGTTTAACTGATCAAGCTGGCTGCCGGTTATGGCTGACAGCTCACCCCCGTCCACGCTGCGTAATCCCAGTTGTGTGGCTATACTGCGAGCCGTTTGGGCATGGTCACCGGTAATCATTTTAACTTGAATGCCGGCCTGCTGACATTTGTGTACAGAGACTACGGCTTCTGCTCGAGGAGGATCCAGCATGCCTTGCAGACCAAGAAAGACTAGGCCGGTCTTGACCTGGTCGTGATGCAATTGGAGTTGGTCATGCGCCACCTCGCGACGGGCAAAAGCGAGCACGCGTAAGCCCTGGGATGCCATGTCATCTGCTACTTTGCGCAGGTCTTCCCTGTCAATGGGCTTCACGCTGCCGTCGTTTTGCAAGGTGTGAGTACAGGATTCCAGCAACCTCTCAACAGCGCCTTTTTTGTAGATCAGGCGAGACTCACCCTCACCACGGCTGTGTAAGGTGGCCATGAATTGATGCTCGGATTCAAACGGCACCACATCCACCCGGGGGTGATTCTCATGTTCATCTTCTGCGATCAGCCCGGCTTTTTTGGCGGCCACCAACAGGGCCGCTTCGGTTGGATCGCCCTCCACCTTCAGCTTCTGATCAACCCGCAGTAGCTGTGAGTCATTGTTCAGCAGCCCTGCTTTCAGGGTTTCGTAGATGGCACTCTGTTGCTTGACTAAAGTGGGTTCGCCCTCGCAGGAGATATCGCCGGCGGGTTCATAGCCTGCGCCGCTCAGCCGGTAGTATTGCCCACCGGCAAAAATCTGCTGCACTGTCATTTGGTTTTCGGTGAGGGTGCCGGTTTTATCAGAGCAGATCACAGTGGTGCTGCCCAGGGTTTCCACGGCTGAAAGCTTGCGAATAATGGCCCGCCGGCGCGCCATGCGGGAGACCCCAATGGCCAAGGTGATGGTCACCGCCGCTGGCAGCCCCTCCGGAATCATGCCCACGGCAAGGGCGACAGCCGCCATGAAAATGTCGACCAAGGGGTTGCCGCGCAATATGCCAACCGCAAAGGTAATGGCAGCCAATGCCAGGGTAAGCCACAGCAGCAGCTTGCTCAGTTGAGCAATTTTGCGGGTGAGCGGTGTCGAGAGATCTGTGGCGGTATCAATCAGGCGGGCAATGCGGCCGGTTTCTGTCTGGTTGCCAATAGCGGTCACAACCCCCTCGCCCTGGCCCCAGGTGACCAGAGTGCCGGCGTAGGCGCAATTGTTGCGCTCCGCGAGCGGCGTCTGTTGGGCCAGGTGCTCGCAAGCCTTTTCTGCCGGCACCGATTCTCCCGTCAATGCCGATTCATCCACGTTCAGATTGCGAACGGTCAGCAGGCGGAGGTCGGCTGGCACTTGATCTCCGGACTGCAGTAATACGATGTCGCCCGGCACCAGCTCCCGGGAATCCACTCGCTGTCGGCGGCCTTGCCGGCGCACGGTCGCCTCAGTCACCACCAAACGTGAGAGTGCTGCAATTGCCTGCTCGGCCTTGGCTTCCTGCAGATATCCGACCGTAGCGTTGATGAGTACCACGCCGAAAATAACAGCAGAGTCCACGACTTCACCCAGGGCCAGCGTGACTGTTGCCGCAATCACCAGGATGTACATCAAGGGCTGCGTAAACTGCGTCAGCAGACGCTTCCATGCCGACGTCTGCCGGGCGGCTGCCAGATTATTTGCCCCGTGCTGGGCGCGGCGCAACGCTATTTCCTCTGCGCTGAGCCCGCTTTGCTCGTCAACGCCCAGACGCTCTAGCACCTGTTGCGCACTGGCCCTATGCCAGGCGAAGTCCTCGGGCATCTTGGTGCGGGCGGCTGCAGCCCGTTTAGCAATTGTCTTTGTCATTGATTACCTGCTGCAGTAGCCCGCTCGGATACGGATTAGCCAAGCGTAAGAGCGGACTCATGAATGTGAGACTTGAGCCGGGTGGCATGGTCTCACGCCTGTCGCCTGCACATCTATCCTTTCAGATTGGCCCATGCCTGGCATCACCTGCGACCATTGTAGTCACCCGCAGTGGCCGGTGGAAGGCGGGCCGGGCCAGAGACTGTCACGGCGGGCGGTTGAGATTGTAGATGAAGCCAAACGGCCCGGTGGTGCGTAGGGTAAGAAGCTCTACTTTAAGCAAACGGTTGAATCGGCTGTTTCATCGGGAAAAATCGGTGATGGATTCTGACCCGCAATCATCATCCCACAGAGGTCATCATGGATAAGTCTAACTTGAAAAATTTGGAAACCGCTGTAACGCGCGGTGTTGAAAGCACCAAAAATAATGTACATAAAGCCATCAGCAGCGCATCTGCTGCAACGCACGAGGCGACCGATAAAGTGCTCAGCGGTGCCAATCAGGCAGCGCATGTGCTCAGCGAGCAGGGCGCCCATCTGAAGGAGTCTCAAAAAAGACTAACTCAAAACACGATGATTCAAATTCGAGAGCGTCCGCTCGAAGCGGTAGGGGTGGCGCTTGCAGTCGGCTTTCTGCTGAGTTGGTGTTTCAAGAAGCGCTAACGGCGGGTATCTGACTTGCTGTGAAGCAATACAGTGGTAAACGGTTGGCGGCGGCAATGCAACATTGCTTCCGCCCAATCTTTGTACCTAGCTGATCAGCCGATACCCGGATTTGCCTAGAGCTGCCTACTTTTTGGCCTTTATCCTGTCCGGAAGCGGAGGGAACGCCTGTAGGGTAGCCTTGAAGGGGGCAACAGACGGCGTGCGCAATAGTAAAAGGTGGAAGCCAATGATTGTTGCGTTGCTCCAAGCTAATTTTGCTGCAAAGGGGTACAATTACGGCATGAACCGAGAGGCCAGCCATGAATGAAAATATCGCCGCCAGTCATACCGGCCCGGCCCAAAACATGCCCTGCAATTTGGATGCAGAAACCTATGAGCTGGTGCAGGAACTGTTCCAGCTGGCTAGAGCCGGCGATACACGCAGATTGGAAGGGCTGTTCGAGATGGGCCTGGTGCCCAATCTGAGAGACGGCAAGGGCGACAGCCTGCTCATGTTGGCGAGCTATCACGGTCACAGAGACACGGCCGAGCTGTTGCTGAAGTGCGGCGCAGACCCGGAGCTTGCCAACGATCTTGGGCAGACGCCACTGATCGGGGCCGCTTTCAAGGGCGACCTGCCGATGGTGCAATTACTGCTGGCCCACGGCGCTAACGTGAACGCCAGCACCTACGACGGTAAAACGCCGTTGATGTTTGCCGCCATGTTTGATCGCGTCGAAATTATTAAATTTCTGCTCACGCAGGGTGCGGATCCCAGGCGCCAAACCGGAAGCGGGGTAACGGCCATTGAGCTTGCGCAGGTCATGGGCGCTGCGCAAGCGGTGGTTTGCCTGTCCCAAATATTGGAATAATTTCCGCCTGTATATTCCCCTCACAGCAAAGAACCCGTTAAATTCTATGTGACGTCTTTTGGCGGGCTTGTCACCAATAGCAGACAGTCCGCTGCAGTGGCCATACAATTCGCTTTGCCGCTGTCTGCTGAGATACCTACTGGAGCGAGGACCACGTTGTGGATAAGAAGACCAATGACATTCAGACTCACCGCACCCTGACCAACCGGCAGGGTCATGAAGTATACGATAATCAATCGCAGAGGACGGTGGGCAGTCGCGGCCCTGCAACCTTGGAAAATTATCAATTCTTAGAAAAAATCAGTCATTTTGACCGCGAACGCATACCGGAGCGGGTAGTGCATGCTCGCGGGTTTGTGGCTTACGGTGTGTTCGAAGCATCCGGTAAGATTGGTGACGAACCGGCATCGAAGTACACTCGCGCCAAACTGTTTCAGGAGGCGGGTAAAAAAACGGAGCTGGCCATTCGCTTTTCCACCGTCATAGGCGGTCGCGATTCATCTGAAGTTGCACGTGATCCACGGGGTTTCGCAGTAAAATTCTATACGGAAGACGGCAACTGGGACTTGGTCGGCAACAATCTTGCTGTATTTTTTATTCGCGATGCCATCAAATTTCCGGATGTTATTCATTCGCTAAAGCCAGACCCCGTTACCTTTCGGCAAGAGCCCAACCGCATTTTCGATTTCATGAGTCAAGCGCCTGAATCCATGCATATGTTGACGCATTTGTTCAGTCCCAGGGGGATACCTGCATCCTACAGGCATATGGAAGGCTTCGGCGTTAACACCTATAAGATGGTCAACGCCAAGGGCGAGACTGTGTTGGTGAAGTATCATTTTCACCCGCATCAGGGTGTGGCCAGTCTCACTGCAGCCGAGGCGGCCAAGGTTCAGGGGCAGGAACTGGGCAGTGCATCCAAGGATCTCTACGAGGCGATTGAACGCGGAGATTATCCGAAGTGGGATGTGTTGGTGCAGATCATGGAGGATCACGACCATCCGGAACTGGACTGGGACCCGCTGGATGACACCAAGATATGGCCTGAGCGGGACTTTCCATTGCGCAAGATTGGTGTGATGACTCTGAACCGAAATGTTCAGGATTTTCACAATGAAAGCGAGCAGATTGCCATGGGTACCGGCGTGCTGGTGGACGGCCTGGATTTCTCTGATGATAAAATGCTGGTGGGCCGAACCTTCTCCTACTCGGACACGCAGCGCTACAGAGTGGGCCCCAACTATTTGCAGTTACCGGTCAATCAACCCAAAAATGCCGTGCAGCAAACCAATCAGTCCGGCGGGCTCATGTCGTTTTATAGAGACCTGGCGCCAGGCCAGAATCCTCATGTCAACTACGAACCGTCCCTGCATGACGGGCTACAGGAATCACAGCAAAGTGTGCCGAACAATCCGCCGGAAATCCGCGGCCAACTGACCCGCAGCGTTTTGGAGCGGCGCAATGATTACGTGCAGGCTCGCGCAAGATACGAAACCATGATGCAGTGGGAGCGCGACGATCTGGTGGACACCATGGGCGGCCTGCTGGCGCAATGCGAGCGCGATGTTCAGGAGAGAATGCTGTGGCATCTGCTGTTGGTGCACGATGATTATGGCACGCGGGTAGGGGCAATGCTGGGGATGTCTGCAAACGATGTCTGCCATTTGCAGCCTTTGCCCAAGCAGGTGTTGACGGAGCAGGATCAGCAGCGGCTGCAGAGCTTAGGTAACAACGGAGACACCATCAACCCCGAGTTCTGGGGGCCGTGGACCGGTTCAGTAGACAACAAAATGGCATGCGCAGAAGAGGTGCTGGGCGGAATGATGAACGGCTAGCCCACCAACCGGTGCGGGCTCCGTTAGGC